>CAYJMR010000001.1:0-48369 GCA_964371375.1 uncultured Treponemataceae bacterium
CACCGTAACCTCCTAAAATATTGTTGTCAGAAAGTTTATTGCCATAAAAATGTGCAGCTTCATTTGTTTCAGCAAATGAAGGAAGTGAAATTTCAGAGAGGGCTTGTGTTTGGGTGTTTATTGCTTCATCTTCTGCTACTATTGGCTGTGCAAGAAGAATAAAAAATACGAGAAAAATGAAACGTGTTTTTTTGGGAATCGCATAGGTGTTCATATTTTAAGTATATCATAGAATGAAAGTTTTGTGCAAAAAAGTTATAAAAAGCTAACTAAAAACGAGTCTCTTTTATAAAATACAAAAAACTGATATACTCTTATCTATGAAAAACATGCATTTAGGTGATGTAAAAAAAATTGTAAAAAATCTCTTTGATGTTGCTTGGGTTTTTTTCAAAATTGGCTCGGTAACCTTTGGGGGTGGTTATGCCATGCTCCCGCTTTTAGAAGAAGAGCTTTCAGAAAAAAGAAAGTGGACAAATAGAGAAGAGCTTTTAGATTACTTTGCCATTGGGCAATCTACCCCAGGAATTATTGCCGTCAATGTTGCAACATTCGTTGGTTATAAAAAAGCGGGTGTTATTGGTGGCATTTTTGGAACTCTTGGAATGGTTGCTCCTTCAATAATCATTATTACCATAATAGCAGCTTTTTTATCAAACTATACCGATAATGAGGTAGTAAAAAAGGCCTTGACGGGCATAAACATAGCTGTAGCAGCACTTTTAACCAAGGCCTCAATTACCTTTGCAAAAAATGCAATTAAAAAGGTTTTTCAAGGCTTTGTAGCAATTGCAGCCTTTTCGCTTGTGTTTATCCTTGATATTCAAACTTTTTGGGTAATTTTGACGGCTTTTGTAATAGGGGCTCTGCTGCATATTTCATCAACCCTTCGAGAGCACAAAAGTATTCACAAAGGAGGTGATGTATGAGCCTTTTTGAGCTTTTCGCGCTTTTCTTTTACATTGGACTCTTTACTATAGGTGGAGGGCAGGTGGCCATCACCCTCATGTACCAAGAGCTTGTTGGTCGTGACATCATTGGTGCAGACATGTTTTATAATATGCTTGCAGTCTCTGAGTCAACACCAGGACCCATTGGCATAAACATGGCAACATATCTTGGTTATGAAATGCATGGAGTTTGGGGTGGAATCCTTACAACTGCAGGTACCGTTGCTCCGTCACTCATTGTTATTATGATAATTGCCCGTTTTTTTGGCTCTATTCAAGAAAAACCACTTGTAAAAACCCTTTTTAGTGTATTGCGCCCTGCTGCTACGGGGCTTGTGTGGGTTGCAGCCTGTAATGTGCTTTTAATTTCGGTAATAATTATACCCCAAGCAAATGACTATTCGTGGGCTTCCGTAATTGACATACCAAGAATTGCTGCATGGCTTGCAATGACGATTTTGCTTTTTAAAACAAAGCTTCCAGTAATTGTATATATCATAATGGGTGCTGTTTTTGGAATACTTGTTTTATAAAAATCTTGACAAAACACATAACATGATTGATAATTAAAGGTAGAAACACTAAAACAACTTTCATGGTGTAGTGTAGAGGGGGCATAAGAGAGTAGTTATGATAAAACGATTTGTATTTATTTCTGTGTCATTTATAATTATCGTTATAACTTCGTGTGAAACAATGAAAGGTGCAGAAGAAGAAATAACCCTTGAAGAATCTTTTTTACTTATTGAAGAAGAAGTCCCGTATTCACAAGGAGCATGGGAGGGTAGTGAATTTGCAAGTAGGTGGTTCGGTTTTCGGTATCGTCCTACTCAGGGTATTATCTTAACAAGTGAAGATGCCCTTAAAGATATTAACGCAGTGCAATCAATGAATATAGATGGACCAAATGCAGAGCTTGTGGACTACACGAAAATGCAAATTGCTTATGAAGTTATGGCAAGGTCTGGGGATGGAACAACAACCCTTGAAGTGCTAAGTGAAAAAATTTTTGCAGATGATTTTACGGTAGAACAATATATTGAAATTTTAGCTATGGAACTTACCATAACACATGGGCGAGATGTGGTTTTTAATGAACAAACAACACGGTTATTGGGAAATACATATTATTTGGACTTATCGGCAACTATTAACATAGAAGGTACAACAGTGTATCAAACAGTACTATTAAGTCGAAAAGGAGACAGATTCGCAACTGTTTTGCTAAACTACAGAACTCCTGAAAAAATGGAAGAAGTTTTAAAAGGTTTTGCCCCCTTCTAGTCTGTAATCTAATTCTAAAAACTCATAAAATACTCACTAAAAAAACAAAATAAGGCTTGCATACCCGTTAATGCTATGTTAAAATTATAGTATAATATTTTTATTCGGAGGAAGTAATGGAAAAACTCTTTAAACTTCAAGAACGAGGCACAACTACTAAGCAAGAGCTTTTAGCAGGTGCGACCACGTTCCTCGCTATGGCTTACATTTTAGCCGTTAACCCTGGGATGCTATCGGCTACAGGCATGAATGCGGGCGGTGTTTTCACTGCAACAGCATTATCTGCAGCAATTGCAACATTAATTATGGCTTTTGCCGCAAACCTTCCTGTTGCTTTGGCCCCTGGAATGGGATTAAATGCTTTCTTTACCTTTACCGTTGTTTTAGGTATGGGCGAATCGTATCAACTGGCCTTAACAGCAGTATTCTTAGAAGGTCTTGTATTTATTTTGCTTTCTTTCTTAAATGTACGAGAAGCAATAATCGATGCAATTCCAGATAGTCTCAAAAAAGCTGTTGCAGTAGGTATTGGATTGTTTATTGCGCTTATAGGCCTTGCAAATGCAGGTCTTGTTGTAACAGATGCAGGCACAACAGTTGCTTTTTCAGCACTGACTGGGGCACCACTTGTTGCTGTAATCGGACTTATTATCACAGCAATATTATATGTATTAAAAGTACCGGGTGCAATTCTTCTAGGTATTCTTATAACTACAATCGTCGGTATTCCATTTGGAGTAACAAATATTCCTGAAGGATTTTCACCATTCTCAGCTCCTGCCGCTCCAATATTTATGGAATTTGAATGGACAAGTGTTGCAACATTAAAGTTCTTCACTATTTTCTTCACATTCTTCTTTGTTGATATTTTCGATACAGTAGGTACTCTTGTTGGTGTTGCAACACGTGCAAATCTTATTGATAGCAAAGGAAAAATCCCTCGTGTAAAACAAGCTCTTTTAGCAGATGCTATTGGTACTACTGTGGGTGCTGCCCTTGGTACATCAACTGTTACAAGTTATGTTGAAAGTACAGCAGGTGTTGCAGCAGGTGGACGAACAGGTCTTTCTTCTGTAGCAACCGCTGTATTGTTCTTACTAGCACTATTTTTAAGCCCTTTATTCTTATTAGTTCCAGGCGCAGCTACTGCTCCAGCTCTAATTATGGTTGGGTTCTTTATGCTAGGTGTTGTTGTAAAAATTAACTTTGAAGACCCAACAGAAGGAATTCCTGCTTTTATTTGTATCCTTGTTATGCCATTCGCATATTCAATTGCAGAAGGTATTGTATGGGGATTAATTTCCTACGTTATCTTAAAAGTTGTTACAGGAAAAGCAAAATCAATTTCTGTTGTTTCATGGATACTGTTTGTTATTTTCGTAGCAAGATTTTTTATGTAGATAATAGTTATTAATGCATAAGTCACAATGATTAGGGAAAAGCAGTAGAGATTTGATTATCAAGCTCTGCTGCTTTTTTTATTTGCACAGTAATGATTCAAAAGTATTTTTCCAACCGTATCTAAATTATTTTTATCAACGTGTAATACCGTAACATTTGGATGTATCTTTATCTCATCTAACCACGTTCCATAGTCTAAGCTTCGTATAACACCGAGGATAGGAATTGTTTCATCAAGGCATTTAATCACTTCTTTCTTAAATTGTTCTGCATTTTCTTCAAACCGACCGAGCTCATCCATTACAATAATATCTACATTTTTAGATTGCTGAAGTAATTGACTGCCATAGTCATCAAAACCGGTCTTAAAAACAGTGATATTGCCCGAAAGCCAATGCATAATGGCCTTTTTTTGAAGTGAAGGGGAGTCTATATTTTCACGATTAAAAGGAGATATATAGAGAATTTTTTCTTGGGAAGACTTTTTGTCAAAATAGGTAGAAAATCCACCTATTTTGAGAGTCTCCTCTAAGTGTTGTATACACTCATAAATGAGCTTTGTTTTTCCTATTTTGCATTCACCCATCAAAAATATGTGCAAAGGCAAAGATTCTTTTGTTGGTTCGGACACTATTTTGTTGCAATTACTTCAATTTCAACAAGTGCATCTTTTGGAAGCCTAGCTACCTCAACACATGAGCGTGCGGGAAATTTTCCTTCTGAAAAGAAACCTGCATATACTTCATTCATGCCTCCAAAATTATTCATGTCACTTAAGAACACAGTTGATTTGATAACATTATCAAGAGAGCTTCCTGCGGCCTCAAGAACGGCTTGAACATTTTTTAATGACTGCTTTGTTTGTTCTTGAATGGAGTCACCTGCAAAAGAGCCTGTAACAGGGTCGATAGGAAGTTGGCCCGATGTAAAAACAAGGGAAGATGTTTGAACCCCTTGAGAATAGGGCCCAATTGCTCCGGGTGCTTTGTCTGTTGCGATTGAATGTTTCATGTAATACCTCCGATATATCTAGTTTTATTTTATATCTCTAGTATACCACTGAAATGAAATTTGTGGTATACTAAATTGCTAAAAAAACTTAAATATGTTATACTCTACTTAAGGAGTTTTTGCATGAATTCAGAGAACATGAGTACTCTTGCAAATTCAAGTTTTATGTTTTTGCTTGGTGCAGGGGTTGCATTATTTATTACGCTTTTATCTATATACTTTATGGTAAGATCATATAAAAGTGCAATTGCAATAGGTATAGACAAAAAAACAATCCATTCGGTAATACGCTCTAGTTGTATTTTCACAGTTGTACCTTCAATTGCAATTTTGTTAGGCCTAGTTACAATGGCTGGAGGCTTGGGAGTTCCACTTTCTTGGATTCGCCTTTCTGTTGTTGGGGCGGTGCAATATGAGTTAATAGCAGCAGATGCAGCAGCAAGGGCTGCAAATGTACCGGCTCTCTTGTTAGAATACTTAACACCGGAAGTTTTTGTTTCTATTGTAACTGTTATGACAGTTTGCATCCTCGCCGGTATATTTTTTAATATCTTTTTTCTAAAAAAATATACGAGTGGTATACGAAACATGCAACAAAAAGATAATAAATGGGGAAAACTTGTTGTTGCCTCCATGTTTATGGGTATGATTTGTACTTTTTTAGGAACCCCAATAATTGATTGGCGCCTCGATTTGCAAGAAGGCTGGCTTTCGTTGGTTGTAATGGGTGTTTCAGGTTTAATTATGTTTTGCTGTGATATTATAGTCAAGCGCTATAATGGAAAAGCCTTAGAAGGCTTTTCACTGCCTCTCAGCATGATTGTTGGTATGCTCTTTGCGATGATTGTATCTAACGCACTTGGGTTTGGAGGTCTATAATGAAAGCACAATCAAATTTAAATATACATGTAATTGGTAGAATCTGGTCAGTACTTTCACTTATGGTAATCTGTTCTGTACCGGTAATAATTTGTGCATATCTGGGAGTAATGCCTAATGCAAGCTATGTACTGGCAGGAATTTTTAGAGTTGGTATAATTTACATCCCAATTGGGATTATTGAAGCTTTGACATACACACCAATTTTAGGATCGGGGGCATCGTATTTGGCCTTTATAACAGGCAATCTTACGAATTTAAAAATACCCTGTGTAATGAATGCCCTTGAAATTAGTGGTGCAGAGTCGGGGAGTGAACAAGCAGATGTGTTGTCTACACTTTCAGTAGCTTCTTCCACATTAGTTACAACCTTTATAATTATCGTTGGTGTTTTAGCGCTTGCACCGCTTACACCGATATTATCATCTCCTACCCTTTCACCTGCCTTTACAAATGTGGTTCCGGCGCTTTTTGGAGCACTTGGATATATGTTTGTATCGCAAAATCCAAAACTTGCAATACTCCCGGTAGTTTTTATTCTTGTTTTGTTTTTGATTCTTCCTCCAGAAGTTGCCAGCGGCATTTCGGGTGGCTTAATTCCTATTAGCGTTCTTGTAACTATTGTAGGTGCACGAGTGTTATATAAAAAGGGCTGGGTATAATATTTTCGTAAATGCTACATATTATGCTACTATATAAGAGGAGTTTTAATTGTTGCAGTATGATTTAAAAGTAGAATTGGCTTCTCTTGTTATTATGTCAATAATAATGTTAAACCTTTTTTGGGATAGGGGCGTAGATTCTCGAAGAAATCAGCTTTTTAGGGGGATTGTGTTTGTTGCCTTTTCCTCAATAGTTATTACTCTTATTTCAACGTATAGTTCATTGTACTTTAATAATTTTCCTATGTGGATAATAGATTTATTTAAAGTTCTCTACTATATATTGTTACCTAGTTCTTCTGCTATTGTTTTTTTGTATGCAGTATCCCTTCGGAAAATTAAAACTTCTTCTATAAGTTTTAATACTCTGTATTTTGTTTTATTGCTCCCATATATTCTTTATGTGCTTTTAGTAATCTCAAACTATTGGTTTTATGGTTTTTTTTCTATTTCACCTGACTTTGGGTATGTAAGAGGACCGTTGTATCAAGTTCCATATCCAGTTTCATTTTTTTACATTGCAGGTATTTTTGTTGTAGCAATAATTAGTAGGCATGAAACAAATAGAGGTATTTGGTTTATTCTTTGCATAAGTATGGTCGTTATTACACTCATTGTTATGTGCCAATTCTTTTTTTCAAACATATTACTAACTGGTTTTGCAAATGCGACAGGAGTTTTGCTCGTATATTTGTATGTTCAAAATGTAACCAAGTCAACAGATTCATTAACAGGTCTTTATAACAGGGAAAGGTTTACCTACACTCTAACGAAACTTATTAAAATTAGATTTAAGATGTTTCGAAGAGAAAAAGAAGTTAAAACATTCTCTCTAGTTGCCTTTAGTATTAGGAATATGAAGGCTATTAATGAAAGATTTGGGTTGGTGTATGGCAATGGAATAATTGAAGGAGTAGGAAAATACTTAAAGCGGGCTTCTCATCCATATGTTGTATATCGTTACAGTGGAGATGAATTTGCAATTCTCATAAATGAGCCGCAAGAGTCCTTAGATAATCTGCTTCAAGAAATTGTCAAGAGATTTGAGCTTCCATTTAAGAATGATAGCTTTTCAACGGAAATTAATCTAAGCATTGTCTATGCGCGCGTAGACTTTCCTAGTTTTGGGAAAGATGCGAGAACATTATTAACAGCTCTCGATTACTCAATCGCATCATTAAAAAAAGGTTTAGTGAAGTCAAATTTTATGCATGACATTTCTGTTTTTAATACTATGAGTAGAAGAAACAAAATTATAGAAAGGTTAAAAGATGCCATAAAAAATGATGGGTTTGAAGTTCATTATCAGGCAATATATTCTATAAAAGATGGAAAATTCACAGGAGCAGAAGTCCTTGTGAGAATGAAAGACAATATAATAGATCCTATTTATCCAAATGAGTTTATACCATTAGCAGAAGAAACGGGGTTAATAATCGAAATTACGTACAAAATAATTGAAAAGGTCTGCAAAGATTTGAGAACTCTGATAGACATACATAGTAGCAATATAGATGTTATATCCGTATCAATTAACTTTTCTTACACACAGTTTTTAGATTATGAGATGGTTTCAAAAATGATGTCTATTTTACAAACTTACAATATTTCGCCGGCTTGGATTAAAATAGAAATAACCGAAAGAGCCTTGATACATGAAACAGTGCTAATCCATAGTATTATGACAGATATGAAAGAAGAAGGTTTTATCTTTGAGCTTGATGATTTTGGAATTGACTATTCAAATATAAGCATGGTACTTGATTTACCAGTAGATATAATAAAAATTGACAGAAGTTTAGTGCTAATTGCAACTGCAACCAAAAAACACCAAGATTTTTTTAAACAGTTTATTAAAGCTATAAAACTTACAGGGCGTACGCTCATAGTGGAAGGTGTAGAAAAAAAAGAGCAAGTTGATTTTTTTGAATCATGTGGCTGCGAATATATACAGGGCTTTTACTATGCTGTGCCTTTAAACTTTAATGACTTTGTTGCATTTTTATTAAAAAAGCGTTAGAATATATGTAGAGAAAAGAGAGTAGGCCACTTAATTAAAGGAACATACACGTGATACAGTACAATTATGCAGCAGAACTCGCTTCATTTGTAATAATATCAATATTACTACTAAATCTTTTTTTAGAAAAAGAACCTGACTCAAGACGAAACCGATTTTTTAAAGGTATCGTTCTGGCGATATTCTTGATTGTAGTTTTCACGTTAATTTCAACGTATATGACAATGGATATTTTGATGTATCCAATATGGCTGGTAGTGTTTGCTGTCGACATGTATTTTATATCATTGCCCTTAGCTTTGGTTATGGGATTGTTGTATGTAAAGTCATTAAAAAGAAGCAGAAATACTAAGGCTAAAATTTCACTTCCAACTATTCTATTGATGGCCCCGTATGCACTCTATGTTATTTTTGTAATTGCTAATTATTTTTCACATTATTTGTTTTCAATTTCGTATGAATTCGGATACGTGAGAGGAAATTTATACCTTCTTCCATACCCAGTTGCATTATTTTATATCGTTGCAATATTTATTGAAGCTTTTCGAAGCAGGAATTCAATATACAGGGGGATAGGTTTTGTTATATGTATAAATGTTGTGGTTATGTCCGCAATATCATTTTCTCAACTAATCTTTCCAGAAGTATTGCTATCGGGGCTTGCAAATGTTGCAGGCGCATTGGTGGTGTTTTTATATATACAAAATGTTACGAGGTCAACAGATAGTTTAACAGGGTTTCATAATAGAGTAAGGCTTGCATATGATGTAGAAAAAAGAGTGAGTGCGTACGCTAGAAAAAAAGGCACTTCAAATAATACCCAATTTGAGTTTTCACTTGTTTTGTATAGCCTTAGAAACATAAAAGGAATAAATGAACGCTATGGTCTTTTGGGTGGTGATGAACTCTTAGAGGGCGTTGCGGTACATCTTCGACAAACTTTTAAAAGATATCATGTATATCGTTATAGTGGTGATGAGTTTGCAGTTTTAATGGATAAAAAATATGAAGAGAAAGAAGCTCTCGTCCATAAAGCAGCAGAGCGTTTCGAAAAACCTTTCTTCGGTGAAAGCAGTAAAAAAGAAATGACGGTTAAGGTAGTATATGCGCAGGTTGATTTTCCTGAATTTGGTACAGACCCTAAGCCTCTAGTTTCAGCTCTTGACTACTCAATCTCATCATTAAAGCATGGAAAGTATCGTACTAATTTTATGCACGACCTTACAATTTGCGAAAAAATGAGCCGGCGTAATAGTGTTATAGACCGAATAAAATATGCCCTAGAAAATGATGGCTTTGAAGTGAATTACCAACCAATATATTCTACCCAAGCAAAGACCTTTAAAGGAGCCGAGGCTCTTTTGCGTATGAAAAAAGAATTAGGGTCGATTTATCCAGATGAGTTTATCCCCCTCGCAGAAGAAACAGGGCTCATAGTAAATATGACATATATGGTTCTAGAGAAGGTGTGTGCAGATTTACGTTCGCTTTTGGATCGATATGGTTCAAAACTGGATGGGCATTCAATTTCTATAAACTTTCCCTCTGCACAGTTTTTAGAACAAAACCTTGTCTCAAAAATAATGCAGATACTAGGTAAATATGATATTTGCCCAGAGCAAATTAAGATAGAAATTACTGAACGAACTCTGATTGGGGATGCAGGTTTAATAAGTGGTGTTATGCGTGAAATGCAAGAGAAAGGGTTTGTGTTTGAAGTTGATGACTTTGGGGTTGATTATTCGAATATTAGTTTAATTTTGCACTTGCCAGTGGAAATAATAAAAATTGATAGAAGCTTGGTTTTGTTGGCAACAGAAAAAGAAAGATATGAAGATTTTTTTAGATTTTTCTTAAAGGCTATTCGACATACTGATAGAAAAGTTGTTATCGAAGGTGTCGAGACAAAGGAGCAGGCAGATTTTTTTATAAGTTGTGGAAGTGAGTATATTCAAGGTTTTTATTATGCACACCCTATGCCGTATGATGATTGTATAAAATTATTGGATGATATTTTGTAGACAGAAAAAATGACCCTCCCCCGATATGGAGGAGGGTACGTATTATATGAAGAGTGTACTCAGCGCTACTTTGTACTCATTTCGATTCGCTTTTCGCGTACTTTTTGTAAATTTTGTATCATGTTGTTTGCATCAGCATTTTTCACAAAATCTTTTAGCTTCGAAAGAGAGGACTCAAATTTTTCAATATGGTTCACAAGCTCTTCTTTGTTTTCTATAAAAAGCTCTGTCCACAGAGGGGCGTTAATCATAGCTATGCGTGTCAAATCTTCGTAGCTCCCACCTCCAAAGGCTGTTATGTTCGTGTCTTCAGCACTATCCACAAGAGCAGAGGCTATAACATGGCAAAGTTGTGAGGTAAAAGCTATTTTGTGATCATGGCTTATTGCATCTGTTTCAATAATCTGCTTAAACCCCATCGCATAAGCTAAATTTTTAAGAAAGGTTATGTTTTCACTTTTTGATTTTTCTAAAGGAAGCAGAATATAGTTTCGTCCTTTGAAAATATCGGCAGAAGAATGAGTATAACCTTCTTTTTCACTTCCTGCCATTGGGTGGGCGGGAATAAAATCAACGTCAGCACGGGTAAAATCTTTTAAACCCTCTATCAGGGCTAGTTTAGTGCCTGCAATATCTGTAATAATTGATCCTGATTTAAAACTTTGTTGATGTTCAATTATAAACTCAAGGGTTCGTTTGGGGTACAAGCAAACTATAACAACGTCACAAACTGAGAGCATTTCCCCAACGGCATTGGGTAAAAATCCCTCATCTATCACGCCATCATTCTTCGCTAATTGAAGTGTTTTTTCATCTTTGTCGCAGGCTAGAAGGCGAATACCCCCGTTAATAAAAGGGCTTGCTGCAATTGAACATTGTTTTATTGCCTTTGCATAAGATCCTCCCATGAGGCCCAGTCCTATAAAGCCAAATGTTTTCATAGTGTTTTACCTTCGATGTTTGCATAAGCTGTAACTTTTTTCATAATTTCATCAAACTCGGCAGGTGTAACAGATTGTTCTCCATCACTCAGGGCACATTCTGGATTGTTGTGGACTTCAATCATAAGACCATCTGCTCCAACCGCAACAGCCGCCTTTGCCAAGGATTCAACCATCCAAGCCATTCCACATGCGTGGCTCGGGTCAATTATTATAGGAAGATGACTTTCCTTTTTTAAGAACGGAACAGCACTTAAATCTAAGCAATTTCTGGTATAGTTATCAAATGTTCTAATGCCACGCTCACAAAGAATAATATCGTTATTTCCCGCTGCCATAAGGTATTCTGCAGACATTAAAAACTCTTTGATGGTTGCGCTAAGCCCCCGTTTTAAAAGGATTGGCTTTTTGCATGAGCCTAGCTCTTTTAAAAGATCAAAGTTTTGCATGTTTCTTGCCCCGATTTGAATAATATCTACGTTGTCAAACTCTTCAAGTTGTTTGATAGCCATGATTTCTGTAACAATGGGAAGGCCTGTTTCTTTTTTTACAGCCTCCATTAAGCGCATACCATCTCCACCCATTCCTTGGAAGGCATAGGGAGATGTACGGGGCTTAAAAACACCACCACGCAAAAATTGAGCACCACTTGCCTTTATAGCTTTGCCTATTTCCATGAGTTGTTCTTCGCTTTCAACAGAGCAAGGCCCTGCCATGACGGCGAGACGATTTGACCCAATAATAAAATCTGTTCCCTTTGCTTTATCGCCTACATTAACCAGGGTGTCTTTGGGGTGAAATTTTCTGTTTGCTTTTTTGTAGGGCTCTTGTACACGCATAACTTTGCTTACAAGATGGTGAATTTCCAAACTTTTTTCATTTATGGAAACAGTGTCTCCAACCAAGCCCACAATAGTAGTGTTTTCGCCTCGTGAAAGGTGTGTGTCTAAGCCTCTTCCATGAAGCATCGTTAAGAACTCTTGCAGTTCCTTTTCTTCTACATTTGGTTTTAATACAACAATCATATTCCTCTCCTAAAAATTTATTGAAACATAAAAAAAAGGCCCCTTTTAAAGGAGCCTTTATCTATCAATAGTATTATACTACTGCTCAAATTACAGATGCGCTCCTGTATGGGTTTGAGAAAAATAGTAATAATAAAAGTAGTTTTTGTTCATATAGTTAGTATATACTATGAATAGAAACAAGTCAAGGTGAGCCCAGGAAAATTGTAAATTTTTTCGACTTAAATTATGTGAGATAGGTTAGAGAAGACAACCTTGCATATTTTAAAATAAAGATGCCCACACATAACAAATGTGTGGGCATCTTAAATTCTACTTATCTAAAATAAATTCTACGCGGCGGTTTTTCCACCAGTTATCTCTATCACTTAAAGCTGCAATTGGTACGCGACCTCCCATACCAACAGTGCTTAGGCGACTTTCACTTATTCCGTATGAAATAAGTACTTGTTTTACATACTCGGCCCTAGCTTCGCTGAGAGGTACGAGTGGAATATTTCCATTTTCGGTCGAAGTCTCTTCTTCCTCAGTCCCACTTAGGTTATTTGCATGACCTTCAATTGTTACGTTGTAGTCTCTAAACTTATTCAAGATTTCTGCAATACGTCGCAATACTCTTTCGTTGTTATCAATAACAGACTGTGATAATCCTCTCGCAGGATCTTCTGAGCGTCCAACAAAGTCTGCATTATCACTTCTGAAGATAATTGATGGAACTTGCATTTTTAATACATCACCAATGCGGATAACAAGTACATCAATTGGAATAACGCCTTCTACAGTTGATGTCATTCCTACAGAGTCCGTTACAGTGAATACATATGGATAATCCATAGCTGATTGAACAAGTTCCCCTGTATTGCTTCTACCGTCCCAAATTATTCGCTCTGTAATTGATGTTTTACCGGTTGTTGTCCAGAATGGTCTATTATTTTGGGGGTCTTGAATTTCAAAAGACCATGAACTAAACGGAACTATGCTTTGTCCTTGAAGTCTAATAAACATATCATCATCTGAACCGTCATTATCTGGGCTAAAGTATTCAGGAGCAGTTTGTACTAAAAGCATAGGAGCTGTTATGGTGCTTATAAAAGGTGAACTGGTAACAGATACAGTGTCTCCTTTTGTGTAAGATAGATTCAAGTTTGCAGTAAAGCTTCCTTCTGCAATAATTCCACTGCTTGATATTCCATCCCAAGTAATTGTAGCTGGTACATCTGGCTGGTCTGTGTTATCCCATTCTTGAACTATTGTTCCTGTTGAAGTATTTACTATTGTAAATGCCCATGAATCAACACCTTCTGTAATACTTGTTCTTATAGTAAAGGTTTGATTATCCAAGAAATCATCATTATTTGGGCTAAAGGCTTCATTTGAAATTGTAATATAGGCAGTTGCTTCACGATTATCAATTTCTATGTTCCCAAGCTCGGCTGCAACAGTATTTCCAGCTCTATCGGTACTAGTAATGGCAAAAGTGTATGAACCGTCAAGTGCAGTATTTCCAGCCTCATCTGTTCCGTCCCATGCAAAAGATTGTGCTAGTCCATTCCAGCTCATCGTCTTTACAATTTCATTGTTTTCATCAGCTGTAATTGTAGCGGTCCATAAATTTTCTTCACTTGATGTAATGTCTAGGGTAAGAGAATCTTTATTATTATCTCCATTCGGACTAAATAAAGTGTATGGAGCGCTTAGTGTAACTGTAGGGTACTCGGTATCCAGCTCGAAGCTTTGCGTTACAACTCTTGTTTCACTTCCATTATTTGAAAGAGTATACAAAGAAGCAGAATACATTCCATCTAGAGCTCTTGCTCCTTCATCGGTAAGTCCATTCCAATCTATTGCTCTTGGAAGGCTTCTTTGTTCAGTGAAGGTTCTTACTGTTTTACCTTCTGCATCAAGAATTAAGAGCTCATACTCGGAAACTCCTGTGTTTGTGCGGATAATTGGTGAAAAAGTAATTGTATCTTTTGTTCCATCGCTGTTAGGGCTAAAGGCATCGGGACTCACCGTGAGAATAACTTCTGTAGTTCCAGTATTTAGCTCTATCGCTGTTGTTTGCTCTTCTCTAACATTTCCTGCTAAGTCTGTACTTGCAAGAACATATTTATAAAAGCCATCAACTATTTGGCCGTCATCGGTTACCCCATTCCATTCTACCGATTCAGGTGGCTCTTCACCAAATTCCCACTGTTTAACAACTTCATTTGCTTCGTTTATGATTGTTCCTGTCCAGGCTTTTTCTCTAGAGCCTTCTTGGAAAATTGTAATGCTATCAAGTCTGCCATCACCATCGGGACTAAAAATAGTTCGGTCTGTACGTACTCCAGCAACAGGTTTTGTGTTATCTACAGTAATATTTCTATTTATTGTTGACTCTTGGCCGTTACTAAAAAGGGCAGTAAAAGAGAGCTTGTAATTTCCGTCTGCCAGAACTGCGCCGTTACTGCTTTTTCCGTCAAAAGCAATGCTTTGCGGTGGCTCATCCGTTCCATCAAATGTAAAAACAGTTCTGTCTCGAGAATCTTTAATATCAATTTCCCAGTTAAGTAGTCCAGAGCTTGTAGACATAGAGGGTAAAATGTTGATTGTATCTTTTACACCATCCCCATTTGGAGAAAAAGGACTTCCTTGTACCATCATGTTTACTGCTCTTGGAATTGCATCGTATATGATATTTGTAATTTGTGCACTTTCATTGTTGTTTCCGGCTCTGTCGGTACTTGTTATTCTATAGGTATATGCGCCTTCGGAAACAGCAACATTGTTATTATCTTTTCCATCCCATTCTATGTTCCGCGGAATAGAATTTCTCCAAGAAAAAGTTCTTACAACGGCGCCAGTGCTATCAAGGACTTGTCCTGTCCATAAATCTTCTTGAGAACCTGTTTGGGTAATCGAAAATTCTGCTTTATTGCTTCCGCCAAAGATTTTTTCTGCGGCAGAAGGTTGTTCTATTGTTACCGTTGGCTCTGTATTGTCAACAATAACTTCATATGATGATGTTCTGCTTTCGTTTCCGTTGTCATCAGAAGCCCTTACGTAGTAGCTATATGTTCCATCGGGTGCAACTTCACCGGAGTCCAAAATTCCATTCCACGTTACGCTTTCGGGTATTACAACACCTTGTTTTGGTGAAAAAAGGCGTTGAAAAAAGCTTCTAAAGGTAAGACTTTCTGGAAGTGCAACTTTATTTCCGACTGTTCTGACTATATTTCCGGTTCCATCTTCTATAACCAAGGCCCATTCACTTATATAGCGAGTGTCTTGAATAGATAGAGGGATTATTAATTCATCTTGCACACCATCATTGTTTGGTGAGATATATACGGGTCCTGAAGGAGCTCGTTGTGCAAACAGTGCTACACCTGTAACAATGAGTACAAGAAGTATGGATATCGCAATAATGCGAGTAGGTTTTTTTTGAGTTATCATTATTCCTCCCATAATTTTATTTCAGGGGCTTGGGTATCTTCTAAGCCTAGGTATAAGGCAGCACTACCAGATACAACAGAAACATTGTTGTTAAGTGGTTTAAATGCACCAGATGCAATTATTTCATTCTGAGTAAGACCTTGTCTTCCAAGGAGAGACTCTTCTTTTGCATTAATATTGAGTTTCATGCTTAAAGCTACACTTGGATAAAAATTTGCTTTTCCTTGTATGGTTTCAACCATGTTTAGTTGCCACCCAGTTGATAGTTTAAACATGTTAAAGAATAAAAAGCTTAAGTTTGTATCAAAAACAACATTTTGAAAGGTTGGGAATGAGAGATCAAAAGATAAGCCTGATTGAACTTGCTTTGTTTCAAATAGTGTTCCCGCAAAACCAAGTTTTGGTGTAATCATTCCAGGAAAACCACTTGTATCGCTTGAATCATCTTTTACACCTGCGCTTGAAGGGTTGTATGTTTTTCCTAGTTGTGTTAAAGAGGCCGCAAGTCTTACATCACTCATAAAGGGGAGCCAGGAAATTGTTTCAATGGCATATAATACACCTAAATCACCTGATACGCCCCAGTCAGAACCAAAGGTACCAGAAAGTCCTAACCCTACATAAAGGTCATCAAGTATGTCTTTAGAATATGCTGTCCTTATTGTAAAACTATCTTTTAAGTTCATGTCTTCAAAGGGGACAAAAACTCCTTGTACGCCCACTGTAAATACTCCAAAACGAGAAGGGAGAATTGTTCCCGCACTAAAGGCTTGTCCATAATTTTGGGTTTTATTTTGAGCAATTAAACCCGTGTAAGAAGCATCAATAACGATGCGTTGTTCTCCTGCACTAATAGCAGGGTTTATACTTATGTGCCCAGGATATACTTGAAAAAGGGAACCACCTGCTGTCGAAGCTTCCCCAGAAAGCATAGACGGGCTAGTAAAATTAAATAAATTTTCACCTGATAATGGGGGATTATATGTATATGCTGAAAAACACAGTACACTAACCACAAGACAAAAAAGAATTTTTTTTGCGTTCATAAAGATTAATACCTCCAAAATTGTACAGAATTCACTGCGTTTATAGTATAACACATATTTAAAATAAAATCTATGTGTTATATAGTAAGAAAATAGGCAAAAAAAACTGCCATGCTTTGCATGGCAGTCATAACTTTATTTTGTCGACATGGACCTAATAAGTTTTTTTATTTTTAGAATTAAAATTGGGCTCATACTAAATTCTTTTAAGCCGCTTTTTAATAGAATTTCGGTGAAGTCACTGTTTCCAGCCATTTCTCCGCAAATATCTACTGCTATACCTGCCTTTTCACCCACAGAAATAACATGTTTAATTAAACTTATAACAGCAGGATGACCTTCATCATATAAATCAGAAATTGCATCATTACCCCTATCAACAGCCAATGTGTACTGGGTTAAATCATTTGTACCGATGCTAAAAAAGTCAGAAACCGTGGCTAGTTCCTCTGCATTAACAGCTGCGGCAGGGGTTTCAATCATAATACCAACAGGAACATCTTTGATCGGAATACCTTCTTTTTTCAAATCTTGTGCTACTTCGTCAATAATTTTTTTTGATTGAATAACCTCTTCTTTAGAAATAATCATTGGAATCATTATCTTTAAATTTCCATAATGACTGGCTCTCAAAAGTGCTCGTATTTGTGTTTTAAATACATCAGGTCTTTTTAGACAATAGCGAATTGCTCTCCATCCTAAGAAAGGATTTTCTTCTTTTGGAATACCAAGTGCTTCAACTTCTTTATCTCCACCTGCATCTAAAGTTCTAAAGATTACTGGCTTATCTTCAAGAGCTGAGACTACTTTTTTATATGCTTTAAATTGTTCTTCTTCGGTTGGAAGGCGATTGCCTCCATTTTCCATAAACAAAAACTCTGTTCTAAACAAACCAATGCCGTCTGCGTTATTTTCTAAAACACCATCAATTTCTTGCGTTGTACCAATGTTTGCAAATAAGGTAATATGTTTGCCATCTGTTGTAACTGCTTCTTCATGGAGAAGTTTTTTCATTTCTTCACGTTCTTCTTGTTTTTGCTTTATGTTATTTTCATAGGCTTTGATAAGCGGCTCTGATGGATTGATATATACCGATCCCGTAGCACCATCAATAGCACAGAAATCTTGTGCTTTCAAAACATTTTCTATGTCTTTTATACCTGAAATCATAGGTATACCCATTGCACGCGAAATAATTGCAGCATGAGATGTGCGGCTTCCTGTTTCTAAAACAAAGCCTTGTAAAAGCTTCTTATCAACCTTTGCCATGTCGGCAGGTCCAATTTCTTTCGCGGCTAAAAGGAAAGGTTCTTTAAGAGACGCAGAACCACCTCCTGTTCCGTGCAGTGCACTAAACATCATACGAAATATTTGTTTAAAATCATCTGCTCTTGCTTGAAAATATGGATCATCAATTTCCAGCATTTTACCTACATAATCTGCACAAATATATGATAATGCACTTTCAACTGTTACAAGCTCATTTGTCATATATGCTTCGATTTCCTTTATAAGTTCTTCATCATATAACATTTCCAAATAGCACTCAAAGACCTCGTTTTGTTCTTCGCTTCCTTCTTGGACTGCACCTGCTATAAGGCCTTTGATTTCTTCAATTGCTCCATCAAGGGCTTTTTTGAACTTGCCTTTTTCAATATCAAGTTCTTGCGCATCAATTCCTTTTTTATCATAATCTAATGATTCTACTGTCAATATCAGTATTTTTCCTAACGCTTGCCCATCTGAAACAGGGACCCCTTTAATTTCATTCATAATTTCTCCTTACAATTCATATTATATACCAAAAAGGTGTTGTTTTTACTCTTCATTCAAATTGACAAACTGACCTACGGCTTCTGAAAAGCCACCTTCATCATTTGTCTTGCTCGTAATATATTGAGATACTTTTTTAGCCTCTTCATCGCCATTTTTCATACAAGCAGAAAATCCGGCTGTCGATAGCATGCTGACATCATTTTTATGATCGCCAATCACAAGTACATTTTCTAGTGGTATGTTTAAGTATTCTGCAAGCTTTTTTACGGCAATCCCTTTTGATGTTTCGGCATTCATTACATCTATTACGATATCCATCGATGGGACCGCATAGACGCTTGGTAGTGTTTGCAAAAGGCTGTTGGCACTTTCTAAATCTGAGCCATGCAATTCAGTTATCAATATTTTTGAAATCTTTTTTTTGCCTGTTGTAATATCAGTATAATTATCTATGATTTTTTTACATGGAACACTTGGGGAACCACCTTTTGTGGCAAGTGTGTTATATGCATGAAAAATTTCAATTCTTTTACTGAACTCTGTAAAATATACGGTATCAATATCGTATAAGAGTATATCCATATTTCGTTCAAGGGAAAAGTCTATAATTGTTTTTAAGCTTTTTAGTTCTAAATGGCTGCTAAAAATTGTTTTATTGCTTTTAATGTCCTGTACAAGTCCACCGTTTGAGCTTATTAGTTGAGATGAAATATCCAGTTGGCGAAGATATTCGTGAACCATAAAGTGGGGTCGACCAGTGCATAGCACAACGGGTATGTTTTTTTTGTGTAGTTTATGTACGGTTTCAATGTTAATGGAGGGTATTACTTTGTCGTTACTCAAAAGGGTTCCGTCCATATCTGTTACAATTAGTTTTATTTCTTTATTATGACTCATTTATTCTATGCCTCCGTGGTCACTGGTTTTATGTTTGCTTTGAAGGCTTGTAATTACTTTTTCAATGTCTTCTAAGTGTTTTTTCATCGTTCTTGCTGCTTCTGTTGGGTTTCTGTTGGCGATGGCCTCATATATTTTGTTGTGAAATTTTGAAGAATGTTCAAACATGTCTATTTTTGTAGATGCTAATTGCTGCTGTCCTAAAAGACTTTCTCGCATTGAGTCAAAGAAGCCTAATAATATAGTGTTATGACTGGCTAAAACAATTGACCTATGAAAATCTGTGTCTGCATCGTGAAGGGCATCTACTTCTTCACTGTCCTCTGATAACTGTTTTTGTATTGTGTGTTCTCTTTTTTCCTTGCAAGCGAGGATATTCTCTAAATCCTGCGCTGTGGCAAATTGAGCAGCAAGTTTTGCGGCTTCAGGTTCAATTGTTATGCGTGCTTGTAAAATTTCTATGCTAGAAATATCTTTGCCGCCAAGATATGAATGGGCAGGAAAGGGGTCCTCGTTTGAGATGACATATGTTCCCCCACCTCGTTTTGTTTCAAGGAATCCTGCATTACATAAGGCTCTTAATGATTCTCGCAATGTAAGTCTACTTATGTTTAGCTGCGATGATAAATCACGCTCGCTAGCCAAGCGGGAGCCCAGAGGAATTTTTCCAGAAGTTATTTCGCTTAAGAGAAATGTGTATGCCTTTTCAGCTTTTGTATTATTATTTCGCCGTAGCATAAAACTCCTAAAATTTATTGTTTGTAAAGGATGTTCTCATGTTGACTTGCATATTATTTGCATTTTAAATATAATATGGTAAGCATACAGGAGGCACATATGACTTCACAAAAAGTTGTTGTACAAAATGAAACCGGATTGCATGCGCGTCCCGGTAAAGACTTTGTAAATTGCGTTAAAACATTTAAATCAGACATTCAAGTAGAGAATGCAGATGGAAAAAAAGCAAGCGCAACATCCTTATTAAAAATTATGACGCTTGGCATAAAAAAAGGAACTGAAATCACTATCTATGCAGACGGTGAAGATGAAAAAGAAGCCATTGAACAATTAGTCGAATTAGTAAAAAACCTAAAAGACTAAATTTCTTAATTCTTCTCTACAATAAAAACCGAGCAAGCTCGGTTTTTATTTTTTAAATGCTATTTCTTTAATGTATCTAAAAACCCTGAAGCTTCTAATCTTTCTTTAATTTCTGCCTCAGAAATTACATTTTTTACGCCTACAATTGTTGTGCCTTTTTCGGCGGCATCTTTAAACATATCTACAAAGTTTAAAGGGCAAAAACAAATATTGTAATTCATTGCTGAGCTTTTTCCTTCAGATAAGGCACAGTGATGTATATCTGTTTTTATACCAAGGTCGTTGAAAACCTTTTCGACTCTCATTTTCATCATTAAGCTTGTGCCAGCGCCATTAGCGCATGAAACTATAACTTTTACCACTTTTTGCTCCTATTGGAATTGTGTTAATAAATACGTCTTTAGAGACGCAAAGTGTAGTTTTAAGGGCCAAAGCCCTTAAAACTACATGGTATAATTATGAAATACCTTTTTCTTTTTTATATTGTTCGTAATCGTCAGTAACCATAAAGTAAGTTTTTTTGTTTCTGGCGTACATGATTTGAGGAATTGCAAGCATTCCAATAACAACGATTGCTACACCGATGTAACCGAGGTACTTCATAAGTACTGTGGCTGCAGGCCAAATAACTGCCCAGTCCCACATTCCGAGGTATCCACCGAAGGCTGCAAGTCCAACCCAGTGCGCAATGAATGCTGAACCGAATACTTGACAAATACCTGAGATAAATGGAAGGATACAAGCTGCTCTAACACCACCTTTGTTATTTGCATAAACAGCGATAGTTGCATTATCAAAGAATACAGGTACGAATCCAGCAATAACCAATACAGGGCTGTTAACTAAAATAAGAACAAGGATTGATAGGAATTGTCCAAGAGCACCGAATAAGAAACCGATTGTTACTGCGTTTGGTGAACCAAATCCGTAAGCTGCGGCACAGTCGATACCAGGTACAGCACCCGGAAGAATCTTTGTTGAAATACCTTGGAAAGAGTGAGTTAATTCTGTTACGAATGTTCGTACACCTAATTGAAGAATTGCTAGATATACAGCAAAGTTCAAACAAGTTTTAAGTACGTAGAAGAAGAAACTTTCTCCTGCTTTCATAAATCCAGATGCCATTAGGTAGTCTTGTCCAAGAATTACTAAAATTGTACCAAAGAATGCAAGCATCAAAATTGATGTAGCAACCATGTTTTCGTTAAAAATTGATAAAAATCCAGGGAAACGAAGGTCTTCAAGTTTTTTCTTGTTTTTGCCACCTATTTTTTCAGCAATCATTGAAAAAATCTTTAATCCAAACATTTGTTGGTGAGCAATACAAAATCCACCGCCATCTGTTAATTCTTGTGAAATTTCAACAGTCATGTTAGATCCAACTGCCCAGTAAACACCAAGAACAATACTCATTAAAATAAGGATTGGTGTGTCACCAAGTTGTGGGAAACAGAACAAAATGAGCCAAAAAGCTGTGGCTGCTTGTTGCATTTGTACGTGACCTGTTGTGAAAATTGAACGAATTTTTGTAACTTTTCTGAATGCTACAAGTACAATGTTCAAAATAAAAGCAATAAGAAGAAGAATCATAACTTGTGAAAAAGATTGACCTACTCTTTCCATCGCTGCTTGAACGGCATTTTGACCAAAGTAAGGGTCAATAACCATGGCGTCTAATTGGAATCGATCTTTTAGCCCAACTAAAATAGGTCTAAAGTTTCCAACAAGTCCACCTGATCCAACGCTCAAAATTAAGAAACCAACAACTGCTTTTAAGAACCCAGCCAAGCAGTCATACCAAGGTTTACGGAGAAGGGCATACCCTATTAAAACCATAAAACCGATAAACATAGCCGGTTGTGTAAGAATGTTTTGAACAATAAAGGTCCAAATTCCAGATAAAATTTGCATAAAGCCTCCTTTGTGTTTTGCTATGCATTTTTTTATTTTACTGAGATCCTATCTCAGTTGAGCACGATCTACCTTAAAAAAGGTTTAATATTTCTTCTGCTGATAAGTCTTCTTTAATTAATTTGTTTAAATTTTCTTCATTGTCAAGGAAGTCTGCTAACTCCATGATGGCGTCTTGGTGCCCATCTGCATCTTCTGCAGCAAGGGTAAAAGAAAGATACACTGGCTCGTCAGTTTCATGAAGTGCTACGCCTTGGCGGATTTTCAAAAAGCTCATTCCTTTTTTTAGTGCTCCGTCTTCAGGGCGAGCATGCGGCATCATAACGCCGTCGGTAAGTAAAACATACGGCCCGAGCTCTTTAATGTTCGAAATAATTTTTTCAACGTATCGTTGTTCAATATTCTTTTTTTCTACTAAAGGTTGAGAACAGATTTTTACAGCATCCTCCCAATCTTTTACAGAATCGACAATATTTATATTGTTTTTTAGCCATTCTTTTAACATACCCATTTGCATTTCCTTTTAAAATATGATATAATTGGTATTACCAATTTAAGCTTATTATCGCATGATTACGAAAAATTTGCAAGGAAAATTCTTAGGTTTTTTATATTTTTTTTAATTTTATGTGATAAATATTTAGTTGTACGTAAAAGAAAACAAAGAGAAAGGCGATGTTTTCGCTAGCAGTTTTAGGGCGTTGCTGTTAATCTGCAAATATGTTTTCTTAATTAATATACTTTAAAGGAGTATTTATGAGTAAAATTGATTCTATCACTCGTGAATCTTGGATTTTGGGAGCTTTCCCAGAATGGGGTACTTGGCTCAATGAAGAAATTGATGCAGAAGAAGTTAAAAAAGGCACCTTTGCAATGTGGTGGATTGGATGTACCGGTCTTTGGGTAAAATCTGAAGGAAATACAAACATTGCGATTGACCTTTGGTTTGGTAACGGAAAAAGAACAAAGAAAAACAAAGAAATGGAAAAATATCACCAAATGCGAAATATGACAGGCGGTGTTATGACTCAGCCGAACTTGAGAGCTGCACCAATTGTTTATGATCCATTTGCAGTTACAAAAGTTGATGCTGTACTATCAACTCACTATCACAATGACCATATTGACCCTTTCTTCGCAGCTGCGGTAATGAAAAACTGTGATGCAAATGTTCCTTTTATTGGACCACAAAAAAGCGTAGAAAAATGGTTGTCTTACGGAGTTCCTGCTGACCGATGTAAAGTTGTGAAACCTGGCGATGTTGTAAAAGTTGGGGATACAGAAATTGTTATTTTAGACAGCTTTGACAGAACTTGTTTGGTAACAGATGAAAAAGACCTTGCAGGAATTTGTCCTACAGATATGGATGAAAAAGCTGTAAACTATCTAATTAAAACTCCTGCAGGAAGCATTTATCATAGTGGAGATTCTCACTATTCAACATACTATGCAAAACATGGTCAGGATCATAAAATTGATGTTGCTCTTGGATCATTTGGAGAAAATCCAGCTGGTAACCAAGATAAGATGACTTCTATTGATATCTTACGTATGGCAGAAGCATTGAACTGTAAAGTTGTAATTCCTTTCCATTACGATGTATGGACAAACTTTAAAGCAGATCCAGCAGAAATAAACATGTTATATGAATTCAAAAAATATACACTTCAATACAAGTTTGTTCCATTTATATGGGATGTTGGTGGAAAGTTTGTGTATCCGGATGATAAAGATAAGAGAATGTATCATTATAGAAGAGGCTTTGAAGATGCTTTTACAGAAGAGCCAAATGTTCCATTTAGATCAATTCTTTAGTGCAATAATTTGATTAATACGGCATCGGATGCTCTTTTTAACGGGTGGCGATGCAAAAAAAGGTAAAGGGCTGTTCTTGTTAAGGACAGCCTTTTTGCAACCTGGTTTCTAAAAAGCTTTTTTGAACAACAACTGTTGAAAGCGCCAATATATTGAAAGATATTTTGAATGTCTATAAGCGAGGAAAAAATGGAAAAATTTCAAATAGGATTGTACGAAAAAGCAATCCCGAATGAATATAGCATAATAGAAAAACTTGAACTTGCAAAAGAAATGGGATATGACAACTTAGAATTAAGCATTGACGAAACAGATGAAAAACTATCCCGCCTTGAGATGACTGAAACACAAATAGAAAAAATTAAGTTAGCTACGGGGAAAGCTGTTCCTATTGGCTCAATTTGTTTGAGTGCTCATCGAAAATATCCTCTTGGCGCAACAGATGCGAAAGTTCAAGAAAGAAGCCTTGAAATTATGGAAAAGGCAGTTGTTTTAGCTAGTAAGTTAGGGGTAAGAGTTATCCAACTTGCAGGCTATGATGTATATTACGAAGACTCTAGTGCACAAACCCTCAAGGATTTTGAAACAAACTTAAAAAAATGTGTTTTGATGGCAAGTACCTATGGTGTTTTACTTGGATTTGAAACAATGGAAACGCCTTTTATGGATACGGTAGAAAAATCTATGAAATATGTAAACCTTATAGATTCACCTTACTTGCATGTATATCCCGACTTAGGGAATTTAACGAATGCAAGTAAAAAATACGGACATAATTTACATACCGATATCAGAACTGGAAAAGGTCGTATCATTGCCATGCATATTAAAGAAACAGTTCCTGGTGTGTATAGGGATATGTTTTACGGCGACGGAGAAGTAGATTTTAATGGAATATGTCCCTTGTTAAAAGAGCTTAATGTAACAAGGTTTGTTACAGAGTTTTGGGATGATGGCAAAGGGAATCATGAAAAGAGAATAAAAGATGCAAACATATTTATTAGAAATATGCTTGAAAACGGAGGAATATAACTATGATTGAAAAGAAAAAGATAGCAGAATTAGATAAATGTTATTGTGTTGCAAAGCTTCACTATAACAATAAAGACCATATTTTGGTTGCCGCAGAAAAAGTTGATAAGTGCTTAATGTTTGACTTAGATGGAAATATTGAACAAACTGTTTGGGATGGACCTGGTGGGGTTATGACAATGGAACAAGTCCCAAATACAAACGGCCAATTTTTATCTACACAAAAGTTTTATTCGCCAAATGATTCACTAGATGCAAAAATAATTGTTGCAACACCAAACGATAAAGGCATCTTTGAAATCAATGTTTTAACAAACCTACCTTTTGTGCATCGATTTGGTATTTTTACTCGTGGAGGAGTTAACTATTTATTGGCCTGTGCTTTAAAATCAGGACATGAGCATAAAGATGACTGGCGCTTTGATGGAAAGGTTTTTGTAGCAGAGCTCCCAAGTGACCTAACTTCATTTAATGAAAATAATTGTTTAAAAATGGAAGTTTTATTAGAAGGTCTTCATAAAAATCACGGATTCTCAAAAGTTGAAAACGAAGGGGTTATATCTGCTCTAGTTGGAACAGAGTCAGGTGTGTATGAAATTACACCTCCTGCAAAAAGTGGTGATGCGTGGACAACTACAAAAATATTAGAAGATGGTGTAAGTGATATGATTGCTATCGACTTTGATGGAGATGGTGAAAAAGAACTTATGACATATTCATTGTTTCATGGAGATCAAGTATCGATTTACAAGAAAAAGAATGGCTCATATGAAAAAGTGTATGATTTTACAGAAAAATTTGAGTTTTTACATGCACTTGGAACAATAAAATATGAAGGTAAGAATGTCGGAATTGTTGGGCATCGCTCAGGAGAAAGAAATTTGTTTATGGTATCATATAATAATGGAACATATTCACATGAAGTAATTGATCGTGACTGTGGGCCTGCAAATGTCTTGGCATACAATCATAACAATAAAGAGCATATTGTAAGTGCAAACAGAGAAACAAACGAAATCGCTCTGTATATTTTTTCATAGGAGTAAAAAATGTTAGAACAATTAAAAGAGAAAGTATTTAAAGCAAATTTAGATTTAGTAAAATATGGGCTTGTTATTTTTACATGGGGAAATGTAAGTGCAATTGACAGAGAAAGTGGATTAGTTGTAATCAAACCCTCAGGCGTAGAATATGATAACATGAAAGCAAGTGATATGGTTGTTATCGATTTAGAAGGAAACATTGTAGAAGGAAGCTTAAAGCCTTCTTCAGATACGCCAACACATCTTGAACTCTACAAAAACAACAAAGATATTGGTGGTATTGTGCATACTCATTCTACATTTGCAACAGGTGTTGCTCAAAGTGGGCGAAATATTGTTGCATATGGTACAACGCATGCAGACTATTTTTATGGAGACATACCATGCACCAGAAGTTTAACAAATGCAGAAGTAGAAAATGATTACGAAGCAAATACTGGAAAAGTAATAAATGAAACTTTTGATGGTAAGGATATTATGGCTGTTCCCGGCTGTATAATTAAAAATCACGGGCCTTTTGCATGGGGTAAAGATGCAGATACTGCTGTTCATAATGCAAAGGTTCTTGAAGAGGTTGCCCACATGTTTATTATTACAGAAACGGCAAACAGAGATGCAGATAGAATCGATCAATATTTGCTCGATAAGCACTACAATAGAAAGCATGGCAAAAATGCCTATTATGGTCAATAGAGTATCTCAAAAGCCTTCCTTTAGGAGGGCTTTTATTTTTGTTATCTCAGTGGTATACTTAGCATATGGTAGTTTACAGTACTGAGTGTGACACTCGTTTTACAGATTATGGCATTCTGATTCCCATCCGCTATAATAAGGCAAAGATGGTCTATGAAAAACTTTTAAATACAAGCATAAAAGCCGTTGAAAGATCGCTATGGCTTCACATGGCAAAAAACAGTCCAATAGATAAAAAAACTCTTCTCCTTTGCCATACAGAGCGATATATACATAGTCTGTTTTCAGAAAATGCTGAAGCTGAAATAATTCGCACATACGAGCTGGTGAACGAGGATGGAACATACAATCGATATGATCCTACAAAAGCAGTTAAGCCCTTGAATAATTTAGTAAATGAAAATTTGATAGGAGTTTCTGCTGCCTGTGAAGCTGCAGAAATTGCTCTCAAAACAGGCTTCTCATACTTCTTAGGAGGGGGCTCTCATCATGCCATGGCAGACTGCGGAAGCGGCTTTTGCCTAATAAATGATGTTGTTCTTATGGCTCGCTATGTGCAATCAAAGGGCCTTGCAAAAAATGTATGGATAATTGATGTTGATGCACATAAAGGTGATGGTACTGCCTTTTTAACAAAGAATGATGCTTCAATACGAACCTTAAGTATACACATGAAGCATGGCTGGCCTCTTGATGGTTCTGAATATGATGAAAACGGTGTATTTAATCCTTCATGGACAAAAAGCGACATTGATATAGGAATCGCAAAAGATGAAGAGTCTTTGTATACTTCCAAATTACAAGAGGGACTTTTAACTATGGAAAAAAACTTTGCCCTGCCTGATATTGCAATAATTGTTGGCGGTGTAGACCCATATGAAAAAGATGAGCTTGCATCGACAAGAGGTTTGTCTCTCACAAAAGGACTTCTTTTTGAACGCGATATGCTTTTGTACAATTTTTTTAAAGACCGAAACATAGCGCAAGTATATGTTATGGCTGGCGGTTATGGAGAAAGCTCTTGGGAAGTATATGTAAACTTTTTAGAGAATGTTTTGAAAGAAAGGTTTAGCTGAAAAATTTAATATTAATAAATCTTCAAAAACTCGGCAAGCTCTTTAGTTTTTGGTTTTGTTAAACAAGTTTTATCGCCCGCCTCGCAGACTTCGCCATTTTTTAGAAATATGACATAATCTGCAAATTCTTTTAGAAAGGCAATTTCGTGTGTCACAAAAATAAATTCTCTCCCATCTTTTTTTAAATCTTTCACTGCTTTTAATACTTCGTCGGTTAAAAGAGGGTCGAGCGCTGCAGTTGGTTCATCAAGAAAAATGAGCTCTGGGTCGGTAGATAGTGCGCGCGCAATAGACGCCCTTTGCACTTGTCCTCCTGAAACTTCATTTGGCTTTTTGTTTGCTTCTCCATCAATGAATAATTGTTTTAAAAGCTCATTTGCCTTTTTTTTAGCTTGTTTTTTTGTTTGTTTTTGTATTGTATGCAAAATAAAGGTGATATTTTCTTTTATGCTAAAATGTGGAAATAAATTATGTGTTTGAAATACTACGCCAATTTTTTTTTGAAAACTTGTTTTTTCAAGGATCGGAGACATTTTATTTATAGTAATGCTTCCACTGTCAGGATTTTCAATACCGGCTAGCTGCCTAAGTAGCGTAGATTTTCCGCAGCCTGATTCACCAATAATACCTATAGAAGAGGCATTCTCAATGCTTAAAGAGATGTTTTTTAATGCTTCGCTTTGCCCATATATTTTTGAAATATTTTCTACATGCAGCTTCATTTTGCAACCTTCCTTCCAATGTAACGCGCTAAAAGTGAAAGAGGTATAGTCATTACCAAATACATAAGCCACATGATGTAATAGCCCTCAATGACAGCATAGTTTCTATTTGAAATGACAGTTGTCATGTAGGTAATTTCTCCTACCGAAATAATATTTAAAAGGGCAGAGCCTTTAATAACACTTGAAAGATTGTTTACTAAAGATGGTATAAATGGTTTTACCATTTGGGGAAGTATAATATACATGTATTTTTGATACCATTTAAATTGGTATAAGTCCATAACTATATATTGTTCGGGTGTTACAACAGCTGCAGTTGTTTCATATGCGTTTGCAACGTAAGGGCTGTTATAAAATATCATTGCAAGCACGCCTAAAAAAAGTTTGTTGTTTATATTGATAACTTGTCCCAATGGATACACTACTAAAAAAATCATTATTAGAAGCGGTGTTCCCATTACTATTTCATTGAATACTTCTGCAACTGCTTTTACAATTGTAATTTTTGAGCGGAGCATTACAAAAAGGGCAAACCCTATAATTAAAGCTCCTACCAAGGTTACAAGACTAATCCAAATGGTGTTTATAAAGCTAGTTAACAGCAGGTTTTTACTTGCAAAGATAAGGTCATAGCGTGGCTCATCTATGGTAAAGCGTAATGCAATACCAACCACAAGGGTAAAAAAGAGAACCACTACTATGTATTGTAATGAGTCAAGTTTATTTCTCATGTTTTCCTTATCTTTTATTATATTAGTTGCTTGATGCGTGAATAATATAGTCTAAGCCTAAGTCAGGATTTTGTAAAAAGTCTCCAACAATAGGATCCCATTCAGCTCTAATTGTATCGTAGAATCCGCCGTCTTCATACATAGAAGCAACAAAGGCATTTGCTTTTTCAAGAAGTTCTGTATTGCCTTTTTTAACTACAAAACAAGAACCTACAACATCTGTAATCCCTGTGTAAACGATTGTGTTTTCAGGGTCTGCTGCATGAAAGCCAAAAACTTCATCAGAAGCTACTAGGATATCTGAGATACCGTTTGATATTTCAATTAGGCCTGTTCCAATTTCTGTAACTTCTGTAACATCAACACCTTGACTTTGAGGGTAATATACACCTTTAGTTCCTGAAAGGCCAACAAAGTTTGCTCCTTCAATTGCAAAAAAGTCTGCTTCACTCATATCGTTTGTTATGTTATGTGCAAGTGCAAATTCTTTGTTTACCAAAGCTGGCGCGTGAGAATATCTATACGGCTCAGAAAAATCTGCTTTTTGTGCTCTTTCATCTGTTCTTGACATGTCTGCAATAAGAATGTCCACATCGCCTGTGTCGAGTGCTGGAATAAGAACAGAAAAGTCAGTGTTTACAATTTCGACTTCCATTCCCAAATACTCTGCAAAGGCTTCTGAAATAATAGGCTCAAGTCCTGCTGCTTCTCCGTCATCACCAATGTACGAAAATGGGGGGAATTTTAAATCCATCCCAACTCTTAACACATTACTGTCTTCTGTGTTTGAGCAGCCGAGTAGGCTCAGAGTAAATAGGGCTAAAATAAATGCTAAGCCGATAAGTTTTTTCATGTTTTTCTCCTAATAAAAATTATGTTTTTATATATAGTTACATTGTATTGATAAAATGAATGTGTGTCAACACAGTACGTATTTGTTTTTTAGTTACTAAAAAACACTGTGACAATATCACATAGACTTTCTTTTTTCTAAATCCGATAAAATTTGCTCATAAAAAGTTTTATCAATTTTAAATTTCTTTGCATAGATTATAAAACTTATTCCTATAAATATTAAAGGTATAATGAGCATTACGGTTTTAACCAAAAGGATACCTTCTTGTGCCATGTCGGAGGCACTTGTTGCAACGTTCATGCCCGATAATATAACCGTTATACCTAGAAAACCAGACCCCACTGCGCCACCGATTTTATTAATAAAAGGTTGTACCGCAAAGCTAACCGATTCATTACGTTTTCCTAATTTCCATTCTCCGTATTCAATTGTATCTGCTAGGAATACAAGCATAAGCAATTGGATAAAAGCTTGTGCAAAGAAAATACAAAGGCCAGCAACAATGATATAGGCAATGCTTTGTGGCGAAAAGAAGAAAATTAGATAGCCCACTATTACTAAAATGGTTGAATACATATACAATTGCTTTCGTGTAAACCTTTTTGAAAAGAGTGGAAAGACACTTAATGCTGAAAGTTGTGCAACTCCTAAAACGAGGGCAAAAACTGAGTACATTGATTCATCCCCAAATATGTACTTAAAATAATGAAGTCCAAAAATAGTTGTAATATTGTAGCCCATCATAAAAAGGGCCATTGCAATGCCAGTAACAAGAAGTTGGTCATTTTTGAAAAGTGCTATTAGCATTCCTTTTAAATCTGTTTTTTCTAGTTTTTCAGTAATTTTTTCTTCTTTTACTCCTATCAAAGTAAACAATTGGAATCCCCATAAAAGGGCTACTATGCCAAGAGCAAAAACAGTGTAGGCTGTTTTCATGTTACCAAAGGCTTCGCCGAGTGCATTGGTAATTGGCGTGATGCCAACTACAACAGTAAACAAACCGATATTCGCACAGATACGAGCAAAAGACCCTATTTTTTCACGTTCTTTTTGGTCTTTTGAAAGTGTCGGCATCATGGACCAATAGGCAATATCATTTACGGTAAAACTTATTCCCCAAAAGAGGTACATAATGGCAAAGAGAGCTATAATGCCTGTTTCTTGCATTCCGAAGTCAGTAAATAAGATAATCGTAATGACACCAGATGTTATTGCCCCAAGTGCAATAAAAGGTTTAAACTTTCCCCACCGGGTTCGCGTATTATCGACAATGGTTCCCATAATGGGGTCATTCAGTGCATCAAAAACACGAAAAGCAAACATAAATCCTGTTACCCAACCAATTGCGGTATTTGATAAGTTTAAAATGTCTGTATAATAAAACATGAGGTATAAACTTACAATAGTATAAGCCATGTCTCGTCCAACAGTTCCGAGCCCAAAAAAGAATCGGTTTTTTGTAATTTGATTTGCCATTTTTCCCCCTATAAAAAGTCAAGTGAAAAAACATTAGTTTTTGAGCCTTGACTTTTTTCATGTCGCAAAACAATGTAAATGCGACATACAATACAAGTTTGCAACGCAAACTTCAAAATGAATGAAAGTGGCGATATTTTAGCCACTTCATTCATTAATTATCCTTCCTTATGGTAGTTTTTCAATTATATATAGTGTTGATCCATAATCACCAAGTAGCCTTGTGCTTTCATTATACCCAGCTCCTGTAAATTGTTGATTTAATCGGATTCCAGAAAAAATTTGTGCACCGCTCGCAATATAGTCTTCCTTTGCGTCTTTCATAGAATAAAATTTATTTATTGTGCGTAAAAGAAAACCGTCTGCATGCAGCTTAATTGGAAGGACATGGTTGATAAGGCCTCCAAATGTTTTTATTGATAATCGCTGAGGCTTCGCCCTGATTTTATATTTTTGTTTTATATCAATGTTTTTTGCATAGAGCACATCATTGTTTGGCGCGGCGTGGATTCCTCTTTGGAAGTTCCCAACTATTGTTGTGCTTTCGTCTTGTGCTTGCCACTGTACTTTGCTATCTTTGAATGTACGTGAAAACTCACCAAATTGAAGTGTTTTTCGATATTTTTTATAAAAAGTTATTTGCTCTTTTATTTCATTTTTTTCTTCTCGCGTAAGCTCTGCAAGGTCAAGCTCGTAGCCAAGGAGCCCAAAGCTTGATACGTTGAAACGTGTTGAAAGAGGTGTGTTTCGCAGTGTTTGTGCGTGGGGACTCATAGAAACATGAGCTCCAAAAGTTGATGGCGGATATAAGCAGGAAAGACCACCTTGAATTGAAAGGCGTTCAATGGGGTCGGTATCATCTGATGTCCATACTTGTGGCATAAAACAAAGCATTCCAAGGTCAAATCTGTTTCCGCCTGATGAACATGATTCAAAAAGAATTTTTTGGTTTGCATTAGTAATCCGTGTAAGAACGTCGTATAGACCAAGAGTAAATTTATGAAAAAACTCACCTTGGTTTGAAAGTGTTGTTGAATACATATCGCTTATGTGTCTATTCATATCCCACTTTACATATTCAATATTGTTAGAAGCAAGAATGCTATTTACATTTTCAACAATATAATCACGTACTTGAGCCTTTGTTAAATCTAATACAAGTTGGTTGCGTCCAAAGCTAGGTGTTCTTCCCGGTTCAGTTACAGCCCAGTCGGGGTGGGCTCTATAAAGGTCACTGTCTTTATTTACCATTTCAGGTTCAAACCAAAGCCCAAATTGTAAGCCCAGTTTATTAATTTTTTTAATAAGAGATCCAAGTCCTTTAGGAAGCTTTTTTTTGTTTATCGAATAATCTCCAAGGCCTGCTTTATCATTATCACGTTTTCCAAACCAACCGTCATCTAGCACAAAGAGCTCTACACCAAGCTTTTTTGCCTGTTTTGCAAGGCTTACAAGTTTGCGTTCTGTAAAGTCGAACATAAGCGCTTCCCACCCGTTGATGAGTACAGGACGCTCCTTGTTTTTATGTTTTCCTCTAACAATATTTTTTTTTACGAATGAATGAAAATTTTTAGAAAGACCGTTCATGCCATCAAATGAAAACGTAAAAACACTTTGTGGCGTTTCAAAAGTTTCGCCTTGTTTAAGCTCGAATGAAAAACAATGTGGGTTTATACCGTTTTCGATTCTGAGAGTTCCGTTAGGACTTTTTTCTATAGCTGTTTGATGGTTTCCTGAGTATAGTAGGTTAAAGCCAAAGCAAAGGCCTAAGTCTTCTGTTGCATCTTTCTTTTTTAATATAACACCTGCATTATGTCGGTTTGAACTTCCGCCCGTTGTAGAAGAAATAATATGAATGCCTTCTGCTAAACTGCTTTCATGGCGATGAGCTTCTTTGCTCCAACCTCCGTCAAATGAAACCATGTCAAGGTCTGTTTCATCGAGGTCAATCATCATAGACATAATTTTTCGAATCTCTAAGGCCTTTTTTTCGTTGTTTTCAAGTATAACTCTGCGTGCAATTACATTGGAAGAAGGGAAAACAACATACTCCAAGGTTAAAAAGACCTCTAGTGCTTCATCTTTTGTAAGAATGCGCAGTGTTTGTACACCTTCTTTTTCTTGCTCATCTTCATAAGCAAGAGGGTAGTCTTTTGATTCGTGGATTCCCTCTATTATTGTGTGGCTTTGATATAAAAAATCTGTGACGAATCCTCCTTTTGGCATTCGTACTTCTATGGGACTATTTCTAAAGTCGCCTTTTCCACTTCCAGAATATTCAAGCATAATGTCATCAAGGCAATAGCCATTATCTCCTTCTTTATAACAAACACTTGAGCCATAGCCTGCATTGTTTTTCTTTTGGGAAAGTGAAAAGTCTTTGTCTTCTGTATATAGACCCAAATATAGGTTTTCAATATGTCCGTATTTTGTAGTATGGAATACATATGAGATATTTTGACAATCAAGTTTAAATTGAATTTGTTTTTTATTTTTTAGAGTAGTAATCATAGTTGCCTCAATACATATTATAACATGTTTTTTTTAATTGTGGAAAAAAAAATACGCAGCAAACTTAAATATATAAAAAAATCTCGAAAGGAACTTGCATTCATAAACAAGATATAGTATACTTTTTACAGGTAGAGGACTTTTTCCTGTTGGAGGATGTGAGCCCGTGCTTTTGTTTAATAAAGTAAAGAGCAGCTTCTTGATTTTTCTTATTATATTATTCTCTTTACACCTAAACCTTTTTTCTGAAGAGGCGAATGTTATAAGGGTTGGTTATAATGCTAATACAGGCCTTATATATGACTTTGGCAATCGAGGGAAAGAAGGTATTGGTTTTGAATTATTAAAGAAAATTGAAACGGTTTGTGACCTTCGTTTTGACTTCATTAAAATTGAAGGCGATGCTTTTAAAGCGTTAGAAAACAACGAAGTGGATATCATAGGTTTATACTTACGCACTCCTGAGCGTGAAGAAAAATATTTATATTCCAGCGATTCTTTTAATACTGTTATTTCCTCTTTGGCAACAAAAGGCCCCAAAGGAATATATTATGATGATCCTCAATCCATTGACGGAAAAACAGTGGCAACGTATGAGGGGAATCCTGCAAATGCGTTTCTTAACAAATATCTAGAGGCAAATAACATATCTGTAACGTATATTTTTGAGTCATTTCAAAATTATTTATTTATTGACGCAGATTTTTATCTAACATACACAGAAAGTTCAGTTATTAATAATTTTTATACTGTTCTCAATTTTGAAAGTTCCCCCACGTACTTGCTTGCAAACTTTACCAATAAAGAAACAATGGATGAAATAGATAATGCTTATTCAAAGATACAAGCAGAAGAAGGATATTTTTTTAATGAGTTAGTATCAAAATACAATTCCTCTGCGGTCAACCTTGCTCATAGAGAATTAACTCGAAAAGAAGTAGAAATATTGCGTGCAAAACCGCTTCGCGTCGGATATGTGGATAATCACAGGCCTTTTACTTATCTAGATGATGAGGGCAAAGCAAATGGAGCACTCATAGAATTGATGGATGTGTTTGCAAAAAAATATTCGTTTGATGTTGAATATATACCCTATAGCTTAGATACTTCATATGACTCTCATAGTGACTTTGATGTTATTTTATCATTGCTAGGTAATGAAAAATATGAATTAGAACACTATGTACCAACAGAATCGTATTATAGCATGGCAATGGTCGCAACGGTCTCAAATAAAATTGCAAAAATAAATTATCTACCATTCGAAATTATTAAAAATACTCCTCGAATAGGTTTTCCTGAATATTTGTATATAAACTATGATTCTTTTCAAAAAATGTTTCCAGATAATGAATTAGTTTTTTTTGGCTCTTTTGAAGAAATGATAGATGCCTATAAAGATGGTAGTGTTGATATGGCTATTTATACAGCTTCGGGATCAACGTATGCGGACGCATATTTAGATAAGGGCGAAAACTATCTTTTTGGAACAGACTTTATGTTAGATTTTTATATGTCTTTTTCAAAAAGTATTGCTTCCGATTATGTTCCAATTTTTAATATAATTCTTGACACGGTGACAGTACGTGAATATGAAGCCCTTTTAAATAAACATACTTCAACATATTATCCTAGGATAACAGTAAAGGCGTTTATAGTAGAGTATTGGGTGTATGTCTTTGCTATTGGTATAGCTATTGCATTAATATTTTTGTCATATAATAACAAAGTTCGTGAAGAGCATAAAGATTTGCAAATTCAGGCATATAGGTCAGACCGATTAACTGGGCTGGTGTCTATGTCTTATTACTATGAAAAAGTGCAAGAAGTTCTTTCCATAGCAAAGAACAATGAATATGAACTTATTAGCTTTGATATTGACTACTTTAGAACAATCAACACCTATTATAGCATGGAGCAGGGAACGGCTGTGATAGTAGAAATAGCAAGAGCGCTTGAAAACGTTTTTAAAGAAACAGAAGCAATTCATGCTAGGAAAACAGCAGAGCAATTTTACGTTTTACGAAAAATTGGTGAGGGTCCTGCCATTGAAATTTTACATAAAATTTATATACTGCCGGCTATTAGGACCGTTTTGGGTGATAGATATAATGCAGTTCTTTCTTATGGTTTTGTTACTATTGACAACTGTGAAGAAACTATCTCTGACATTATTGCATATGCCGACTATGCTCGCATGAGAGGAAAGTCTAGTCATGTAACAACTTTTATTGGCTTTGATAGAAAAATGAAAAAAGCTTTTACATCTAATCTGCATATAACCTTTAAGATGGAGCAGGGGATTAAGGAGAAGGAGTTTAAGGTTTTTTATCAGCCAAAAGTAGATTTTAGAACTCTTAGAATAGTAGGAGCAGAAGCTTTAGTAAGATGGATTCCTTCACCTGGGGAAATTATTTATCCAAATGACTTTATTGATGTCTTTGAGAGCAATGGTTTTATTTCGACCTTGGATATGTATGTTTTTAAAGATGTCTGTAGATATATAAGTGAGCTTTGTGATAAAGTAGATGTTCCCATTATTTCAGTAAATCTTTCCGCTGTTACTGTCCTTGAGGATACTTTGATTTCACAATTAATGGCAATTTTGGATGAGTATGATGTAAAACCTTCTCAAATTGATCTTGAAATTACCGAAACGGCAATATTAGGGTCAGAAGAAATCTTTTTATCTAAAATTCGCCAGTTAAAAAAATTAGGCTTTATTGTTTCTATTGATGACTTTGGTTCTGGTGTATCCTCATTAAACAGGCTTTGCTCAATACATGCAGATATTTTAAAGATGGATAAAGCTTTTTTTGAGCAAAAAGATTCAGATGAGCGAACTGCAATTGTAGTCGATGAGGTTATTACTCTTTCGAAAAGACTGGAAATGAAAATTGTTGCAGAGGGTGTTGAAACGTATGAACAAGCAAAGTGGCTACGAGATTTAGACTGTGATATTGCACAGGGTTATTATTTTTCAAAGCCAATTTCTGAAGAAATATTTTTTGAGTATATACAAACAGGAAAGTCATATGCGATAAGTAAGGTGTAGTATATAATTTTGGTCAGTTTACTATGAATATTTGGAGTTTTTATGAAAAAAAACAAAGTTGTTGTGCTTCTCGTTCTTGTTTGTGTTTGTATTACGTACGTTTTTGCTAGATATATGTTTGCAGAAAGAGAGTATGCAAAAGGGGTAACTTCTTTTATGCAGCTTCATGGAGAAAGAGTACAAAATGCCTTTAACCGAAGTGTTGAAGGTGGGATGATTTTAGAAAGCCTTGTGCGTTATCTTGACTTTGATTTTGATAAAGATACGTTTGACTATGTAGCAGAAGATTGGTTTAATGAAAATACCATGATTTCTATTTCATATATGCCAGAAGGTGTTGTTCAATGGATATATCCCCCTACAAAAGATAATAATAATGTTTTAGGTTTGAATGTCTTTGAGTTTGAAGGGACAAGGAAAGGCGCTTTAGAATCAAAAAATAATAAATCTATTATGATCTCCGGACCTATAGAACTTCAAAGTGGTGAACTCGGGCTTACGGTGAGAACGCCTATTTACACAAATCAGGGTTCTTTTTGGGGTTTTGTTTCTGTCCTTTACGATTCTAAAATGGTTGCGTATGATGCGATAGAAGCAAATTCTATTGAGGGCATGGGTTACAAGTTTGCAATTCATTCGAATTATGATGGAAATGTTATTCCCCTATTAGCATCAGATAACTTTGATTATGAAAAGGCCTATTTTACTGAAGTGACAATTGCCGAAAACGATTGGGAGTTTTATTTGTACAGTGAAGAATACGAACGGCAAATTGTGTGGTTTTTTGTAGAGCGCATTATTGAAGCTATTGGTTTATGTGCAATGATTTTTATGGGCGTAATGATATTGCAAAAACGGCAAAAGCTTGTATACGAGCAAATATACCTTGATCAATTAACCCGGTTATATAACAGAAAAAAAATGGATGCTATTGTTGGGAAAGAAAAGGACTCTAAAAAGGGAGGATTCTCCATTTTTTATATAGATTTAAATAAATTTAAACCTGTTAACGATATGTATGGCCATGCAGTAGGGGATAAACTCTTAATCGCTTTTGCCTCTCGTCTAATACACCGTTTTGATGAATCAGCGACGAGGATTAGAATGGGAGGGGATGAGTTTGTTCTAATCATTGATACTGAGTTAGATGAAGATAGTATTCTAAAAGTAAAAGATAGAATTGTTTTTTTGGCAGAAGAAGAATTTTTTATTGATCACTTGACGATAAGAATCTCTGCCTCTATTGGTTTTGCCACCTCTCCGAAAGATGGAACAACAATCGCAGAGGTTTTGGAAAAAGCAGACAATATGATGTATGAAGAGAAACAAAAAAAGAAAGAATCAAGATAAGGATACGTTTTAATAGAACGAGTCTTATAGCAGTAAGGTAAAATACAGACACTGCCATCAAAAAAATCTCTATTTCTCCTAAATGTAAGATTGAACACTTGTTAAAATAGCAAAATGTGCTATAATAATATCACTTATGGCTAATGTTTTAGCTTATATTGAGGAAGAGGAGAAGAGAGAGTGAAAAAGACTATAGTAGGGTTAGTGTGTCTTGTTGCATTTGTTATTGTAGCCTGTACACCAAGCAAAGTAATAAAAGAAGAAGAGTTTTCTTCGTGGCAAGAAGTTGTAGAAACTGGTACAGGAAAAAATGTTAGTGTATTCATGTGGGGCGGAAATGACGCCGTCAATCTATATTTTGATGAGTTTATTTCAGAGCATGTAAAAGAACTATATGATATTGACTTAACAAGAGTTCCGATGAATGCCCCTGACTTTGTTGCAAAAGTTCTTAATGAAAAGAAGAATAATGTAGAAGATGGTACAATTGATATCTTATGGATAAATGCAGAAAATTTTAAAACTCTAAAAGAGATTGACGGGTTGTATGGACCTTTTACACAACTTTTAGATAATCAAACAAAATACTATGACCAAGATTTAGGCGACTTGCATTATGATTCAGGTGTTGCTATTGAGGGAACAGAGGCAATCTTTGGTAGCGCGCAACTTGTTTTTACCTATGACGAAGCAAGGGTGCAAAATCCGCCAAGGACGTATGAAGAAATTCTGGACTATGCAAAAGAAAATCCTGGCACTATAACATACCCAAATCCTATACAAGATTTTGTAGGTGCAGCTTTTATGCGAAATGCATACTTTGAACTTACCGATAACGATTTTACACAAGAATATACATATGAAGAGTTTGTCGGGTTGTCACAACCAGTTATAAATTACTTTAAAGAACTTCACCCATATATGTGGAATGAAGGTGAAGTTTTTCCTGGAAGTATAGCGCAACAAGATGATATGTTTAAAAATGGCACTGTTGAATTGCTATATGGTTTTGAAGTGTATAGAACTGCGGGGCTTATTGAAAGAAATGAATACCCTGAAAGTGTAAAAACCTATGTGCTTGAAACGGGGACACTTGGTAACTCTCATTATCTTGCTATTCCATACAATGCTCCTCAAAAAGCAGCGGCAATGCTTGTAATTGACTTTTTGCAAAGTCCTGAAGCACAAATTGAAAAAATGAAGCCTAGCGTTTGGGGTGATATGTCTGCAATCGACACAACAACCTTGTCTGAAGAACAGCTGAACATTATGGACGAAATACAAGATAATCCTGCTATTATCCCAACCGAAGTATTGCTTAATAACAGGCACAGCGATATGAAAGCGCAATACATTGATTGGATTAAGCAAATATGGGACGAAGAAATTATCAATTCTTAGCATACGTAATTGTCCCTCTTCTGTTATACATAGTTTTTATAGTAGGGGGATTTGGTGTAGTTTTGCTTGAGAGTTTTAACAGAGGGGTTTCCTTTGATTGGGCAAGTCTTAACATAGTCGTATACAAAGATCTTTTTACATCAAAATCAACATACTCTGCTATAGGCTTTTCTCTCTACATTGCTTTTATGTCTGCATCTTTGAGTGCCGTTATAGGTGTCTATGTTGCTCAGTATATAGCCTTTTCAAAAAAAGCTATTGTAGGTAAGGTCTTGGAAAAATTTAGTTATGTTTTTGTTATTCTTCCTTACCTGTATGTGGTTTTTTTAGTGTTATTTATGGTTTCTGATACAGGTGTGTTGTATAGGCTTTTTGGCGGCGGAGAGTTTTTGCCATCGCTATTGTATGGTCGGTTTGCATTGGGTGTTATTTTTGCGTTTACCTTAAAAGGAGTTCCTTTTGTGACTCTTTATACATTAAGTATTTTAAGCAAAATACGTGATGAGTATTTTTTAATAGGGCATTTGCTGGGAGCCTCTCGTTCTCTTGTAATACAGACTGTTTATATTCCAATTTGTAAAAATGCAATAGTGTGGAGCAGTGCTGTCCTTTTTGCATATAGTTTAGGGTCATATGAAGTACCGTCCCTTTTAACTAATGTTCATCAAAGAACCCTTGCCCAGTTAATATATAGAAATTATACGAGCCCCAATATTGATGATTTTCCAACAGCAATGGCCTTAAACATTGTGCTTCTTTTTGTGTGTGCTATATTTGGGTTATTATATAGTTTTTTGGTGTCCAGGGTGATTGATAGAAAGGTAGTGCGATGAAAGTAGTAATAATGTTATTTTTAGCTTTTTCTATTTTTCTCAGTTTTATAATGGGCTTTTTTTCTGAATACTTTTTTCCAGCCCTTTTCCCAAGTGGTTTTACCTTTGATTATGTAAGGAGAGCTTTATCAAACGCCCTACTTTATCGCAGTGTTGCATCAAGTCTGTTTGTTGGCTTTTTGGTTGCAATATTTTCAACATTATTTGGCTTTCTTCTTGGGAGGGGAGTGGTAAGGTATTCTAATCGGTATAAAAATGCATGGCTCAGCTTTTTTACTTTACCCTTGTTCTTTCCTGCTGTTTCTATGTTTATAGGCGTTCACATCATAATGCTTCGTTTGTCAATTGCAAACACTTTATTTAGTGTAGTTTTGGCACATCTTTTTTTAACCATCCCATATTCAATGAATATAGCTGTTTCGTATTTTAATGGAATAAGTAAAAATTTTGAAAGTCTATCAGCCCTTCTTGGGGCAAGCTCAATACAAACCTTTAGAAAGGTATTGCTTCCACTTCTGAAAGAAGGTCTTATATTATCACTGCAGATAACCTTTTTAATATCAGTTTCTGAATATTTTGCCGTGTTTTTAATTGGGGGTGGGACTATCATTACCTTATCTGGTGTATTATATCCTTACATCTCAAATTTTGATGCCCAAAACGTGGCAATATATATGAGTGTATTTTTAATTGCGAATATTTTACTGTTTTCCTTGTTGAGACTTGGAACTAAAAAGACAAAAAACTTATATTAGAGGGTGTGTATGATTGAATTAATTGGAATCGAAAAACAGTACGGAAAAAAAACAGTTCTCACAAGCATAGATGCCAAAATCGAAAAGGGAGAGTTTTTTGTTTTTTTGGGAAGCTCAGGAAGTGGAAAGTCAACTCTTTTAAAAATTATTTCGGGAATTGAAACGCTTGATGAGGGAAGAGTTTTTTTGCATGGTGAAGACATAACCTATAAACCTGTTCAAGAGCGTAATATCGGTTATATTTTTCAGGAGCCTCTGTTGTTTCCTCATATGAATGTACGAGAAAATATTTGTTATAGTCTATCTATCGCAAAAAAGACAAAAGAAGAAATCCAAAGTCGATATGAAAAATTTGAGGGTCTGCTTCAGCTCGAGGGACTTTCTGGTTCTATGCCTCATCAGTTATCGGGGGGACAAAAACAAAGAGTATCCTTGGCACGGTCACTAATTAATACTCCCGAAATACTGCTCATGGATGAGCCGTTTTCCAGTCTTGATTATAACTTGCGAACGGAAATGGGCGTAATGGTAAAAAAGCTTCAAAGCGAACTTGGATTAACAATTATTTTTGTTACTCACGATATAGAAGAAAGTTTAATGTTGGCCGACAATATTGCCTTTTTAAATGATGGGATTATTCTTGAGCAAGGCTTTCCACAACAAATGTTTTATAATCCACAGTTTGAAGAAACTGCAAAGTTTATGGGAGAGTACAATAAGATTTTAGGTGAGGTAAAAGACGGTATGTTTCAAAATAAGTATACTCCAATTCCTAGCGTATGTGATACTAAAACAGAAATGTATATTCGCCCGAATAAAATTAGACTGTTACCATGTGAAAGAGGTAACTTCATTATTTCTGATATAGTGCAAAATGGAAAGGGGGATATCATTATTCTTGAAGATGATCCTTTAAAAATTGAGAGTTTTTTCTCAGATGGATTAAAAAAAGGCCAAAGAGTAAATATTGAATTTTCTAATCTTTTATGATGTATAGACTTGACACTTTTTTTGTTATTTGTTATTATGGTGAACTCACACAATAGATAATTTATATATGTATAGGCGGTTTTATTATGTCAAGAAAATGTGATATTTGCGGAAAGGGTTCATTAAGTGGAAACAAAGTAAGTAAAGCTTACAACCATACAAGACGCACTTGGAAGCCCAATATTATCGGTGTAAAAACTGAAATTGGTGGAACAACATTTACGGTAAAAATGTGCACACGTTGTTTAAGAAGTGGATATATTACTAAAAAAATATAATTTGCTTTTCCGTGGAAAGAAGCCCTGTTGATTGAACAGGGCTTTTTTATTTTTGTACCCTTGCAAAGACCCAAATTTTGAGTTATACTTACATATGTATTTAAGAAAAACCAAAATTGTATGTTCAATGGGTCCTACTGTCGATAATGACGAAATAGTTGAAAAACTTATATTAAGTGGGATGAATGTTGCACGATTTAACTTTTCTCATGGAGACCATGAAGAGCATCGCGCACGTATGGAAAGGGTAAAAAAATGCGCAACGAAGCTTGGCAAAACTATTGCTCTTTTATTAGATACTAAAGGGCCTGAAATTAGAACAGGCAGTGTTCTTGATGGCGGAAAGGTTTCTTTTCATGCTGGAGAAACAGTTATTGTTACTGTTGATGATGCTCTCACGACAGGGGCAAATGAAAGCATGCCAGGAAGAATTGCGTTAAACTGGAAAGACTTTCCCTCTCGTGCAAAAAAAGGGGTCAAGGTTTTAATTGCAGATGGCTTACTGGAATTAGAAGTAGAGAAAAACGATGGAACAGAAGTTGTTTGTACCGTAAAAAATAATGCAGAAATCGGAAGCAAAAAAAATGTAAATATAATAGGAATTCATGCAGGGCTTCCCATAATGACAGAAAACGATAAAGCAGATATTGCTTTTGGTGTTAGTATGGATATAGATTTTGTGGCAGCAAGTTTTGTAAGCTTTGCTTCGGAAGTTGTAGAGATACGAGAATATCTTGCTTCTTTGGGTTCGAAGGCTCGAATTATTTCTAAAATAGAAAATGAGGAAGGTTTAGATAATATAAAAGAAATTATCGAAGCTTCTGATGGGATTATGGTTGCCCGTGGTGACTTAGGTGTACAGCTTCCAACTGAACGCATCCCTCTTGCGCAAAAGCATATAATTGCAGAGTGTCATAAAGCAGGAAAACCTGTAATTACTGCAACCCAAATGCTCGATTCGATGATTGTTAATCCAAGACCAACAAGGGCTGAGCTTACCGATGTTGCCAATGCCATTTTGGACGGAACGGATGCGGTAATGTTATCGGGAGAAACAGCAAATGGTTCATACCCGATCGAAGCCGTCGAAACATTGAATAGAATTGCGACCTGTGTTGAACCTTCACTTGAGTTTAAAATGAAAATGCGCGAAAGAAAAACACTTATTCGTCGTGAAAATATGTCACAAATTACTGCTCACAGTGCGTATATGACTGCACGCGATATTGAAGCCGCAGCTATGATAGCTCCAACATTGAGCGGAAATACTGCACGAACATTAAGTATGTTTAGGCCAGAACAACCAATTTTAGCCATGACAACTAAAGAAAAAAGTGCTCGCCAATTACAATTGCATTGGGGTGTTTTTCCTTTTATAACAAACATTGCTAGCGATTCAGAAGAAATGATTCAAAATGCTGTAAAACTAGCAATAGATAATAAGGCTGTAGCCATGACGGATCGCGTTGTTGTTTGTGCGGGGATACCTCTTTCGAGTCCCGTAATGACAAATACAGTTAGAATATTACTTGTTGGGAATATTCTAGGCCGTGGTTCAGTAGGAGGGAGTGCAAACCCTGAAAAAACACGCGTTAGTGGGCGCATTGTAAGAGCAAGTAGCGGAGAAGAAGCTTTTTTAAGTATTGGAAAAAAAGTAGGAGAAATACTGCTATGTCCTCATATTACTGAAGAATTCCTTCCTCTTTTGAGAGTTGTTGATTGTGTAATCTCAGAAGGAGAAAATCTTCTTAGCCCTGAAGTTATAAATTTAATTAATCCAAATTTAATTTGGTTATCACAAGTGCGAGATGCCTCAAAAGTTTTTGAAAGTGGACTAACGGTTACGGTTGATGCAAAAGAGCTTCTTGTGTATGAAGGTATGGTATAACAAGTTAGATGAAAAGAAAAAGAAACGATGATGAACATGAAGAAGATATTTCTCTTGAAAAACGTGTAAAATATAAAAATTTGCCTCTTCTGGTTATTGTTGGGCGGCCAAATGTTGGAAAGTCAACCTTATTCAATAGACTATTACATCAGCGGCGTGTAATAACTGATCCAACACCAGGTGTAACGAGAGATCCTGTTGAAGAAGAGGCCTTTATTGCAGACAAACCTGTTCGGATTATGGATACAGGTGGATTTAAGCTTGACCGCGATATTGGTACAATGGAAGCCGTTTTGGATGAGCTTGTTGTACAAAAAACGCTTGAAGCATTAAAAAAGGCAGACCTTATACTTTTACTGTTAGATGCAACTGAAACCACTGGTGAAGACGAAGAGTTTATTTCTCTTTTGAGGCCCTATTGGAAAAAAGTTGTTGCCGCTGTAAATAAAACTGAAGGTGGACGATTCGAGAGCGAAGCATATAATTTTCATCGTTTTGGCTTCCAGGACTTACTTTGTATTTCTGCAGAACATGGCGACCATATACCTGATCTTTGTGAACTCCTCATTTCAAAAATGGATTTTTCAAAAGTAAAAGAAGGTGAAGAAAAAGAACTTATCAAGCTTGCTGTTATGGGAAAGCCAAATACTGGGAAGTCTACTTTATGTAATCTCCTAACAGGGACGGAAGCCTCGATTGTGAGTGATTATGCAGGAACGACACGAGATGTTGTGGAAGGTTACTTTATGCACAAGGGGAAAAACTTCCAAGTGCTCGATACAGCAGGTATACGACGTAAAGCAAAAGTTAAAGAAAATGTTGAATACTACTCTGTAAATAGAGCTATAAAAACTTTAAATAAAGCTGATGTTGTTTTATATCTCATCGATGCCCAAGAGGGGTTAACAGAACAAGACAAAAAAGTTATAGGTCTTGCTAATGACAGAGGATGTGGTATAATTTTTGTTTTAAACAAGTGGGACACACAAGACCAAGAGAGAAAAACGGCAAGAAAAGCAGAAGAATATATACGCATTATGTTTGGGCATATGGCATATGTACCAATTGTGCAGATTTCGGCTCTTGAGAATAGTGGTATAAAACCACTTTTAAATACTTCCATTGAATTATACAATCAGCTTACGAGAAAGGTAGATACGGCCTCACTCAATACTGCATTAACTGACTGGGTGGCGGCAGCGCCGCCTCATTCAACAGGGCCTGGGCGAGTAAAGGTTCGGTATATTGTGCAAACAGGGGTAAACCCTGTAAGCTTTTTGCTTTTTGCAACAAGGCCGGATTATTTGCCTGCTTCTTATTTATCTTATATACGAAATAAAATACGAGAAGATCTTGGCTATTCAAAAATTCCTGTTTTAGTTGAATTGAAAGCAAGTAGAAAAAAATGGGAAGAGCGAGGGTAAAGTATGGCTGGTTTTTCAATTGGTGAAGTTGAAGACATTACCGGTGTAAAAGCTCATACTTTACGATATTGGGAAGAGGTTATACCCTCTTTTTCGCCATCAAAGGGCGATGGGGGCCGACGTTCCTATACAAAAACAGATATTCAGCTTATTTTTCGGTTAAATCATTTAATTACGGAAAAAAAATTTACCATTGAGGGCGCAAGAAACCAGCTCATAAGTGAAAGTGCACTTTCACCCTTGGAGCAAACTACAATCCCGGAAATAAATAGTATGAGATCAGATTTACTTGACCTATACTCTGCTTTAAAAGAAAAACGAAAAGGCAAATCTTTATGAAAGTTATAACAGAAAAAAAAACGTCTTTGTTTGCATCGCTTGACGAGGATTCTCAAAAGGTTCTTAACTCGTTCGATGAAATAGTACAAGGTGTGCAAAGTCTTTCCTCAAAACAGCAAAGAGAACTTCCTCAGAATATTCGCCGTCTTTCGCATGAATTAACTGATGAGAGACAGCTGCGAAAGTCAGGGTACATGAATGAGGCCGCAAGGTTATCGGCTTATACGCGATATTTTATGTGGTGGAATTTAGTACGCCTTACTTCTGTATTTTCTGCTTTGAGTGATGATGCCTTTTCTGCTATAAAAGACGGCGATTATTGCTTAGATTTAGGCTCTGGGCCTCTTACGCTGCCTATTGCACTTTATTTAGCGAGGCCTGATTTACGAAATAAAAAACTTACCTGGTATTGTGTTGATATTTCGCAAAATGCCCTTACGCTTGGCGAAAATATTCTTTTATCTGTTATGGCAAAGCTTCCAGGAGCTGAGTGGAATGTAATGCGTATTAAGGGTGAACTGGGCACTAAGATTAAATATCCTGCGAGTCTAGTAACATGTGCAAATATGTTTAATGAACTTTTTTGGAATACAAATAAGCCCTTGGAAGAACTTTCTAAAAAGTATGGTACATCTTTACTGCAATATGCAAAGAAAGAAAGCCTCTTTTTTATTGCAGAACCCGGTATCCCTCGTTCTGCTAGATTTGTTTCTCTTTTGAGAGACTTTATGATGAGAAAGAGCTTTTCTATTTTATCTCCATGCACGCATGATGAAAAGTGTCCAATGGACGGAAGAAAAGGCCAAAAATGGTGTCACTTTGTATTAGACGGAAGTGTAGCGCCAAAGGGACTGCAAAAAATGTCTACAAGCGCAGGGCTTACAAAAGATAGGGCTTCGATTAGTTTTGTGTTTGCATCGAGCATAAAAAAATCTGAAAAAAAATCTAGCACCATTCGAGTTATATCAGACTCTATTGTAGTACCTTTAGGGGAAAAAAAGAAAAAAGGGCGTTATGCTTGCGCTCCATGGGGCTTAACCTTGGCAATGGAAGGCAAAGGGCAATACGCCTCGGGTGATGAAGTTGAGTGTACTCTTAGAAAAGATGAGATTTCAAAACTTCCAATAGATGGTAAAACAAAGGCAAAGATAATAATGTGAGTATCTGTACAAAAAAGGATTATTCTATTATAATTAACTCATGAGTGAATCTTCAAATAAACGAAACAGAGCAGGTGTTGCCGCTGTTTTTTGGATTGTCTTGGCACTAATTCTTCTTATTGTATTTCTTGTAAATCAAGATAATATCGTACGAATTTTAAAAGATACAAACTTTTTTGTTCACGTGTTTGGAGAAGAGCCTGAGTTTATTGCAAATTACAACTTGCCAGAAAAAGAATCATCTGATGAAGATGTAATCATCTTAGGAGAAAGTGAGGCACATCAGGAGACTATTAATTTACAGCCATCCATAACTCCTTCTCAAGAAGATACATCGATTAATGATATAGTTATTCAAGAAAGAGAAGAAGATGTTACAGTGAGCGTTACCGAAACTGAAGTTAAGCCTACTTCGCCTGTAGTGCAAGAGGTGACTTCAAAACAATATTTGTATTTTGTGTTTGTAAATGGCGATGGAACCGTTGAAAGAAAAGAAACTATTAGAACCGTTCCGAGAAGTACAACCCCTCTTACTGCTTCACTGAATGCCTTGCTTGAAGGTCCAAATGCAGAAG
>CAYJMR010000001.1:48469-50030 GCA_964371375.1 uncultured Treponemataceae bacterium
ACAACCCCTCTTACTGCTTCACTGAATGCCTTGCTTGAAGGTCCAAATGCAGAAGACAGAGCCAACGGCTACATGTCTTTTATTCCGGAAGGAACAAAGCTTTTGTCAGTATCAATTCAAGATGAAACGGCACTCATTAATGTTAGTGAAGATTTTTCATTTAATCAATATGGTGTAGAGGGATATATTGCACAACTTATGCAAGTAGTGTACACTGCTACATCTTTTAATACAATTAAAAATGTTCGTTTTTTTATTGAAGGAGAACAAAGTTCGTATTTAGGGAATGATGGGGTTTGGATAGGGGAGCCCCTATCCAGAACAGATTTTCTATAGCTTTATTTTGTAAAAGAGGTTATTTTGTCATCAAAGTAATCTTTGTTTGCATAATAATACTCGTGAAAAGCACTTATTGAAGTAAGTAAGTAAACGGATACTCCACCGGTGCTTTCTTTTGGTGGTTTTATTATTTTTGTGTCTTTTGTGAATGTATTACTTTCGGGAAGGTAAATTATATTAGAAACAATTAGGCTGTCGTTTTCTTCATAGACAGATTGAGCAGGAAGATAAACATACGATGGGGCAATGCTTAGCGACAGCTTTCGTTTAAGAAAATCAAAAATTCCATAGCTTTGATCTGTAAAAAATTCTTGTGTCATTTCAATATCATAAGAATACATAAGAGCATCATCGTCAATAAAGAAAAAGTTGCTTTCTCTCTCTTCCCACAAGGAGTCAATATTTCGTTTTGTTAAGTTTGTATTTACTTTTTCTGTAGGAAGATCTGAAAAACCTTTAAAATCTATAAAACTAGTGTCTTGACTTGTAATTAATTGGCCCATCGTAACAGCTTCAAAAAGTATGTCTTTTCCTGATGTTATGTTTCTAAGATTAAAAATTGGAATAGAAAAATCATACTCTATTGTTACATCTCCACCGTATTGAAAATAGTCTTCATTTTTAGTAACAATGCTGTCTTGAAGTGTATTTGCAAGACTTCTGAGTTTTTCTAAATCTGTGGAGGCAACAACTGGAAAATTCACTTTTTTTCGTCTTGAAGCAAACTCATAAAATAGGTCATGTAAATAGTTTATGGTGGTGTTGTCATCCATTGTTACATTGCTTACGATTTTTTCACCGGTCATAAGAACGTAGTTTTGACTTGTGTCGATGGTTATAAGGAGTTCGATTTCTGAAGATCCAATTTCTGGCCTTGGGGCATAATATCGAATAGCATAAGTGCCTTTGTCGTACTGTAAAAAGCCGATGTAGGTTTCTGTGGTGAATGAGTAGTCTCTGTAATACACAAATTGCCCTGATTCGGTGGGCATAACATCTGTTACACCCGGGATGGCAAAGACAAAAAGTGCTAAAAAAAGAAAGGGAATTGTTAAAAGTATTTTTTTCATTTGTACCTCGTAAAAAAAGCCATCTCTTTTTGAGATGGCCTCTTATACTAAATATCGGAAATATCGTTTAGTTTTGTTAGCTCACTTTGTACATAATTTACAACTTTTTCCATTGTAGCTTCAATGCTTAAAAGCTCTGGATTATCTTGACT
>CAYJMR010000002.1:0-36681 GCA_964371375.1 uncultured Treponemataceae bacterium
TTGACGATTATTTTGCAACATTGAATTTTTCAGAACTTGCAGAATTTAAAGCGTAAATATTAATGCTTGAACTCGATATTTAATAGCATCCATCTATTAAATATCGGGCTATTGTTCCATGGTTAGGAATACTTGGTAAACTATCCCTTGTATACCAATTGGCTTCTGCTAATTCTTCAGTATCAATATCAATTTCGCCTGCCTCCCAATCGCAAGTATATCCAAACATTAATTGATTTGGAAAAGGCCATGCTTGGCTTTTTATATACTTTATGTTTTTTACTTTTAACGAAACTTCTTCAAATACTTCACGTGCAACACATTCTTCTAAGGTTTCACCTTGCTCAACATAACCTGCAAGGCATGTATATACCGTAGTTGCCCTATGAGCATGTTTTGCAAGTAATATCTTATCATCTTTTTTTATCAAAACAATTATGGCTGGGCTAAAACTGGGGTATCGTCTTATAGAGCATATAGAACAATCAACTGCTGTTTCATCCTCAGAGTCTATGAGCTTTCCACCACAAGTAGAACAATAGTTCATGCTTTTAGTCCATAATGCTAATGACCGCGCTCTTGCTGCAAGGGATGAAAAATTATTATACAATGCAAACACGTGTACCACAAGAGTAAGTTCAAATCCTTCTGGGATATTTTTTTCATCTTCTAAAAAACACGATACATAATCAAATTCATCTTCATATATCCATTGTTTTATGCTATTAGTATTTTTTAGTGCTTCAAATACATCTCTCGTTGCAAGTTCAAGTGTTTCTTTTTTTACTAAAATCATTCTATCAGTAAATATAAAATAATGCCCAGCTTCTCTGTATGAATTTCTAATTATTGCCATTCTACACCATAACTTCTTTTAGTAAAGTTAAAATTCTTCTTGCTGCCTTTCCGCGGTGAGAAATTGCATTCTTTTCTTGTTCGCTTAGTTCTGCTACTGTTTTATTATATTCAGGCAAAAAAACAATAGGGTCATATCCAAACCCTCCTTTTCCACATGAATCATCCATGCTATCTACCAAAACACCTTCCATTGTCTCTTGAACACAGATAAATTTATCTGCACCATAGTAAAGAACCATTGAACAAACGTAGTGACACTTTCTGTTATTGTCTTCATGTGTGCACTGAATACTTTTTACATGATCTAAAAGTAGTGCATTTTTTTCTTCTTGCGATATTGGTCCTAGAGGATTTCTTCCACCTCGTGGAAAATCTTTTCCCTCATAACGGGCAGAGTATATTCCTGGTATTCCATCAAGTATATCAACACAAATACCTGAGTCATCAGCCAAAACAGGTTTTTTAACAATATCCCAAAGAGCTTTTGCTTTAATGAGGGAGTTTTCAATAAATGTTAAACCTGTTTCTTCTGGGTCAAACTCAATTCCGTCATCCTTTGGGATGCGTATCGAAATACCTGTACATATGTCAGACATTTCCTTCTTTTTATGCATATTGCCTGTAGCTAAGTATAATTCCATAGAAACAAGTATATCATATTTATAAGAAATAAACTATACATATTATTTAACTTCTAACAATTCATATTTTTTTTTGTAGTTTCGTAAAACCTTTATTACAGCATTTGGGCTTACATTTAATACACTTGCTATTAAATTATTTGAAGGTTTAACTGTACTACTATTTTGTACTCTTTTTCTGTATTGTTGCCACGTATGTGTGTAAGACTTTTTTTTCTTTTCTAACCTGCATGCAAGTGATGTATTTTTTTCTAAACACATCAGCTCAAAGTCACAACAATTTTTGTTTAAATATGAACTGTTTAATCTATTCATAAGTAATTTATTGCGCTCTATTTTCTTTTGGATTTTTTGCTCAATGTACTCTTTGTACCCATATAATGTTTCCTGGTCATATCCTGTTTTTTGCGATAGTATTTCTATATGCTTTGGTGTTAAAAAATAAGATGCTTTTAATGCTAAAACTAATATTGAAAAAATCTCACTATCCGTATATTCTGTTTTTGTTATAGATTTTCTTGAATAGGTAAGTGAATCATATACCTCAGACTGTTCTGATATAAGTGATTCACCTTCGTTTTTAATATAATACTTAAGTGATATCTGCTTTGCTGATTGATGGTAATATTCCCTAAACCAAGACTTAGACAAGCTTTTTGCAACATTCGTAATATAAGTGGAGAATGTTGATAAATCTTTAACATAATTTTTAATTATATTTTCCATTCTCATAAACAAAAATAATATAAACTCGCTTTTTTCATCTTCCTCCATATATAATAGTCCAAATTTGTTGGGATAACGAAAAATACATTCAATAATAATTTTGCTTGCTTCTTTCACCGTTATCAATCCGTTTACCATTTGCTCATAAGCATCATTTACAGCTTCCCTCATGTCATCCTCCTAAACTTCCTCTAAATAGAATAGCTATGTAAGCTATAAAAACAAATACACTACCTTGAATATTTCCTTAGATATTCTGATAGTTTTCATATATGGGTAATAGTAATAGAAGCAATAATTGTGCCAACTTCGTTTTTATAGTCTTATTTAAGTGAACTACATAATTGTTTTTATAATAAGGAAATACATATAGCATGAAATTAAAATTCATTCAAAGAAAATGAGGAGAATATTTATTTTTTTTGGAATATTCGGAAAGTTGTATAAAATTAAATAAATACTTTTGAGAATTCTTCTAAAATTCTTGGAATAAAAGTTTCTATTTTTTCCTGGGTACTCAATCCTGCAGCATTTTTATGACCACCGCCACCAAATTGTGCAGCAATCGCACTTACATCTATGTTATCTTTAGACCGAAAACCGGCAGTGCACTGTGTTTCTGTTTCTTGTCTTAAAAATACAACTGCCTGTACCTTATCAGTAGATAAAAGTAGTTGATAGAGTGCATCATTATCGCGTCCTTCACGTCCATACTTATATGTATCTTCCATTGTTTCATATGTTATAAGTAGTTGTCCATCAAAGTACTGCTTTACTCTGTCTAAAGTAATAGAAAGTAGCTTTCGAGTTGAAAATGGCTTACCACTTTCAATATCTTCATATATATTTCTAGGGCTTGCGCCTGAAGCTACTAGTGCGGAGGCTAAAATAAAAACATCACTACTTGACTCATTAAGAAATCTAAAAAAGCCTGTATCAGTAGATAATCCGAAAAATAAAAGCTTTGCATCCTCTGTATCTATAGTATTAAATTTATATTCATACAGTTGTTGTATTAAACAAGTAGTAGAAGGGGATGAAGATATAATAATAGAGTTTTCAGTTTCCTTTGCGGTTCTATGATGATCTATGATAAATGTGTCATATTGTTTTACTTGCTTTTCTATTTCTTCTCCAAGCCGTGATTTTTCTGAACAGTCAACAACAAATAAGCCAATATTTTCAGATTTGTTACTAAGTGGAGTAAATTGTTTTTTAAACTGAGTTTCGTAGTGTTGAACTTCACTTCTTTTAAAAGGTCCTTGAGAAAGAACAGTGCAAACTTTCCCGAGTTTTTTAAGTAAGTTATATAAAACGAGAGAACTTGCAACACAATCTCCATCAGGTTCCTTATGTCCTGCAATTATAAAACTATCATGAGAGTTTAAAAAATTGTCAAATAAAATATATTGTTCTTTTGTAATTTTAGTCATAAATTTCCTTTATGTAATGTATAATATCTCTTGTTGAGGAATAGGTAAAGAGTCAGCTTTAAAAAACTTTCCTCCGGAAATTATTGGTTTATCTTCATGGATGTATATATCAATTTCCGTTCTCATTCCAAAGTCTTCAAAGTATATACCTGGTTCAACAGAAAAGCAAGAACCATTTAAAACTGTTCTCTTGTCTGGAAACTCTACTGAATCAAGATTTACACCGGAACCATGGCAAGCTGTATCGATCCCATGACCAGTTCTGTGTTTTATAACACTAGCATATCCATGCTGTATCAACTTTTCTCTAACTGCTTTATCTAGTTCGAAACCTGTAACCTGAGCTAACGTTCCATCATCTGAAGCTTTTTGCAATAAGATAAATGCTATATCTCTTGCTTGGCATAGATTTACAAATGAGTCATTGTATTGTTTTGGAACTATTGTGTCATAAACTCCAACCCAGGAAATATCGGCATAGATAGCATTTTCTGGATGTATGTTTCCTTCATCATCTTTTGCCATAGCCTCTTTTGCAAATATATCAAGCTGAATTATATCACCTTTTTGTGCAATGGCTGAACCATCTTTTGAAACACTATAGTGTGGGTTACCTGCATTTTTACCAAATGCAACAATAGGTTCGTGATGATAAACAAGCGAGTAATCGTTAAACTTGCGTAAAATATATTGTAACACATCGAATTCTGAAAGGGTAGACTCTGTTTTATATTTTGAGCTAATAAAATTCCATGTTTCTTTAATAATTTTATATAAAAGGGCTGCAGCTCTTTCATGGCTTTCTATACCACTTTTCGTTAATAAGCCTTTTGTAATTTGAATTAATGGAGCTGCACTACATGTTTGTATTTTGATTTCATGTAAACATTGAATAAACCCTGCATCAACTGTTGAAATTACTGAAATGTCTGAATCTGCTAATAGGGCAAAGGTTTTTTCTGAATATTCTTTTAATATGTTTTCTAGCTCAATTTTTCCTGAGTAGACAAGAGTTGTGCCGGGTAATGATTCAAGCATTGAGCTTTCAATTGCATGTACAATTTTTAATGGTTCCCCTGTGCACGGTACTATATACACCCAACGGCGAGTAGAAATTATATCTGTAGATAGTGAAAGAAGAGAATCTGTGAGCGTATCTCTATGTGAGAAGTTTGTAAACATCCATCCGTGCATTTCAGGTTTTAGCTGTAATGCACTTTGAATGGTTTGTAAGTTAAACAATTTTTATTCCAATACGAGTGTATCGCCTAATCCACCGGCATTTACATCTAATCCATCATCAATTACACCCCAACTGACATTCTCTCTATCGGCTGGCATTGTCATGATAACTTTAGAAAAAGCTCCATCTGTGTATTGGAGTAAAAGATACGGTGTAAAGTCAGAAGTATCTAAGGTCCGTAAGACACCTTTTTCATTCCCTGGTCTAAACCAATCAGTGGGTAGGGTTACTTGGCCAAGTTCAATGCCTTTTGTATAATACATTACTACGTAGGCATCTGGGTGGTCATAAACTTTATACACTTGAACAGTTTCATACCTTACCGATTTATCATCTGGTCCAACTTGTGCAAATGCCCCGCAAGTGAGCAATACTAATAGTGCAACTGTTATAATCAGTTTTTTCATGCATCCTCCTGGAAAACACTGTAAAATTAAATATCTTCATTATTATTTTCGGCAAAAAACGTCTATTTCAAGAGTACTTTATATCGTAGCAAGCATAATTGCTTTAATAGTGTGTTTTCTGTTTTCTGCTTGATCCCACACTCTACTCATTTTGCCTTCAATAACCTCTTCTGTTACCTCTTCACCAACTACTGCTGGTAAACAGTGTAAAAAAATCGCATCTGTCTTTTCAGTTTTAGCCATAAGTTCCGCATTAACTTGATAGGACGAAAGCATTTTTATTCGAGCTTCTTTTAGAGATTCTTCTCCCATAGATACCCATACATCAGTATACACTGCATTTGCATTTTTAACAAGGGTTGTATCACTTGATATAGTAATTTTTGAACCTGATTTTTCTGCAAAACCTTTGCACGTGGTCACTATTTCATCGTTTGGAAATAGCTCAGTTGGGCTAACTACAGTAAAGTGAATACCAAGTTTTGCACAAATAATCATTAACGAAGTTGCAACATTATTTCTTCCATCTCCTGCGTAAGCAAGATGAAGCCCTTCTAGTTTTCCAAAGTTTTCTTTTAATGTCATAACATCGGCTAGCGCTTGAGTTGGGTGATAGTCATCTGTTAAGCCATTATATACTGGAACTCCTGAATGCTTTGCTAAAAGTTCAACATGGTTTTGTGAAAATCCCCTAAATTGAATTGCAGAAAACATCCTACCCAATACTTTTGCAGTGTGCTCGATAGACTCTTTTGCACCTAACTGAATATCTTGGTTTGATAAAAATACTGGATGCCCTGATTCTTCACCAAAAGCAGTTTCAAAGGCGCATCTTGTTCTAGTTGAGCGTTTTTCAAAAAGCAAGGCTATCGTTTTACCCTTAAAACGTTCTTTTAAGATTCCATCTTTTGCTTCTTTTTTTACTTGTAAAGATAATTCGAGTAGAGTTAGTATTTCTTCTTTTGACCAATCAAGCCAATTTAAAAGTGAGCGTCCCTTAAATGGAACTGTATTTTCTTTAGTATTCATAGGTGTAATTTTAGTTTGTATTTGCAAAAAAGTCAACGTAAAAATCAGCTTCCATGCTGATTTTTACTATCGAGTTTTGCTGTGCAGAAGAATAGAGAATAGCACAAAACTCGCTTACTATTTAGTTTAGTGCCGTCCATGGCACAATTATTTTGAACAAAAACTTTGTAAGTGGTAAACTTTTGTCATTCTTGATACTACAAGAATGGTATTAATTATTTCATATTAATCATTAATTAAAAACCTACTTTCTTCACCAACTCCAGTTACTGCAAACCATTGTTTTTCACCTTCTACCCAATATGTATTAAAAACATCCAAAACATCCTGCGAAGTTACATTCCTAACTCTCTGGGTAAAATCTAAATGTGCTTGAGCATCATTAAATAGTAATATTGATGATGAAATCTGAGACGCAACTGCCGCATTTGTTTGTGATGAATAGTACTGCGAGTTAATTAAAGTGTTTTTATATCCTTCAAGCCTTTCTTCAATGGTGTCATATATAAAATTACCTCTTTCGTCTCTTCCAGATATTAGGCTATTTTTTGCAATTAATTTTTCAGCTTCAGTAATATATGTTACAATATTTTCTAAGTTTGAAACCTTATACGCTCTAACAGTTCCAAAAGGAGCCCGTGAGTATGTATATGATGCTCCAATTGAATAGGTTGCCCCGTAATGCTCTCGTACTACATTAAAGAGTGTCTCTGAATATATGTCGGAAGCTATTCTAAATGCAATTTCATCTTCACTTCCAGGTATTGGTGCAGGTACTGTGTAGGCTACATACCCAGAACCATCTGCACTTTCTATTTCTTTTACAATAGTCTCACCATCCATTTTTGCAGGAGGAATATTTGGCGAAGAGGTTGCGCTTTTACCTAATTGTCCAATTGTTGCATTTAATTCATTAACAAGTTTATTTCCGTCAATATTTCCAACGGCAATTACTGTTAGTCTAGCAGCATTATGTACTTCAGTAATGTGCTTCTTCATATTTTCTAAAGTTATATTCTTTATAGAATCTTTTGTAACACTTGAAGATGCTTCGTAAGGGTGATTTTCATATCGAGCTTTTATAATTGATTCTGTTAATACGGTATTAGGATCTTCTGCTTTATACTGTAATGCTTGAGAAATACCCGCCATCAAAGTTGTATACTCTTGCTCTGTAAACAGTGGATGTAAAAATCCGTCAATAAAAACGGGCAGCAATTCATCAAAGTAATAATCAATGCTCACTAGACTTAAAGTACTTCCAAGTTGATTTGACGATGTATAAATATTACCTTGTGTGTTATAAAGAATTTTTTGAATTTCACTATAGGGGTAGGCGTCGCTTCCTAGCGTCATCATTTCAAAAAGAGAGCTTTCAATACCTGAATATTCTGGTGTAAGAAGAGCAGGGCCCCCTTTAACACTTATTTGTAGTGTTAGTATTTGGCTTGAATCAGTCTTATTTACGATGAGAGGAATTCCATTTTCAAGTTCATAATATTCAAATGCAGATGCATCATTTTCTGGAATTGATGAACATGAAGCTGTTACAATAATTATTAGTATGCATAATATAAAATTTTTCATAATTTTTCCTTTTATTACTTCCACCAAAAGGCGTTATCATCGGTAACTGTGATAAATCCAGCTTTTTCAAAGTCAGCTTTTTGCGCATTATATATGTTAGGATTCAACGAAACCATAACAATTGAATTTTTATCATTAATATATGTTTCAAAAAGCTCTGAAATATCGCTTGGTTCAACTTTATCAAGGTTATCTAAATAATTAAAATAATACTCAGAGTTCGTCGCTGTCCAAAAAAATCGTAAAGTACTTAAAAGCCCTTGAGGTGTTTGTCTTTCATATATTTGTGAGTCTTTTAAACGCTGTTTAGCACTGGCATACTGCTCTTGCGTAAAATATTGTTCATCATTAATTATACTTGTACTTATTGTGTCTGTAATTGTATCTGAAAATAAAAAAGCTCTGTCAACAATATTTGATTCTGGGGCAAGTAGTGCTGCTGTAAAACTCATTATGCTTCCATGCCTTGAAGTTAAAAATCCCGTGCTTACATAATCTGATGTTGGTATCAATAGCTCTTCAATACTTGTTATTGTATGTATAAAATTACTTTCTGGATTAGCAGCAGCAGTTAAATATATATCCGCAGCATAGGTTGAATCTAAATCGCTTTCACCGTCTGGCCCTCTAAAAAAAATGCTCACTTGAGCAATTGCAGGAGACACTTGCTCATTAGGATATACGAGATATTCTTGATTTTTAAACTCTTCATTGGCAACAAGGTAATCTTTGTTTTCCCAAGGGTCTACAGCTCTTTCCCAGTCACCATAAATTTCATTTACCATCTTTAAGACTTCTTCATGTTTAACATCTCCGCCAACAAAAAGGGCTGTATTATTAGGGACATAATACGTGTCTTTCATTTTAATCAATTCTTCAAGCGTTGAGTTCGTTATATTCTCTACTGTACCACCTGGATCAAATTGCCAGGGAGAATCAGGAAAACCAAAGTTATACAAGGCATTGTAAAAAATTCTTGATGGCTCTGAATACCCACCTTCAAGCTCGGCAATTACAACCTTTTTTTCATTTTCAAATTCATTTTCATCCAGTAAAGGCTCTCTTACCGCATATGACCAAAACTCCAATCCTTCATACGTTAAATCTGAGGGAACAGTAAAAAAATAATTAACATATTCATTTGCAGTTGACCCATTCCAAGAGGGCACACCCATGTCGTTAATTGCTTTTTGAACTGCAGCCGCCGTAGGGAATTTAGTATTTCCTTTAAAAATCATGTGCTCGTATAGATGAAATAGTCCTACCGTTTCCTCAGTTTGAGATATACCGCCGCCTTTAACAGCAAGCTCAATATAGGTGAGAGGAACATTACTGTTTTCAGCTATAAAAAGCTCTAATCCATTATCAAGTGTGTAGTGATATACATCTTGAACACCTGTTTTTTGTGCAACCACAGGTACAAGTATAAGCAGTGCCATCAAAACACAAACAACTTTTTTTCGTGTGATATTCATAAATTTTTCCTTAAAATTAATTTTAAAACCTATTATTGAATCTTTGCTTGCAACTAATATTTAATTACACTATAATAATACAACTTTAGAATGAAAAAGTAAAGGAATATACATGCTTGCGGTATTTGTAAACTGTGCAACAGTCTTAATAGGATCAATTATTGGCCTAGTATTTTCAAAAAAAATTACAAATTCTTTTAACTCTGCAGTTATGGTTGCTTCAGGAATAGTATGTTCTGTCTTGGGACTAGAAATGGCACTTGAGTATCAAAACATTATTTACTTAACACTTGCCGCCATAATTGGTGGCCTTTTAGGTACTTTGTGGGATATTGACGGAAAGATTCTACTATTTGGACAATTTTTAGAAAAATCAGTGTCAAAATCAACAAAAAAAATACCGGGTGAAAAACCGTCAACATTTGCACACGCCTTCTTAAACGCTTCAGTTTTGTTCTGTGTAGGAGCCATGAGTATTGTAGGTTCATTTCAAGCAGGAATTGAAGGCGAGTATACAATAATTTTTACAAAGTCAGTTTTAGACGGCTTTATGGCAATAGTGTTTACCGCAGCAATGGGAATTGGAACAGCATTTTCTGCAATTACTATATTTTTATACCAAGGTTTATTAACATTAGCTTCAACTTTTGTGGCTCCGTATGTAAATGATGTTATGCTATCAGAGATTACGGCAATGGGTGGATGCTTAATTATAATGGTTGGATTAAACCTTCTTGAAATAAAAAAAATTAAAACAGCCAATTTTTTAATTTCAGTTTTTTTAATACCTATTTTTTATGCCCTAGATCCATACATTAAAAAGATTTTGGAAGTGTTTTAAATTACTATGAAAGAAAAATTAAAAGAGCGAGAACATAGATATACTCTCATCGCAAGGGCAGGCCTCATTGCCTTGGTAGGTAACTTGCTTTTAGCAATTGCTAAACTAGCTGCTGGCTTTCTTAGCGGAAGCCTTTCTGTTTTAGGAGATGGAGTTGACACAACAACCGATGTTATTATTGCTTGCATGACTCTCGTAATTGGAAAAATAATTTCTCGACCTTCAGATGAATCTCACCCATGGGGACATGGTAGAGCAGAAACAATGGGTACCTTAGTCTTATCATTTGTAATTTTATTTGCAGGATTTCAACTTGGTATGTCTGCACTTAAACAGCTTATCAGCCAAGATACATCTGCAACAACAAGTAGTTTAGCATTAGTTGTTACTGTTATTTCAATTTTTGTTAAAATTGTACTTGCAATCTCTCAGTATGTTTTAGGAAGAATGGCAAATAGTTCAATGGTGAAAGCAAATGCGCAAAACATGCTTAATGATATTGTCATTTCGGGTTCGGTACTTATTGGATTACTCATTTCATATACCTTTGATGCTCCAATTTGGGACCCTCTGATTGCTTTATTAGTAAGCGTTTGGATTATAAAGAACGCCATTACTATTTTTTGGGAAATGAATATTGAGCTCATGGATGGAAACAGCAATACAGAGATTTATAAGCAACTGTTTGAAGCTGTACGTTCTGTTGATGGAGTAAGTAATCCACATAGAGTAAGAATGCGAAAAATTGCTAACTTTTGGGATGTAGACCTCGATATTGAGGTAGATGGTACAATGAGTGTGTATGACGCGCATGAAGTTGCTGAAAAAGTAACAAGTGTTATTAAGCAAAATATTCCAGACATTTATGACATTATGGTGCATGTAGAGCCTCAGGGTTTTGCACATAAACATGTTAGTGAAGGGTATGGTTTAAGTGAAAAAGATATAACATAAGACATGATTCTAAATGTAAGAATTGATTTTTATGTATAATACCCATTTACAATATTTAACTTGTCTGCTAAAATAAGAGTATGGATAAATTTGTTTTAGCACCTTCAATTTTGGCTGCAGACTTTGCACATCTTTCAAAATCTATAGACCTTATACATGATTCGAGTGCAAAGTGGATACACATAGATGTAATGGATGGTTCATTTGTTCCCAATATTTCGTTTGGAGAATCTATAATTTCTGCGGTACGCCCATTAAGTACTCTTGACTTCGATGTTCACTTGATGATACAGAATCCAGAAGCACATATAGATACATTTGCGCAGGCTGGAGCTGATTGGATTACCTTTCATTGGGAAGCAGCCACGCATCATCATAGATTAATTCAAAAAATTCATTCACTTGGTAAAAAAGCAGGGATTAGTATTGTGCCATCAACACCAATTTCCGCATTAGAAGAAATTCTCCCATTTGTTGACCTTGTTTTGGTAATGTCTGTTAATCCCGGCTTTGGAGGGCAAGAATTAATTGAGCCTTGTTTAACAAAGGTTACGCGCTTAGTTGAGCTTCGAAAAAAGCACAATTATTCATACCTTGTTTCCATTGATGGCGGTGTAAATGAAACTACCATTGATTCTGTTATTGCAACAGACGTTGATGTAGTGGTTTCGGGCTCTGCTTTTTTTAGTGGAAAATTAAAAATATAGGAAGTTGGATTATGAAAAAAATAACTTTGTTATGCACTTGTATTATTTTTCTTTTTGGTGTTGCTTTTTCAGAGGAAATACCGACTCAAAATCAAGTATATGGACAAGATTTAATACAAGGACTAGAAGCTTATAGAGTAGGCGACTGGGAGAACTCTTTGTTTTTTTTAAAGAGAACAAGTAATTTTCAAGACGCCACGTCTGACTCTGTATGGTTTTTTGTAATAATGGCAGAAATGAATATCGCAGATTATTCTGGAGCATTACGAGATGGGACAACTTTTTTAGAAATTTTTCCTGATAGTACCTATACACCAGAAATAACATATCAAACACTATATGCAGGTTATGAACTTGGCATGTACGATGAAACAATTCTAGGCTTTACAGATTTCGTACATACATACCCTAAACATACTTTAACTCCATCGGCAATTTTTTTAACAGGTGAAGCTTTATACAATATTTATGATTTTATGAATGCAAAACTATATTTTAACACTATAGTAACTGAGTATCCAACTAGCGAGATATATGACGATGCAATATTTAGACTTGAGTTGTTGGAACAACGTGAAAGAGAGGAAAAACTTTTATATCTTTTAAGAGTTACGGGAGAGGAAGCCGTAGCAGCAAAAGAGGATTATGAAAGACAAATAAAACAACTTCAAAGTGAAGAGTCAATCATTCTTAGAAAAAGATTGCAAGAACTTGAGCAAGAACATAACAAGTTGCAAATAGAAAAACAAGAGCTTGTATTACAAAATGAAAACTTAAAGAATTCGGTACAAGAATTAAATGCAATTATTGACCAAAATGCACAAGATATAGAAGGTGATATTAGTGTATCTGTAGATGTAAATAGTGAGCCAAGTGAAGATAATAACGATTTTTTAATTGATGAATTAACTAAAAAAGCACTTGAGCTTCAACAATTAATTAATAAAAATTAGGGGGAGAAATACAATGAAAAGGTTTATATTTATTACTACTTTTATGATCTTATCAGCTCTTTTATTTGCAAATGTTGATGCAACTTTTGGAGATATAAGAATTGTTGTTGAAGACTACAGTGGAACCGTAACGATTTATCGTAAGTCTACAAATGATAGATACATTTCAATGTTTGACTCAAAAACTTTTACAAAAACTCCTTCATTTTATGTAGAATATGATGGAGCAGTATTACCAGTTAATGTTAGCGGGGGATTCAAAGTAAGCTCAAGTTATAAAGATACTAGAGTTACCCTAACTGCAGTTCTAAAAAATAAATTAGAAGTGATAGTTAATTATGATTTTTTTGCAGCTAGAGGCGAAATAATCGACTCTGTAAAGGTATCTTCAATACTAAGAAACTTATCTGATACCGAAAATGAAGTAGCTGTTAAAGCTTTTTTTGATACATGGCTTGGAGAAAATACCCTTACTCATTTTACTACTGCTACAACAGGTTCAATAATCTCAGAAACTTCCTTTACAGATATGCAAGAAGATAAGTGGATTCAGTCTGCAAATACTACCGATGCAATTCGCTTTATTATTCCAAATCATAGAATCAACTCTATTGATAGTATAACAGCTGCCAATAAAAATCTTCTTTCTCAATTAAACTGGTATTATGACATACAAAGAGGGCGTGAGTTTCATTCTCTAAATTCTTATAATAACTCAGCATTAACAATAACTTGGAAAAAAACATTTTTGGCAAAGTCACCACGTACGGATATTGAGTTTTATATCTTTACCGGAAACGTAGGCGACGTGCTCCCTGAAGTTTGGCCTCTCAATTCAAGCGAATTAACATCATATGATACAGAATCTATTAACTCTCTTTCATTTCTTTCACAAGAAGACTTAGAAAGAATACTTAGAATACTCGACACAATAAACGAATTAAAGGCTGACAATAATTATTTAAGTGAACAAGAAATTGTCTTACTCAACGCTGAGGTAGATATGATACTTGAAAATGCAAGGCGGTGAGTTTAGATGCCGATTAGTACGCTTGAAAAAGCGAAGAGATTGCTATCAGCTAGGCGATTTCCTGAAGTTGTTTCACTATTAGAACCTCTCATTATGGATTATAAAGATTCTTTCCAGTTTTTTTATTATCTTGGGACTGCATGTCTATACCTAGGGGATATTGGTGGTGCAGAACTGTATTATAAAACAGCTCGAAAAATAAAAATATCAGATGTCGAACTCATCACTGCACAAGCTGTACTTTTTTTACGACGAGGTGAAATCAATAAAGCTGTTGAATATTATTTACAGGCACAAGACTATAACCCTGAAAATGAACTCTCAAAAAAGGCACTAGATTTTATAAAAAATAATAATAGCTCTGATGTTTTTGTTCACTTGGTTCAAACAGGAAATATTAAACGCTTTTATCCAAAGTTAGGCATCCATACAAGGGTAATACAAGCTGGAGTTTTATTTTCAGTTTTATTACTATGCTCTATGATTGTTTTTTTTATTAATCGGCCCTCAAAACCTATTGAAGCAACAAGAGCCGACCTTTCTGAATTTGTACTTAGTGTAGAGGAAAAAAATACTGCTTTGGTTCAAGATACAGCATCATCTGTTTTTCGTTATATTTTAACGCAAGACCAATTAGAAGAATCATATGCAAATGCACAGAAATATTTTCAAACATACAGGGATAACTCATCTCAAGTAGAAATTAATAGAATTCTAAATTCAAATGCTTCTACATCAATAAGACAAAAAGCAAGACTTCTTGCAGAGTATTTAGAAGAACCGAGCTTTGATACAGAAATTGAAGAGTTCTCATATGAACAAATTAGAGAAGATGTTCACTTATATTTAGATACATGGGTAATTTGGTCCGGGAGAGTAACGAATGTACTTGAAACACAAACAGAATATAGATGTGACTTTTTAATAGGTTATGATACTTTGCAAAAAGTAGAAGGATTTGTTCCACTGGTAATTAGACAGCCTGTTTCAATCGATAGCGCCCTACCTGTTCAAGTTCTTGCACAAGTTGGTGTTGAAAATGGTAGGCTAATTTTACGAGGGAAGTCTATATATCAACCCTTAGTAGGTAATAATTAAAAAATAATTTTGTATTTTGTATAAATAATTGGTATTTAATACTATAATATATATAGAGGGAGGCTATTATTATGGCTAAAGTAACAACAGAAATGAATGTACCTCAAGATATGAGTGAAAAAATGCAAGCTCTTGAGGCAGCCAGATTGCAAATTGAAAAGCAATTTGGCCAAGGTTCTCTCATGAAACTAGGTACTGCTACAGAAACTGCAAGTGTAGATGTAATTCCATCAGGTTCAATCATGTTAGATGAAGCACTCGGTATTGGTGGGTATCCAAGAGGACGAGTTATTGAGGTATATGGTCCTGAGTCTTCAGGTAAAACAACACTTGCACTACATGCAATTGCAGAAGCACAAAAATTAGGGGGCATTGCGGCCTTTGTAGACGCTGAACACGCACTCGATCCAAAATATGCAAAAAACTTAGGCGTAAATATTGATGATCTTTGGGTATCACAACCTGATACAGGAGAGCAGGCCTTAGAAATTGCTGAAAGCTTAGTTCGCTCAGGTGCTGTCGATATAATTGTTGTTGACTCTGTAGCAGCTCTTACTCCCCAAGCGGAAATCGAAGGTGATATGGGAGCTTCTCACATGGGCTTACAAGCTCGACTTATGAGCCAAGCTTTGAGAAAACTTACTGCAATTATAGGAAAGTCAAAAACAATTATTATTTTTATAAACCAAATAAGAATGAAAATTGGTGTAATGTTTGGAAACCCTGAGACAACAACTGGTGGTAACGCACTTAAATTTTATGCATCATTACGTTTAGAAGTTAGACGTGTAGAGTCAATTGATGCAAAAGGTGAAGAAGATGCTGTTGGAAACAGAGTCAGGGTAAAGATTGTAAAAAATAAAGTTGCACCGCCATTTAGAAAAGTTGAACTTGATATAATGTTTGGAAAGGGTGTTTCTGCAATTGCCAGTCTTTTAGATTCTGCTGTACGTCATGGCTTTATAGACAAAAAAGGTGCATGGTATACTACGGAAACTGAAAAGGTAGGGCAAGGTCGAGAAAATGCAATAAACTTCCTTGAACAAAATCCTGATTTTACTAATGATGTAGAAAAGAAAATTCGAGAAAAACTATTTCCAGGACAAATGCTTAAAGAAGCACCAAAGCAAAAGAACGCAGAAAAAGCAGCACCAGCGGTAAAAACTGATGCTCCTGTAAGTGAGGATTTATTTTAGTATGCATTCTGTATATCTTTCATTAGGCTCAAACAAATGCTATACGTATGAGAATGTAGAACTTTCACCTCATGCTTTATTGTTAAAAGCCTATGAAAGGTTATGTGGAATATTTGATAATATTAGTGTGTCATCACTGTATATTACAAAGCCCATGTATATTGATGAACAAGAAAATTTTTACAACATAGTAATACAAGGTATATACAATAAAAGTGCAGAAGAACTTTTAGATTATACGCAAAACATCGAAAGTGATTTTGGAAGAAATAGAAAGCTTGAAATAAAGAATGGCCCTAGAAGTCTTGATATTGATATTATATTATTTTCAGATTGTGTGATATCTACAGATAGATTAGCTGTTCCTCATCCAAAAATGTCAGAAAGAGCCTTTGTGCTTGTTCCATTACTGGAGATTTTAAGCAATAATGCCGATAAAGTGAATAGGGATTATTACAAAGAATGTTTATCAAAAGTAAACAGTTTTGATGTAATAAAAAAACATCCCTTTTTTTTGGAGGTAGAAAATGAACCAGGACCACAATACCGATGAAGATATTAGAACGTATAATATTGCACAATTTGAAGGCCCGCTGGATTTATTGTTAACATTGATTAAAAAAAATGAAGTAAATATTTACGATATTCCAATTGGTGATATTACTGAGCAATATTTAGATTATTTAGATTATGCAGTTGTTACTGACTTAGAAAATCTTACGGAGTTTTATTCGTTAGCAGCGGAACTTATATATATAAAATCACATCTTCTTTTACCGGTTGAAACAAGTTTTGACGGTGAGGACTTAGAAGACCCAAGACAAGAATTAGTCGATAAGCTTATTGAATATCAAAAGTTTAAAAAGCTATCTGAGCTAATTGAAGAAAAAGAAGATGAAGCAGAATGGAATGTAGAAAGAAAAAAAATACAAAGTGTTTTACCATTTGAGGAAGAAGAACTTTGGGAAAAAATTGATACTTGGACATTGATGAAAACATTTACTCAGCTAGTTGGAACTCACTCAGGTGACAAGATTATGAGTATGTATGAAGAAATATCTGTAGGTGAAAAAATAACTCTGATGTATGAGTATTTTGATAATAAGGGAGAATGTTTTTTCACAGACCTTATTATTCGTAAAGAAAGCATTATGGATATTGTATGTGCCTTTATGGCAATACTAGAAGCTGTAAAGGTGCATTCTGCATGTATTTTGCAAAACAGAATGTTTGGTGATATAAAAATAATGCCATTTAAGGCAGCGTAGATTATAGAATAAGGTAATACTTGTACAGTAATCTAATAATAATGGAGTGAGTTGTGGATTTAGAAAATGAAACTGCGCTTGTTGAAGCAATCTTTTTTTTAGAAGGAGAATCTTTAAGTATTGAAGCGTTGGTTAGGATATCTAGCCTATCAAAAGAAGTTGTTCAAATGTGTATTGCAAAACTTCAAGAACGCTTTGAGAGCGCAGATAGCGCATTAGAGTTGCAACAAATTGGCGGTGGCTGGCTTCTTTGTGTAAAAAAAGATCTATGGGGATCACTGAAAGACCGTTATGGTAAAAAAAGCGAAGGAAAACTATCTAAAGCTGCACTTGAAACTCTTTCAATTATTGCCTACTCACAGCCTATTACTCGTGGAGAAATAGAAGCAATTAGGGGAGTTTCTGCCGACAACATGATTAGACATCTTTTTGAAAGAAACATGATTAAAGAAGTAGGAAAAAAAGATATTCCTGGAAAACCTGTACAATATGGAACAACAAAAGAGTTCTTAAAAATATTTAGAATGAACAGTATTGCCGATCTTCCAAAATTGGATGAAGCAGAAAGCGAGAGATTTGAACTTGCAAGATAATATTCGATTACAGTTATATTTAGCTCGTTGTGGTGTCGCCAGTAGACGTGGTGCTGAAGCATATATTGCAGATGGACGAGTTAGTGTGAACGGCATTGTTGTTACTCTACAAGGCACAAAGGTTAGCGACACTGATATCATCTGTGTTGATGGAAAAGAAGTACATCTAGAAGAAGAAAAAAAATATGTTCTCTTAAATAAACCTGCAGGGTATGTTTGCAGTATGAGTGATGAAAAAGATAGAGATATAGCAGTAGACTTATTAAAACCATTTTTTAAAGAAAGACTCTATAATGTTGGAAGACTCGACATGTTTTCACAGGGATTAATTCTTTTTACCAACGATGGCGAGTTTATGCAAAAACTGTCTCATCCTTCCTCCCGGGTCGAAAAAGAATACATAGTTGAAGCCTCTAGACCAATACCTAATACACTAATTGATAGTTTTAAGGCGGGCATACGTGTAGAAGGTGTTTTCTATAAATGTCGGAGTGCTGAATTACTAGGAAAGAAAACTGCAAAAATTATACTCATTGAAGGTAAAAATAGAGAAATACGACGTGTTTTTGAACACTTTCAACTTGGTATATCATCGCTTACTAGAGTACGAATTGGTCACTTAACAATCGACAATATCCAAACAGGTTTGTTTCGAGAGCTTACAAAGAAAGATTTGGAGCCATTTTTTAATAATTAGGGAGGTTTAGTATGGTTGTAGCCATAGATGGACCAAGCGGAACCGGTAAAAGTACTGTTGCCAAAAAAGTAGCAGAAAAATTACACATTGCATTTTTAAATTCGGGAAGTTTTTATAGAGCCAGTACACTAGCGGTTCTTAGAGCAAATATTGACATTGCAGATGAAGATTCAATACTTAGTTTAATTCATTCTGTAACATTAGACTATGTTAATGAACACGTTATCTTAAATGGTGAAGACGTAGAGCACTTATTACACTCCAGTGATATTGACTTAAATGCATCAAAAATCTCTTGCATAGTTCCTCTTCGACATCTTATAAATGAAAAATTACAAGACATAACAAAAAAAATAGATTTTGTGTGTGAGGGTAGAGACATGACTACTGTTGTCTTTCCAAGTGCAGATCACAAATTCTACCTAGATGCTTCAGTTGAAGAACAAGCTAAAAGAAGATTTGAGCAACGGCCTGATGGTAAAACATTTGAAGAAATCAAACAGTCAATTATCCAAAGAGATGAAATTGACAAAAACAAACAAGAAGGTTCGTTAAAAATAGCAAAAGATGCGCAATATATTGACACTACGTACTTGACCATTGAGCAAGTTTGTGACATAATATTAAATAAAATTTACATATAAGGGTTTATTATGGAAGAAATGGAAGTGGAAATGAATGAATCTCAGAACTCCGATACGAGCATTCAAACACAATTACAGGAGAAATATCTCAAAAGTCTTGAAACACTTGAAGAAGGACAACTTGTAGATGGACATGTTGTTCAAGTAACCTCCGATGATGTTTTTGTAGATGTAGGTTATAAGTCGGAAGGTAAAATTCCAAAATCGGAGTTTACGGAATTACCAAAAGTTGGTGACATTGTAAGTGTTGTATTAGTTACAAAAGAAACAAGAAATGGAGAATTGATTGTTTCTAAGCAAAAAGCAGAAAGTATTCAAATTTGGAAAAATTTAAAACAAGCCTTTACTGATAAAGTTGCAGTAGAAGGAACAATTGATAAAACTGTAAAAAGTGGATTCGAAGTACTTTTAGGTGCAGGAATACGTGCATTTTTACCTTTAAGTCAAGCTGATATTCATCGTGTGCTACAACCGGAAAAACTTATTGGTGTAAAAAGTTTATTCTATATTGATAGACTTTACACAGAAAGAAAAGCTAATATAATTGTTAATAGAAGAAATTATCTTGAAGAATCAATTACTTCTAACAGAAACAATTTTTTTGAAACTGTTTCTATAGGTGACACAGTAACAGGTGCCGTAAAAAGTTTTACAAGTTTTGGTGCATTTATTGATTTAGGTGGATTTGATGGTCTTTTACATATTAACGATATGAGTTGGGGCCATGTAACTAGACCAAAAGATTTTGTAAAAAAAGGACAAGAAATTACTTTAAAAGTTATCAGACTAGATCCAGAAGAAAAAAGAATTAACTTATCGTTAAAACATTTTTCAGAAGATCCATGGCTAAATTTTGAAGGCAAATATCATGTTGAAGATATTGTAAAAGGTACTGTTACAAAACTTGCTGACTTTGGTGCTTTTATAGAATTAGAAGAAGGCATTGAAGGTCTTGTACATATTAGTGAATTCTCTTGGGTACGAAAAATTAACAAACCAAGTGATGTTGTTAAACAAGGTGATGAAGTTGAATGTATGGTTCTTGGGTATGATATTCAAGCTGGCCGTGTTTCACTTGGTCTCAAACAAGTACAAGAAAATCCTTGGGATACAATTGGCGAAAAATATCCAGTAGATACAAAACTTACTTGCAAAGTTGTAAAACTTACAAACGCTGGTGCTTTCCTTGAAATGGAAGATGGCATAGACGGATTTTTACACATCGATGATATTTCATGGACAAAAAAAGTTAAGCATCCTAGAACAGAATTAACCGTCGGTCAAGAAATTGAAGTATTGGTAGTTGAAAACGATCCTGAAAATCATAAACTAAGATTAAGTTTAAAACACTTAGGTGATAATCCTTGGGAACAATTTATGCAAGATCACCCAATTGGTTCAATAATTGAAGGTGAAATTGTTTCAATTACAGATTTCGGTTTATTTGTACGTGTTGATGGCGGTATTGAAGGACTTATTAACAAGTCACATTTAACTGATTCTAGAGAAGAATCCTATGAAGATGCAGTTCAAAAATATAATGTAGGTGATAAAATTAACGTTTACATTGTTGAAGTGAATATGGATAGACAAAAGGTTGCCTTTTCTGTAAAAGAAGTTAAAAAGAAGATTCAACAAAGTGAAATGTCACACTATATGTCAAATCATGACGATAGTAATGAAGGTGCATTTACTTTGGGTGATATGATTAAAAACAAGAATAACTAAGACACTCGGATAGTTATCAATGTTGCAGAATTCTTTTGATGTAGAAAAACTTAACACTCTTGTTGACATCAATACACGGCTAAACACTAGCTATGAAGATGTTGACAGTTTGTTAATTTATATTTTAGAATCTGCAATGAAATTAGTACGCTGTGAATCATCATCATTATTACTTTCTGAAAGCGAAGATACCCTTAAGTTTCGTTTAGCTTTAGGACCTAAGGGTGTCGAAGTTTTATCTATACCAGTATTAACAAAAAATAGTATAGCTGGTTCAGTTGTAAAAGAAAATCGTTCAATTCTTATAGATGATGTCGAAAAACATCCTCATTTCTTTTCAGCAATTCAAAATATGACAGGGTATAAAACCCAAAATATGATCGCAGTACCACTACGTGTTGATAATGAATGCATTGGTGTAGTTGAGTTATTAAATAAAGGCGATGGCCAAAAGTTTGATATTAGTGACCTAGAAATGCTTGAATTATTATGCGTTCAAGCAGGTGTTGCTTATAAAAATGCGGAAATATACCATAAGACTAAAAAGGAAATTCACGAATTAAAGTCAGCAATTTCTTCTGAACACAATTATCATGAGTTTATTGGAAGTAGTGCAGTTGTACAAGATTTACTAAAAGTAATAGATCAGGTTGCTAATACAAATTCGTCGGTTTTAATTCAAGGTGAAAGCGGGGTTGGAAAAGAACTTGTTGCAGAGAGAATCCACCGTTTAAGCGACAGGAGCAATAAAGCTTTTGTTTGTGTAAACTGTGCTGCTCTATCACCACAACTTTTAGAGAGTGAGATTTTTGGTCACGTGCGTGGAGCATTTACTGATGCCGTATCAAATAGAACAGGCCGTTTTGAAATGGCTAATGGTGGAACCATTTTTCTTGACGAGATAGGCGAAATGTCGTTAGACTTACAGGCGAAGCTCTTACGAGTTATTCAGTTCAAACAGTTTGAAAAAGTTGGTTCAAGTGAGTCGGTTAGTGTTGATGTTAGAATTATAGCTGCAACAAATCGAAACTTAGAAGACATGGTACAACAAGGTTTATTTAGATCTGATCTTTTTTTTAGATTAAACGTTTTGCCAATTACTGTATTACCACTAAGAAATAGAATTGACGACATAGAACTCTTGGCTAATCATTTTTTAAAGAAGTTTAGCATTGAAACTAATAAGCAGTTTTTAGGTTTTTCATCTGAATCAATTAATGTGCTGAAAATGTATCAATGGCCCGGCAATGTACGTGAACTTGAGAACTCTATAGAAAGAGCTTGCGTATTAGGTACTCCACCTACTATTCATGAAAATGACTTGCGTCTAAATGTTGGAAAAAGAAATGAATATAGTTTTAGTGAAACTTCACTTAAAGTTGCAGTTAATAACTTTAAGAAATCATTTGTAACACATATTCTTGATCAATGTCATTGGAATCAAACAGAAGCTGCAAAACTACTTGATGTTCAAAGAACATATGTTTCTAAGCTAATGTCTGAATTAGATATAAGAAAGGGATCATAAGCCCAAAAACAATTATTATAGGAGTTCATTTTATGGAACAAAAAGAAAAACAAACTTTAAATAGTCGCGTAACAAGTTTTATTGTTAAAACACGAATACCAATTATTGTTATATTGGTTGTACTTATTATTGGTGCAATTGGAGCCAGCGTGGCAATAGCAGTAATGAATAATAATGTTGTTGCAGGATTAACAAATTTAGATTCAATAGAGTTTCGCTATGAATCACTAGATCGAACTTCCGATACCTATGCGAATGACCAAGAGCAACTAGTATCTGAAGCAATTGCATTAGCAGATAATTCTAGTGGCGTTGTAAAGGTTAGAAGTCTTTTATTCTCAGCTGATGTTAAGTTTGAATTAGAAAATTGGTCTGAAGCACGTGAACTATATGTTTCTGCGTATGAAGAAGACATGAGTTCATATACTGCTTCAGTTGCTTTATATAATGCTGCTGTTGCAAGCGAAGAACTAAATGAAATTGATATGGCTATAGAGTATTTAAATATGCTAGTTGACACAGAAAATTTTTCATTGATGGCTAGAGCCTTGTTTAATTTAGGTAGACTTGAAGAGACAAGTGGAAACTATCAACTTGCAGTAGATACGTATCAAAAGCTAAATGATGATTTTCCATCTACATCTTGGGCAAGTTTAGCAAATAGTCGAATAATAGTTTTACAGGCTGAAAATAAAGCTGAGTAATTCTATAAACATGGCAGAGAATGTATAGAAAATTTTATTTTTTTTGTTTAATTATTATTCTTAATTTTTCATGCGGGCTAAAAACCTTTTATGATATTTCTCCGCCCATGAATGCAATTCCCCCAAATGATGCGGATGGGGGAATTGTAATTATCCCTACTAATATATTTGAGTTTACTTTTACAGCACGTGATTTATCTACAAGCTCTTTTTCCGGTGCTGGTACAGATGTATATTACAGAATTTATGACAATCAAGAAGATTTATTAAATGATGGAAAATCAATTTATAATGCAAACGATGACGACACAAATAATGGATTTAAGGTACTAGATACACTTGGTTATAAAGAATTACAAACAAGTGTTGGTGGAAAAAATGCTTTAATTCCTTCAACTGGTGGTAGGGTTATTATTCGTTTAGATGTAAATGATGGCTTAAATATTAGTGTTTCTGGTACATCAATTGGTGACCCATTGCGATGGAACAACAAATACTTCAATTTTGATCCTGAAAGCAATATAGACGACATCGACTATGCTTTACCTGAAGAAGGTGATGATGACTTTGAAGATTCTGACAACAAAGATGATTATTATTATGTAAATGCTTATGCTGTTTCAATAGGATATGATTCTACAACATTTGAACCAATTCAAAGCGAACTCTTATCATTGGGCTTTATAGCCTATGAAAGAAATTAACCTATGCAATAATTTGTTTTATTTTTTTTAGTAAATCACTGTATTCAGTAATGCTTTCAAAGCTACTATTTTCTTCAACAATGTGCTTAGGAGCTCTAAACAAAAATCCAAATTCACTTTGTTTAATCATTTCTAAGTCGTTAAACGAATCCCCAGCAGATATTACAGAAAGTTTCATATTTTGAAAACCTTTTACTGCATGATATTTACCATTATCTTGCCTCATTTGGTAGTTTACAATCTCATTTGCATCATTTATTACAAGCTCATTACAAAATATTGTTGGCATATCCAATTTCTTCATTAGGGGGAGGGCAAATTGTGAAAAGGTATCGGAAAGAATAACTGTTTGGCAATTCAGTCTAAGCTCATCTAAAAAATCCTTTGCACCTTCTAAGGGTTCAAGAGTTTCAATTACATTTTGAATATCTTTTAGAAGTAATTTGTTCTCTTTTATAATTCCAAGTCTTTTTTTCATTAAAACATCATAGTCGCTAATATCACGTGTTGTAAGTTTTAATTCATCTATTCCTGTTTTTTCTGCTACAGCTATCCAAATTTCAGGTACGAGAACCCCTTCTAAGTCTAGACAAGTTACAAACATAGTATTTACTCCGATATTTTTTATAAAGTTTCTAGAAGCCATTCTTTAAAGGCTACATAATCATTTTTCATAGGTATGGAATTATCTTTTAACATCATAACCTTTTCTAATCTATCTGGTAATGGTGGCTCTCTGCCTGTTGCATCTTTAACAATATCACTAAATTTTGCAGGGTGTGCAGTTCCTAAAATAATCCCAACAGCCTTGTTATCTATAACAGGTTGAGCCCAACTTGGCATACTTGGTGTGATACCAGGTTCTTCCGTTGAATTCTTAAATCCACTCATTAATGATAATAAGCCGCCTTTTCGAACTTCTTGCCATGCCTTCCAAGCAATTGCACCGTGCGGATCAATGATACAACCTGTTTTTTCAAGGTGATTGGAAATTCCTTCTAAAATTCCTGTGTCATCGGTCCAATAAGATGCTAAAAGTTCCTTCAGTTCTTCATAGGTATACATTGACATCATTCTTTCAAAGTTACTTGGAGCACCAACATCCATTGCATTTGCTAAGGTTAAAATTGAAGGGCGTGGTTCATAATTACCTGAAAATAACCAATCAGGAATAGTCTTGTTTGCATTAGTTGCTGCAATAAAGCCATCAATAGGAGCCCCCATTCTCTGAGCAATGAGGCCTGATGTTAGGTTTCCAAAATTTCCGGAAGGTACAGTAACAATTATAGCGGGATCTTCAATCTTATTATTATGCCAACTTCTTGATTTGACTAATAATGAGGAGTATACATAGTAAAAACTCTGAGGTAAAAGGCGAGATATATTTATTGAGTTTGCAGAAGATAAGCGTAGTTTATTTCTTATTGTATCATCAGTGAATGCCTTTTTTACTAATCGTTGACAATCATCAAAACTACCGTCTACTGCCAAAGAGCGTACATTTCCAGTAAAAGTTGAAAGTTGTTTTTCTTGAAGAGGGCTAATTTTCCCTTTTGGATATAGTATAGTAACGTCTATGCCACTTAAATTATGAAATGCACTTCCAACAGCACTTCCAGTATCTCCTGAGGTTGCAACTAAAATGTGTAATGTGTCATTTTCACTTTCATTAAAATGACACATTAGCTGTGCCATGAATCTAGCGCCAACATCTTTAAAAGCACAAGTCGGACCATGGTATAACTCTAAAACGTATGTTACCGGGTCAACCTGAGTTACAGGTACATTAAATGGGTAACAATCTATAATTATTTCTTGAAGCTTAGAGTCACTTATGTCGTCACTACAAAACAACTTTGCAACTTCATATGCAACATCTCTAAATGATGGTGAAACAGTTTTTTCTAAAATAGAGTTGCTTAATCTCGGGTATGAACAAGGGACATATAGTCCTCCTGTCTTTGAACTCATGCCTTCTATTACAGCAGTTTTTAAATCTGTTTGAACGGTCGTATCTCGTGTATCTGTGTACTTCATGGGGTTATGCTCCAAAAAAACTTTTAAAATAGTATATACATATTTTTACTCAGTTTCAAGTGGTATTAAAAATTTTTTGCAAATAGAGCGGCTTGAGACCATATGGCTTGTAAATTGTAACCACCGGAATCTCCATCAATGTCTAATACTTCACCCAAAAAATACAGATTTGCAACAATCTTAGATTCAAAAGTTTTCGGATTAATGTCTCTTAGGCTTACGCCACCACATGTGCACATACAGCTATCAAAACTTTCTATATTTGAAATTTCTATTGGATAAGAAACAATATTCGAAATTAATCGTTCAATGTTTTTATATGACACTTCACCAATTTTTTTTGTACTGTCTATTTGTAACTCATTACATAAAAAGTGTGCTAGTTTTCTAGGAATTTCAAATTTTTTTAAAGCGCTAACAATTACTTCCTGTTTCATTTCTTTCAAATAGCTATCTATTTCATCTCGTCTTGCCTGTGTAAATGAAATGTATATAATATCGCCTTTATTGAAGTCTCTTGAATTATCTATTATAACTGGGCCTGAAAAACCTTTATGGGTAATTAACAATGAGCCTTTATATGTTTTATTTATTTTTTTATGTAGTATTTTTGCATTTTCAAAGGCAATACCTGAAAACTCGCCTAAAGCATGATTATCACAAAAAACACTAGCTAAACTTGGTTTTACTTGTACAATACTATGCCCAAGATTTTCTGCAAGACTGTAACCATCTCCAGTAGAACCAGTTTTGGGAAAGCTTTTTCCACCTGTGGCTATTACTACAGAATGTGTATAGTATGTATTTTTTTCTGTATGGATTGTAAATATATCCTTGTCAGTTTGAATATCAAGCACTTTTTCGTTTAATTGTGTAGTACATGTAGATGTTTGACGTATAAATAATTCTTTTATGTCATGTGCTTTCATTGATCTTGGAAAATACTTTCCATCTTCGCGACAATATGTTTCTATTCCATGTTCTTCAAAATAGGCTACTATATCTTCAACAAAATATGAATAAAACGCATTACGTAAAAATTGTCCATTCTTGCCATATTTTACTAAAAAATCATCTGGTGTTCCCTTATGAGTAAAATTACACGCTCCACTACCTGTAGTTAAAAGTTTTTGAAGAGGTGCAGACTGTTTTTCAAGTATTAATATATTTAATTCAGAGTTTTTTTCAAGTAATTTAATTGCAGCAAAATACCCAGCAACTCCGCCACCAATAATTGTTACATCAAAGTTATTCATGCGTATAGTATATCAAAAATTTCAAAAATGTATAAGGGATTTTTACTTGCAATAATATAATAATTAGATTACTATGTATGAAATAGGGGAGAGAACATGGGAAAAGCAATAGCCCGGATTTATCTTAAAAATTTTGAGCACAATATAGAGTTAATTCGAAAAATAACAAATAATAAAAAAATATGTTTAGCAATTAAAGCAAATGCTTACGGGCATGGAGCAGTACAAATAGCTAAAAAAGCCTGTGAATTAGATGTAGATTTTTTATCTGTTGCAACCGTGGACGAGGGTAGAGAACTTAGAGATGAGGGAATAGTAAAACCTATTTTGCTACTAAGTCTTTGTACAAAATCTGAAATTAGTGACCTAGTGAGATATGACCTTACTCCTTTAGTATCAGATATAGAATGGATAGATATGTTAAGCAATGAAGTGGAAGTTCAAAGTAAGAAAATGTATCCTATTCATATTAAAATTGATACTGGAATGATACGCCATGGTGTTAAAACTGAAGATGCATTAGAGCTTTACCAGTATATTGTTAGTAAGAATAATCTAAAAATTGAAGGTACGTGTACTCACTTTGCGGTGTCTGATTCTTTGCAAGAAGATGATATACAATACACAAAATTACAACTTGCAATGTTTAATAATCTTGTTTTAGGTCTACGTCAAAAGGGTATAGATACTGGACTACTACATTGTGCTGCGTCCGGTGGAATTTTATTACATGAAGATTCTCACTTTGATATGGTACGCCCCGGAATCTTAACTTATGGATACTATCCTGATAAAACATTACAAAATGCTAGAAAAATATATGACTGGAATTTTAAACCAGTAATGGAACTCGTAAGCTATGTAACTTCAATAAAAGAAATAGATTCAGATATTAGCGTATCATATGGGCGTACGTGGATATCAAAAAATAAAACAAAAGTTGCAACTATAGGTATAGGTTATGGAGATGGATATAATCGCTTGCTTTCTAATTTAGGAAAAGTAACAATAAATAATATCCAATATTCTATTATTGGTCGTGTGTGTATGGACCAATGTGTTATTGAAATTGACTCTAAAGTAAAACGATGGGACGAAGCGATACTCTTTGGCCCAAATGAATACTCGCAGTCAGCAACGGATATTGCAAATTGTACGAATACAATTCCTTATGAAGTGCTGAGCCTGATAACCTCTAGAGTGAAAAGGGTATATGTATAGGGGATTTTAGCCTAAGAAAGTAAAAACGACCATTAAAACTATTCCTAAAAGAACTATACAAAGTGCATAAATCCATACTGGAAGTGGGTCATCACTTGTTCTTGTTTTGGGGGTAGCGCTTAAACTGTATGGAGTTGCACCCCTTGCTCTATTACTTTTATTTACTTGATTTTGTTCCTTCCTATACGCTTTACGTCGCTGATTTGGAGTAAGACTCGTGTCGAAAGGAGAACCATCCATTGCATATCCGCATGCGGGACACCCATTTTCAAAATGAAAATGCTCACCAGTTAATTCACAGGCAGGGCAACGAACAGAGGAAAAAAATCTACCACAATTAGGACAAAACTTAGCATCTCCCACTACTTCTGTATCACATGACTCACAAAAAAATCGAGCTTTTTTCTTCTCTTTCATGCTGTAATTATAACATATTATAAAAATGAAATCTATATGTTGGCCTATAAAAATAAAAAAAAACTTGACACTTAGAAATTTATGGTATACGCTGAATAAAGGCCCGGATGGTGAAATGGGTAGACACGCTAGTTTCAGGTACTAGAGCTCGGTTGAGTGTGGCAGTTCGAATCTGCTTTCGGGTAAAAATGCAAGAAATTTCTTGCATTTTTTTTTATTACAAGTGTAACCTTTTATATTATAAGTTGTTGTTAAAGTAGTAGGTAAGCATTGTACAGGTAACATCCTCATAACAAACTGTACATGTTTAATTTTCTTACCTCCTCTTCCTTTTCCCCTTTTTTGTGTATGCATTAAAGGGGATTTTTTTGTACTGAAGGTTGATATGATTAATATTTTAATTTATAATTACTTTATGTTGTATGTGTCTCTTACACCCCTAAAGGTTTAATATGTTTTGCGAGGCAAAGTTTTGATCGAACTAAAAAATGTTACTAAGTCTTACAAAAATTTCACTGCTGTAAAGGATATTAACCTATTTTTTCCTTCAAATGAAATTTCTGCCCTTATTGGATTAAACGGTGCCGGTAAAACAACAATACTTAAAGCTATTGCAGGCATTCATTATCCTGACGAAGGCTCAATAATGATAAATGGAGTTAATGTTTTAACTAATCCACTTGAAGTAAAACAAAATTTAGGGTTTGTTACAGAGCAAAGTTCTCTAGTTTCCGATTTTACCGTTTTCGAATTTTTACGAATTGAGTCTGGAATCTTACTTCCACATTATAGTAAAGAGCAGATTATTCTAAATTTAGAACGAATTATTGAACTTTGTTCTCTGCAAAGTGTTGTATATAAAAATATAAAAATTCTTTCTAAAGGTTATAGGCAACGTGTTTCATTTGCCAGAGCATTACTTCATAATCCTTCAGTATTACTACTTGATGAGCCAACTTCGGGTTTAGATCCACAACAAATTGTTGAAATGAGAAACTTAATGTTAAAACTAAGTAGTAGTAAAACAATACTAATATCAACACACCTAATGCAGGAACTTGAAGCTTTATGCACAAATATAGCAATACTACATGAAGGCGCTCTAAAAGCATTTGGAAACGAACAAGATATATGCAAGCAAGTTGGGTGTACAAGTTTAGAAAAAGCATTTTTAAAACTAGTCGACAATACAAAAGCTAAGGAATTCTATGTTACGTAAAAATACATTAATTAGTTTACTTAAACGAGAACTTTTATCATTCTATTTGTTACCATCAACATATTTTGCAGGTGCATTTTTTTTAATTTCTACGGCTGCATTTTTTTTCTACATTAACCGTTTTTTTGTAACTAATGTTGGTAGTACTGACCTAAGATATTATTTTTATTTTTTTCCCATTAGTTTTATTTTATTTATTCCCACACTAACTATGTCTTTATGGTTAAAGGATGACTTGGAAACAGTACTACCTGTTTCTTCTTTTCAGATTATTTTTTCTAAGTGGCTTGCAACACTTATTGTTGTTATGGCCTATGTACTAGTTTCATTAGCATTAATCTTGGTTGTATATCAGTTTGGTACTGTTGAATTATCTGTTGTATTAAGCTCATGTATCGGTATTTTTTTGCTTTCTGCAAGCCTTTGCTCTATAGGTCAGTTCTGTTCAATAATACTTAAAGGGCAGGCAGCTTCTTTTTTCGTAAGTGCACTAAGCTTTAGTTTATTTACAATCAATGGGTATGTTTTGCAAGGAAGCTACTTGCAGAGCAGTATGCTAACGAATATTATTAGATTTTTTTCTTTTTCAAATAACTTTGACTCATTCTCAAAAGGAATTATTGACACACGAAATATCTTGTTTTTTATTTTAACAACAATTCTTTTTTTAGTTATTTCCTCATCTTTTGTAGAATTACGAAAATTTAGTGCTGCAAGTGTTTCACTGCAAAAAAAACAATCTAAAAAGATTCTATTTTTACTGCTAGCATTTCTTTGTTTATGCTTATTAAATAGTCAAATTTTTTATAAACGCTTTGATATTAGTGAAAACAATAAATTCACTTTGTCGCAATATACGAAAAATGTAGTAGACTCTCTCAATTCTAATGTATCAATTACATATTACGTTTCACCTGAGCTTAATAACGCATTTCCTCAAAGTCGTGATATCGAAGATTTTTTGTATGAGTACTCAACGTATTCTGAAAAAGTAAAGGTGAAGGTAGTGCATCCTGCATCTGAGGACATTTTTAGATCTTTACAAACATTGGGAATTGTAAAACTTGATATTCCAAGCATTGAAGCAAATAGGACAAGTATTTTACAAGTTTACTCTGCAATTGTTCTAGAGTATCAAAACAAAACAGAAGTTATACCATTTTTAGTAGATACTACAAGTTTAGAATATGATCTTGTTGGTAGAATTCAATCATTAAACTCAACTCTTTTTAGAACGGCTTTTATACTTGTTGGTAATGGACTTTCATTAAGTGGCGATTATCCGTTTGTTACACCATTTTTAGAAAGCTCTGGATTTGCAGTAAGAGAATTAGACTCTAATGATATACTTCAAGTGGCTAACTTAGATATCGCAACTCCTTTGGTAATTTTAGGCTCTGCAGCTTTAACTGTAGAGCACATTCAATCAATACAAACATTTTTAGAAATTGGTGGAAAAGTATTTTTTTCTGTATCACCAATTGATATAAACTTAGATACTTGGGCTAGTACTTACAACATAGAATCAATTCATCCTATGTTTAATTTACTTAAAAACTATGGTATTACAATATCGCCTGCTTTAATTCATGATAACAAAAACTTACAAACGCGCTTACTTTCCCAGACAGGGGATACAGTAGAACTTGAATATCCATTTTTTATAGAGGTTACAAAATCACAGATAAATAATGCTGAACTATTGGGTGATAGTTTGCGTGGTTTAAGCTTACTGTGGCCAAGTCCAATAGATGTTGACGATGCTAGTCTTAATACAAAAAAGATATCACGTAGTTCTGATAGTTCATGGCTACAAGAAGCAAACAGAGTCTTATATGAACAGACAGGAGAAGCGTTCACAACAAATCCGTTTTTTGAACAAAATATGAATAGTGACGATGCTAAAGTAGGTGAACATACAGTAGTTGCAACATACTCAGATTCTGTTGTTGTTGTATCAGACCAGTACTTTTTATCTCGAGCCACCTCATACATTGATCAAAAATACATATTTAACAATTTTGATTTTTTAGTTAATTCATTATTGTGGTTACAAAACAATCATGATTTAATTCATATAAAATCAAAAACATTTACAGATTATACTTTGTACAAAATAAGTAATTCTACAGTATTCATGAATACACTCAGAAACTGTTTAATTTTCTTATCTCTCTGGTACATACTCGCAATTATATCACCATACATATATATTAATGTTAAAAGAAGTCGTGATAGTAAAGAGTACAATAAGAGGAAACAATGAGAAAGATTAATATTTTTTTTCGAATGCTTTATATTTTATGCTTTATTCTCGCTATAACGGCTATTTGGGGCTTGTTTTACAGCACAAATGAAAGAAATATCATTCTACATGATACGGTCCTTCTAAACCCCAAAAATGCTCCATTGGTCAATATCATAACTATCCGGGCGGACTCACCGCAAAATGTTCTTGAGATTTCAAAGATTCAAAATGACTACATTGGTAACTATCATGGAATTATTTTCCCCATAAATAAATCTAAAGTTATTGAATTAGTTAATAAAGCTTCAACATCTGTACCAGTACAGCTCATTTCTGATAATATTAATGACATGGATATTTATGAGGTTTCAGGGAATATTCCACCAAGCCGAGAGCTTACATTTTTAGGTTATCACGACTCTAGTATTGAAGAGTACTCTAAGTTATTTTTTGGGACTAGTGATTTTACCGGAGCAATGCGCTATGTGAGGTCATCCTTAAGTACAACAATTTATTCCTTACGTGATGAGTATTATACTTTTTTACAACCGACACCTTCTGCTTGGGTAGATCCGAAAATCATTCCAGATATGTTAAAAAAAAATAATCCTGACAGTAATATTGCTTCATTGAGTTTGATTAGTAACGATTATGAATTAATTTTGTATTCTGGAGATACTAATTTTGATGAAAAAATACAAACAGTGTTATCAGTTCAGACAGCTAATGTAGTTGAAGCTAAAAGGTATCTAGGGGAAAGCCCCATTGCCACTGTGTTAGTGCATTATTTTAACAATTATGAGATATCGTGTAATATCTATAAAACTGAGACAGAAAGCTATGTTGTAGTACCGGAAAGTGAACAACTACTTTATGGACTTGATATAAGTCTATGGAGCTTTGAGAGACTTCTTAATACTTTTATTGACTAAGTTCACTTACCTGTGGTATTTCAGGAATTTCAAAATTTGTTTCCCCTTTTGAAACAGCCATAAAATCAATTAATTGCGGATACTCTGAAAGAACTCGTCCCAAACGAGATAGTCGTTCTAACTCTAAATAATCTTGAGCAGCATCAAATCCCTGTAACTCAAAGGTGCCTTCCAACGAAACCTCAACTGCATCTTGATATGCTGCGTAGCTGTTTTTTGCATGGTTATACATTGTAATATCTGGTAATGTGACGTCATTAAGTTGTATTGATGTAATAATTAGATCTGAGTATCGTGTACTTGCTTGAATACCTTCTACAAGTTCTGAATCTGAAAGACTTGCTGCAATAACAAAATCTACATCATTCATAGATTCTTCAAGCACGTATTCAATCGTTGACCTTGCGATCGAATCAGCCTGTTTACTTAAATATTCATCAAGATCTTCTTGACTCTCTGCTCCAGTACTTTTTACAAAAGTCGGCAAAGAAGAGGGATTTATATTAGCTACAATATCTACAGAAAAGCTATAAGCAAAGTTGGGATTTCCCTCTAACATATTTTTATATATTTCTGCTGAAGGTAAACTACCACTTATGGTTTTAGTAAATGTTTGAGATTTAGAAGAAAAAATATGTATTTTTGAATTTGTTGGAATTATTCTTTCCCAACTCCACGTAACATTTCCCGGTTGTATAATTTCGGCCCTGACACCACCTGTTTTTGACACCATAACCCCAAATGAATCTAAGGGTACAAAGAACTCAAGCCAACCCAAAATAAATACTCCTACACCAAAAATAATAAGAAGTACAATTGATATTATAAGTTTTTTCATACGGTCTCCTACAGAATATTGCATAAAGAATATTATATACATAGGACAATCACTGATTGTTGATTTACTCCTTGCAATTAATAACTATACATTGTAGTATATAACTTAAGTAGGAATAAATGCAAGGGATAAAAAAACAAAATACACATAAAAAAACACCTCTTTTTTCGCTTACAAATAGATTTGTTCTTTTTTTGCTTGGATTCATCTTAGTTGTTTTTTCGTTTTATGTTGTTGGAAATTGGCAATTATTTTTAGATGAAAATCAAAAACTCTTACTCTTGTTAATGAACATAATTAGCATTATTTTGTTAGTTTTTTTACTAATTGGTTTTGTGCTTATAGTTACAAACGTAATAAAAACACGTTCTATTTATTTTGTAAAATATATTTTATTATATATTGTATACATCTTATTCACCGTTATACTATTTCTATTTAGTAATTTTATAACTTTTATTTCGCGCTAAAATTGTAACTTTGAACATTTAAATTTGTTTAATACATAGGAATTAAAAATGACAGAAAAAAGATTATTTGGTATTCGAGGTGCTTGGTGCACAAAAAACGATGTTGAATCCATACAAAATGATGTAAAACAAATGGTTTGTGGCATCTTAGAAAAAAATAAACTCGATGAAGATGACATTGTTTCAATTCACTTTACAGTGACACATGATTTAGATGTTCTAAATCCCGCAGCTGCACTCAGAAAAAATGGTTTGTGTTTAAACTCTGCATTGTTTTGTTCTTTAGAGCCCCATATAAAGGGGTCTCTAGCTTACACAATAAGAGTATTAATTACTGCCTATTTAAACACAAAACCAATACATATATATGGTGGAGGCGCGGAGGTTCTTCGCCCAGATTTTGTAAAAAATGCCAAATAAAAAAATGAAAAATAACAGGTCATACTGGATAGTATCTCGTGAATTTGCAGGTCTTGCTGAAGCAGGAGGAGTGAAGGATGTAGCAAGTTCTTTGGCAAAAGGTTTTAGTTCACTTCATTGGGATGTTACAGCATTTTTACCTCTTTATGGTTGTACATCTATTACAAATGTTGAAAACTTTGACTTAGTAGAAAATATTAGTGCTACTATCAAAATTGGAGATGCCATTGAAAAAGTTGTTTTTTCCGAAGGTTATTTTCAAGGAATACATGTTGTTTTTGTTGTTAATAAACACTTTACTTCAAAAATGGGAGTATACACCTACACACGTCTTGAAGAAGCTTTGAACAAAGAGTTGAGAAGCGGGCAGGGGCATGTTGATGCAAGACTAATAAGTATTCTTTTTCAAAAGGCTGTTATTGAGTATGGTGTTTTATTGCACTCAAGTCCTGATGTGTTTCATTGTCAAGACGCTCACACATCCCTAATTCCATTCTTAGTGAATAAAAACAAAAAGACCACATCACATTATTGTAATACAAAGTTTTTTATAACAATTCACAATGCAGGAAGTGTTTATAGAGATCAATGTGACTCAATTGAACAAGCTTCAAATCTTTTAAATCTACCTAAAGAAGATTTTTTAGAATACAGCATAGCAGGAAAACCAGAACCTTTTTTATTATCACAAGATTTTGCAACATTTACAACAGTTTCACCTTGGTATGCAAAAGAATTGTTTGATGTAAATAATCATTTTTCTGAAGACATAAGTAAATTTTTTGTATCCAAGAAATTTAATATTAAAGGTATCACAAATGGGATAGATATAGATCTTTATAATCCTGATTCTAAAAAAAAGTCATTTTTACCTTTTGTTTATAATCCTCAAAAAGGAAACTTGAAGGGAAAGTATCAATGCCGTAAACACTTTTTGTCAAAGTATAACAAGATTCATGTTTGTACTGATGAAAAAAAAATTGATAGAATATTCCAACATGGAATATTAGATGAAACAGAAAACACAGAAAAAAAGCCAGTGTATTTTTCTTTTCATGCAAGGTTGGTTCACCAAAAAGGAATTGATGTACTAACTGAAGCTGCAAGGATTGTATTATCAAGTAGGCCTAATGCTCGTTTTATTATTATTGGACAGGGAGCAAAGGTCTTTGAAGATGTAAACATTGAGTTTGCAAAAAAGTATTTTGGAAAATATATATATTTTCAAGGATATGATAAAGCGCTATCGAGGCTTTGTATTGCTGTAAGTGATTTTTTAGTTTTACCTAGTTTTTTTGAACCATGCGGACTTCAAGATTTTATTGGACAGATATACGGGACCTTACCAATCGCACACGCTTGTGGAGGGCTCAATAAAATTTTGCATGAAAAGACAGGGTTTTTATATTATAAGAACGACGCGCAAACACTGGCAAATACTCTAATTGATTTGATAGACAGGATGGAAAAAGAGCCTAAATATTTTGACAAAATGATAGCTTATAGCGCAAAATACGTAAAAACAGAATATTCATGGGAAAAGATAATTAAAGAAAAGTATTTGCCATTATGTTTGTAA
>CAYJMR010000003.1:0-31417 GCA_964371375.1 uncultured Treponemataceae bacterium
ACCCGTCTTTGCGCCGTGAGAGGGCGCCGTCCTAGCCGATAGACGAAGGGACCAAACAATGTATAGTAAAAGTGTAGCAAAAAAAGTATACGCTGTCAAGCAAGTAAAAAAAAGTAATCCATTAATAAATAGTAAAATAATGCATTTTTTTTTAATATTTTCGTATTTTTAAAGTTGACAAAATTACATTATGTGTTATACTATTTCAAGGAAAAAGGAAGCCATGAGCGAATTTAAAAATACAGAAATGACAAATACCGCAAAAACTTATTTATCAGGTATAGCAGAAAAACTAGTATCGCATTTTAACTTACATTATAATGAAGAAAAGTGTAATGAGTTTTTTGATCTTTATGCTTTCCACCAAAACAATTTTTTTAAATCATTTATCACTCGGTCAACAGTATATGAAGGCTTTTCTGTTTTTGAACATATGCTTTTTCGGTATGTAAAAGACTTTTCACAGGAAAACCTAGAACAGTTCAAAGAAACTCTAATAAAGATATCTCCATCTGTGTCTAACCCTAACAAGTTGCACAAAAAAAGTACTATCACAGGAATTATCATATGTGAAAATTCTATACCAGAAGAACTAAAAAAGAGTGTAGAAAAGTTTTTTTATAGAAAAAATTATAAATTTTGTTTCCATGGTTGGTCAGAAACAACTTGTGTTGTTGTCTCATTGGCTGACAAATTAATCTATATTCCTAAAGGTTATAAAAGCTTGCAAAAACTTTTTGCCTTTTAGAATAAATCTAAAAATGTATTCGTTTGAAAATTTAGGAGGTTGTAAATGAATGCTTTGGTATTATTAATCGTTGGCGTTGTGTTATTTTTTATAGCATATGTTACCTACGGTTCGTTTTTAGCAAAAAAATGGGGAATTGATCCTGCCAGAAAAACTCCGGCACATGAACTCAAAAATGATTCTGACTATGTACCCACTGATGCAAAAGTTGTTTTAGGACATCACTTTTCTTCAATTGCAGGTGCAGGACCCATTACAGGCCCAATTATTGCTGTAATGTTTGGTTGGCTACCTGTTTACTTGTGGATTATCATAGGAAGTATCTTCTTCGGTGGTGTTCACGATTATGGTTCATTGGTAGCTTCTATGCGCCATGAAGGTAAAACAATTGGTGAAATCATTCGTGCAAATGTAGGACAAAAAGCTAAAATTATTTTTTCTCTTTATGCATTCTTAACCATCGCGTTGGTAGTAGCAGCATTCTTAGACATTACCGCAAGCACATTTGCTTTCAATGTTCCAGATCCTGTTAATGCAATGACAGCAGCTTCTTCAGGAACTGCAAGTATGTTATTCATTGCAGTTGCTTTCCTTTTTGGTATTTTCTATAGAAGAAATCATAACCTTATTTTAGGTACTGTTGTTGGTGTTGTTCTTTTGGTTGGTATCATTGCTCTTAGCTCATATGTACCTTTCCTTCAATTACCAAAATCAACATGGCAAGTAATATTAACAATTTACATCATTGCAGCTTCGCTTCTTCCTGTTTGGCTCTTACTCCAACCTCGTGACTACCTCTCATCATTCTTACTATTTGCAATGATTATCGGTGGTTTTATCGGAATTTTAGTATCAGCTCCAAATATGCATGTTCCTGCAATTGCAGGCTTCAATGTAAATGGTAGCTACTTATTCCCAATCCTTTTCGTAACTGTTGCTTGCGGTGCTATTTCTGGCTTCCACTCATTGGTAAGTTCTGGAACAAGCTCAAAACAAATCAGTAATGAAAAAGATGCTAAACTCGTAGGTTATGGTGGTATGCTTATTGAAGGTGTTGTAGCTATTATTGCTCTTATCTCAGTAGCAGCTCTTGCAGGTAATACTGATGGTAGCCCTGCTGTTCGTTTTGCTAACGGTGTTGCAACATTTATGTCAACATTTGGCATTCCTCTAGAAGCAGGTAAAATTTTCGTAACATTAACATATGCGTCATTTGCATTAACTTCACTTGATAGTGCAACTCGTATTGGACGTTACCTTTTAGAAGAATTAGGTGAGGTTCCACAAAAAGATGGAACAACAAAGAAAACAATTCTTTGCAATCCATATGTTGCTACATTAATCACAGTAGGTGTTTCACTTCTTTTCACTGCTTATGGTTATGCACGTATTTGGCCTATTTTCGGTAGCGCCAACCAATTGCTTGCAGGTCTTGCATTATTAGCAATTGCAGCATGGATTAAGAAAACTATGAAGAGAACTTCATGGGAAACAATTATACCTCTTATCTTCATGTTCGCAGTAACACTTTCAGCTTTAGTGTTGTTAATTGTTCAAAACTTTGCAAAAGCAACCGTAGATGGCTACGTTCTTGGAGCTATCGGTATTGCACTTATTGTACTTGCAGTACTCGAATTGATTACAACTGCTACAAGCTCAAAAAAAGCTATGTAACATAGATTTTAATTAATCAATAAAAGCAATCGGATTTTTTCCGGTTGCTTTTTTTTTGCTACGCAAAATATATAAGATAAAAAAACACTTGCCAAATAATAAATCTGTGTTACAATATATATATGAAAAAATATATTCTAGCGCTCGACCAAGGAACAACATCGTCAAGGGCCATACTTTACGACAAAGAGGCAAAGCCTCTTTTTTCAAAAAATCAAGAGTTTACACAGTATTATCCAAAGCCAGGCTGGATAGAGCATGATGCAGAGGAAATACTTTCTTGTCAACTTGCGGTAGCAAACCATATTATAGAACAAGCTAAACAAGACCTAAATGCATCTATTGATGAAATAGCGGCAATCGGGATAACAAATCAAAGAGAAACAGTAGTCTTGTGGGAAAAGTCTACAGGAAAACCTGTATATAATGCAATTGTATGGCAATGCAGAAGAACAGCCTCTCTTTGCGAAGAACTGGTATCAAAAGGTCTTGATGATGTTATTCAAGAAAAAACAGGTCTTGTAATAGATGCGTATTTTTCAGGAACAAAAATTAAATGGATACTGGACAAAATCCCAGGTTTGCGCCAGCGGGCACAAAAGGGTGAAATCCTTGCTGGAACCATTGACACGTGGCTAATTTGGAAATTAAGTGGCGGAAAAGCTCATGTTACTGATGCAACAAATGCCAGCAGAACCATGCTATATAATATCTATCTAGACGATTGGGATGAAGATCTTTTGGAACTATTTGATATACCACGGTGCATGTTGCCGAGTGTTTTATCATCAAGTGAAGTGTACTGTAAAACAGACGAAGAGATTTGCGGGTTTTCTATTCCTATTGCATCAGCAATAGGTGACCAACAAGCGGCTCTTTTTGGTCAAGGCTGCTTTGAAAAAGGTAATGTTAAAAATACTTATGGGACTGGATGCTTTATTCTTATGAATACAGGAACAAAGCCAGTAATTTCTAAAAACAAACTTTTAACAACCGTTGCATTAAGTTTAAATGGTGAAATACAATTTGCACTGGAAGGAAGTATTTTTATGGGAGGTGCAACTATAAAATGGCTCAGAGATGAATTAGAACTAATATCTTCAGCCCCTGAGCTAGACAGAATGGCCGAATCGGTAGAAAATGCAAACGGAGCATATCTTGTACCTGCATTTACTGGACTGGGCGCACCGTATTGGGATATGTATGCTAGAGGAACCTTAGTTGGCCTCACTCGAGGTGTAAAAAAGGCGCATATCTGCAGAGCTGTCGTAGAAGCAATTTGCTACCAGGTACGAGATGTACTCGACTGTATGATTCAAGATTCAGGCCAAAAAATTACTAGGTTAAATGTTGATGGTGGTGCCAGTGTTAGCGATGTAATACTACAGTTTCAATCAGATATTGTAAACACAGAGATACGTCGGCCTCAAAATATTGAGACAACCGCGTTGGGAGCAGCCTTTTTAGCCGGACTAGCTGTAGGTTTTTGGAAAAGCAAAGATGATATTATTGCCCACCAAAAGATTGATAAAGACTTTATTCCAACAATGGCAGATTCAAAGCGTACTGAGTTGTATAATGGTTGGAAGAGAGCAGTAGAGCGCTCAAGGGAGTGGATTGAAAAATGACATATGATGTAGCAATAATAGGAGCCGGAATTTCAGGCTGCGCGATAGCGCGAGAACTTTCAAAATACAACCTCAGCGTATGTGTTATTGAAAAAGAAAACGATGTATCATGCGGGACATCAAAGGCGAACTCAGGGATTATCCATGCCGGCTATGATCCAGAGCCAGATACTCTCATGGCAAAACTAAATATTGAAGGCGCTAAACTTTATCCAAAGTGGGCAGAAGAATTACACTTTGATTATAAACCCATTGGCTCTCTTGTTGTAGCATTTGGAGAAAATGATGATAAAATTATACAAACTCTTTACGAGAGGGGTAAAAAAAACGGTGTAAAAGACTTAAAGGTTATTAGTAGAAATGACTTAGAGAAATTAGAGCCAAATATTTCCGAAGAGGCAACAACCGCTCTTTATGCGCCAACAGCGGCTATTATTAGCCCATATCAGGCAACTTGGGCTATGGCTGAGAATGCAGCTCTCAACGGAGTAAAGTTTTTTACCGACTGTGAAGTTCATAGCATCAGCATACCCGAAGATAAAAAGGATCCTTTTGTTATTAGCACAGGAAAAGCGCTTATTCATGCAAACCATGTTGTAAATGCAGCAGGTCTCTATGCCGACAAAGTAAGTTCAATGGTGAATGTAAGAACGTACACCATAGTTCCACGCAGAGGTGAGTATTGCCTCTTAGATAACAATTGCCATGATCTTGCTCGCCATGTGTTGTTTCAAACACCGAATGAACTCGGCAAAGGAGTTTTAGTTTCTCCAACAGTAGATGAAAACATTCTTATAGGACCTTCTGCAGACACTTGCAACGACAAAACATTTATGGGAACCTATCGAGAAAATCAAGATTTCATCCTTGAAAAAGGAGAAAAAACAATTCCAAACATACCACAGAGGAATATTATTAACTCATTTGCGGGGGCACGAGCTATTGCCTACTGGATTGATGAAAATGGTAAAGCAACAGAAAACGTAAATGATTTCATTATTGAAGAAGATAAGCTTGTCAAACGCTTTATACATGTAGCAGGAATAAGCTCACCAGGCTTAGCCTCTGCCCCTGCAATAGCAGAATATGTTGCAACAATATTACGCAACCTAGGTCTTGAGCTAGTTCAAAATAAAGATTTTATACCTATTTTTAAGGGTATCGCTAATTTTAAACTTGCATCTGAAAAAAAGAAAAGACAACTCATTGATGATAACAAGCTCTATGGGCGAATAATTTGTCGCTGTGAAATGATAACAGAGGCAGAAATTGTACAAGCAATACATAGCAAAGTTGGCGCTGTTGACTTAGACGGTGTAAAAAGGCGCACAAGAACTGGTATGGGGCGATGCCAAGGAGGCTTTTGCTCCCCTCGAGTTACAGAGATTATAAGTAGAGAGCTCGGTATTCCCATGATAGATGTAACCAAAAAAGGAGGTTGTTCTTTTATATTAAACACAAAAACTAGAACAGCTATCTCATCACGGGGAGGTAAATAAGAATGAAATACGATATAGTTATAATAGGTGGTGGGCCTGCAGGGTTAGCAGCAGCTGTGGCGGCACGCAAACAAGGCTGTGAAAGCATACTTATTCTTGAAAGGGATGTAAGACTTGGAGGTATACTTTTACAATGTATACACAATGGTTTTGGCCTCCATCATTTTGGCGAAGAGCTTACAGGACCTGAGTATGCTGCACGATTTATTGATGAAGTAAAAAACCTCAACATTGAATACAAAGTCGATACAATGGTATTACACATCGCCGCAGAAAACAATGAACATGATTTTCCAAAAAGAATAGTAACTGCTATAAATACCATCGATGGCATGATGGAAATTGAAGCTAAATCCGTTGTTCTTTCCATGGGTTGCCGAGAAAGAACAAGAGGCGCTTTAGTTATTCCTGGAACAAGGCCTGCAGGTATATTCACTGCTGGCAGTGCTCAACGTTTTGTAAATATGGATGGATATCTTCCAGGTAAAAAAGCTGTCATATTAGGCTCAGGTGACATTGGTCTTATTATGGCCAGACGTTTAACCTTAGAAGGAGTAGAGGTAAAACTTGTTTGTGAACTTATGCCTTTTTCTGCAGGCTTAACAAGAAACATAGTTCAATGTGTTGAAAATTTTGACATACCACTAAAGTTTAGCCATACAATCACAGCAATACATGGGAAAGAACGGGTTGAAGGTGTAACCGTTGCCCAGGTCGATAAAAACAGAAAAGCCATTAAAGAAACAGAAGAGTTTGTAGAATGCGACACATTACTATTATCAGTTGGATTAATTCCTGAAAATGAAATTTCGGTAGATTGTGGCGTTTCAATGGACTCAAGTACCTCTGGCCCAATTGTTAACGAGAGAATGGAAACATCAATCAAAGGTATTTTTGCCTGTGGAAATGCTGTTCATGTCCATGATTTGGTTGATTTTGTTACACAAGAAAGTATTAGAGCAGGACAAAATGCTGCTCGCTATGCAACAGGGGAAAAACCTATAAACCCAAAACATATAACATTGAGGCCTGGAAACAGGGTTCGATATACTGTACCGCAATACATTGAAAGCACCGACACAGAAAGTGATATTTCAATCATGTTTCGTCCAACTGATGTGTACAGAGATGTTCAAATTGTTGTCTATAGTAACAATCAACGTATAAAAGCACAAAAGAAAAAAATTGTTAAACCGGGAGAAATGCAAGTAGTTGAGCTAAAAGCTGACTTGCTTGCAAAAATTGTTGACAACCTCACTGTTTCAATTGAAATACCCGAGGAGGATAGAGAATAATGGCAGACATAGCAGTAAAAAATGAAGAGCAAGTTGATAACAACGAAAAGATTGAAAAAATCCCTTTAACTTGTATAATTTGTCCTATAGGATGTTTAATGGAAGTTACAATTCAACATAAAGTGGATAAAAAATCAGTCATTGATGTAAAGGATAACACTTGCCCACGCGGTGAAGAATATGCAAAAAAAGAGCTTATTAACCCCACACGAACGCTTACAACAACTATTGCGGTTATAGCAGGAGAAAGCTCCTTAGTTCCGGTAAAAACCGATGGAGAAGTCCCAAAAGAATCTTTGATGAATTGCATGGAAATTATTCGACGTCAATCTATACATGCACCAATAAAAAGAGGAAGCGTCCTTATTCGCGATATACTCGGAACGGGTGTGAATGTTATTGCTTGCTCAGATGTATCAAAATAAAATTACTCTGAATCTTCTTTACTGCGATTAATGGCTTCAAGTTCTGTTGTAAATTTTACAAGTTCGGTATCGATAGCTTTAATAGTTTTATGACCGTATAAGCCAATCCCTGCACAAGCAAGGACTATTGCGCTCATCACGATTATAAACCACAGCGGAGGTGTGTCTTGTTGCAAAGCATTGTAAAAATTATAACCTAAAAAAACAGTAGCGATTGCACTAATATTTCTATTTCGCGTAAAAGAAGCTTTTTTCTTTTCAAGCCTTTCTATACTTTCGATTAATTCATCTTCATTCATAACTTAATACTGCGCCTTCCTTAAGCGTACTTGTTCTATATCATTACTAAACAATTCTCTTAGATCATTTAAACCTAAGGCCATTAAGGCCATTCTATCAATACCAATACCCCAAGCTAACACAGGCACATCAACACCCATTGCTTTCGTAACTTCAGGGCGGAAAATACCAGAGCCTCCAAGCTCAAACCAACCAAGGACAGGGTGTTTAATATGCACTTCAATTGAAGGTTCTGTAAAGGGAAAATATCCAGGTACATATTTTACATCAGTAGCACCTGCTATTTCTACAGCAAACATTTCCAAAAAACCTAGCAAGGTTTTTAAGTTTACTTCATCACCAAGTACAATACCTTCAGTTTGATAAAAATCTGACAAGTGGGTTGCATCAACCTTGTCATATCTAAAACATCTAGCAATACCAAAGTATTTTCCTGGAATTTTTGCACTAGCTAACTTATGAGCAGAAAGAGCAGTTCCCTGACTTCGCAAAATAAGTCTCTTTGTAAAGTTTACATCGAAATTATACTTCCAACCCCTACTACCCGATGTTCCACCATTTTCATGCACATTTTTTACATTGGTTAAAAATGGTTCGTCTATTTTTTTTGCATGTGTTGGATTTTTTACATAATAGGCATCATGAATATCTCGTGCCGCATGAAATTGAGGCATAAACAATGCATCGGAGTTCCAAAACTCTGTTTCTACAAGGGGTCCATCAAATTCTTCAAAACCAAGAGAACCTAACTTGTCCTTAACACTTTCTAAAAATGAAACATAGGCATTTGTTCTTCCAGGAATAATGCGAGCAGGAGGAACAGCAATATTATAACCACGAAACGTTCCTGTTTTCCACTCACCTTTCTCCAACATTGAAGGTGTTAAGCTACCAATTTCATTTCCGGTAACTCCTGCATTTTTTAATGCTTCTGTTACTTCTATAGCGGAAGCAAGAAGAGTATGAACAACCGTTTCTCTCTCTACTATTCTAAATGCGCTATCCGATGAGCCACGTTTTTTTGCCATAGTATTCATAACATCTAGCTCATCTTTGGTTAATTCGTGTATATCCAATGTTTTGTCTTGTGCACTGTCTGCTTTATTTAGAATTTCTTTTGCTAGCACAAGATTTTGCGGTAGATCTTTTCCCTCGTATATAGCCTTTTTTTCTGGGCTCATGCGAAGAGCACCTTCTTTGCTTAATAAGCCAAATGCAGAACCAACATCTTTATTTTCAATGTTAAGGGCAGTTGCTATCTCTGGAAGAGATTTTTCGCCATTTTCTTTAACATAATCAAAAATGCGCTGTGCTGGAAGTCCATCAGTAGCATAAAGCTTACCTAAATCTGTTAGCTCAAAAAAAGTATGTTCTTCTCGCCTTACAACAGATGCAAGTTCTTTTCCTACAAGCCATGAAAAAGCTTGATTGGCATGCCCTTCTTTATAGTCAAGCTCCTTTTGAAGCCTTTGTGAAGTGAGTTCTTCATCTTTTTTGTATGTAAGCAACACACGTACTTCAAGTGGATGCAAATTTTTAACGAGGGATTGGACGTCCATTTTTTTCTCCGAGGATTATTGATATTTTTTTTACTGCCATCAAAGGCAGTAAAGAGTTTTAATTGTCAGCGTAGTTTAATTCTCTAACTTCATTAAAGCGAATTCTTGAAGTGTAGTGAGTTGTATTATTTACATAATCATACTTTGTTGAATCTGCCCCACGATAGTTATAGCTATAGTACAATTGATCTGCTCTTTCACCTTCGGCAACATTTTCAACTCTTCTTTCTTCTAAGAATTGTTCAGCTCGGTTCCGAATTGTAATCATAGCAGTACTTTGTTCAAATAAATCTGAATTCATTGAAAAGGTAAAAAAAGCTTCTCCTGTTGCAGGTAAAAACTCAATAGTCATGAGATATGGGAGTGACTCATCTGTTCTTCCTTCTTCAGAAATTGTTTCTACATTTAGGTTATCCGGAATTTGAGCAAAGCCTGCAAACACCAAACTCATCACAACTAACAATAAAATTGTCTTTTTCATAATAGCCTCCTAATAATACTTATATATTAGCAAAACAAAATACCTACACGAATTGCTAAAACAAAATGTCTTCCTTATGCGCAAAACCTTGCACATAATTTAAAACGTTGTATACTCTACTATTGTACTCACATTTAGAAAAAAATCAAGGTCTGCAACGTATTTTCCTGCATCAATATAATACCTTGGAAAATCTGTTAATAAAACCTTTCCTGTAATCTCTTTTGGCTTGTTTTTAATAATATCACGGGCATAGCTTCTGATTGCCTCTTTTGCCGCATCTTCGCATGCATCTTTGACACCTTCAGTACCGTCAAAAACAGAACCTTCTCCCTTCCCTTTGATACTAGGATAAGAAGCACTATGCCATCTATGCCTTTCATAGACCATTCTTTTTGTCAACTCATACTCGATCCAAGATTCAACTATCGTAGTATCATCTGCTACAACAGAATCTGTATAATGCAAATTTGGGTCACCTGCATCAATACTAATTATATTTTTTATCTCAAAATATTCGTTAACTCCTCTTACAGCGTCATACGGTGTGTAAGAAAATTCCCACCCATAGACCAAAGCTTCTACAAAAAAAGGAGATAAATCTCGTATACTTTCTGTTGCAGGAGAAAAAACTGATTCACCCTGCACAAGTGGCGAAGACAAAGAAGGAGACTCATCCAAAACAAACCATATAGGAAAGCGTAATAACGGAGAGTTTACTATATTTTGAGAATAGCAAGAAAAGCTTACTAAGAGTAGCACAAAAAAAAGTGCTTGTTTACTCCTCTGCGCTATAACATAACATATTAGCGAAATAAATCTTTCCACACGCGCCATGGATTAATTCCCATTCGAAGTCTAAGATACAACCAAGCAAAAACAAACCCTGCTAGATGTGCTAAATGGGCAATGCCTGATCCCACGGAAAAAAGTTGATTCCATACAGAAATTCCTGCATAAATAAGAACCAACAAAGGAGCAGAAACAGGAAGTATACCCCATATAAATATTTTTGAATTTGGAAAAAGCACAGCGTACATCAACAAAACAGCATATACAGACCCTGAAGCACCGAGTAAAAAAGTATAATACATTCCCGAAACGTAATAAGAAACAAAAGAAACTACGCCACAAAGAAGCCCTATAAGAACATACATTAGCACAAATTCTTTTGAGCCTATAGAACGCTCAACTGCCACACCAAAAAATAATAACCCAAGCATATTCCCAAGCAAATGATAAAAACTTGCATGCACAAACATGTATGTTAAAAACTGATATATCAACCCTCGCTTAATTACCAATACCACGTTTAATGATAAATATGCTTCGAGTTCAGCATTCATTTGAGTAAGCATAAATACACCAATATTTATTGCAATAATAATAAGGGCGGCGTTGCTAAATGTGTAGCGAAACGGCCTGCGTAATATATTTCGCATTTTTATTCTCTCCTTCAAACCAAACATAGATAAGCGAAGCAACTCAAGTGTCGTTAAGCATTATCGATATCTTGTTCCTTTTCTTGCCTTTTTTCTTCTCTGGAAGTTTGAATTATTCCAAGCTGCGCGTAATGTCTCATAAGATTTAAAAAAGCGGCCCACTTAGGCATTGACTTATCTAGTAAATCAACCGTTTCTCTATTTCTGGAAGATGTAAATAGAAACTTAATATTTGAAATTAACTCAGGCGTGCTTCTCCTTGAGTCTTCAAGTATTGTTAAAAGAAGGTTGTACAGTTCATAAATATTTGTTACCTGTATTTGTATTAAATCTCTTGCTGCATTATTTATTTCGGAAACCATATTCCCCAAAGTTCGAACAAACTCAGGATCTTTTTGACTATCTTTTATATAACTCGAGAGCAAGGCAATATCATTTTTTTCGTTTCGTGCAAAAGAATTTTCAAATGCTTGTACTGCCTTAGCTGTTTCTGAACATTCAAAAAATGCAGAAGAAAAGTCGGTTTTAGTTTCGGGAAAATTAAAAAATCCTTCAACTACTATATCATTTAATAGGGATTGTATTCCATCATTTAAAAAATGGGCTGCAAACGTTTTTATAACCTGAACGGGAGTTATCCATAAAAAAGAAAAGGAAGAATTCGATTGTAAACTACCATTCACGTGAGTATTATACCCTTCTAAAGGCAGTAAGACTTTTTCACCAAAAACAGCCTTTATTTCTCTCACTCTTTCTTGATCTTGGTACTCAACATTAAGCCTTTCTGTGTCTGAGTTATATATGTTTTTCTGCCTCAGTGCATATTCTTCAAGTGGTGTTGCTTTACTTTGTGCAACTTCGGGAGAAATATTTGCATCTTTTTTTCCAAGAATAATTAAATCTTTTAAATTCTCTGTGTTAAGAATTTTTGTCAATGCCGAAGCAATCTTTTTTAAGCGTATGGTAAGTTGGTCTTTTGAAACACTGGTCTTTCCAGGAACAAGGCTAGATACGGCAATAATAGCCCGCGCAAGAGATCCTGTTAAATTTATCTTAGCGCTTATATAGTAAAAATTTAGGAGTTCTTCACACAGAGCTTCACAATCAACAGAGTTAAATTGTGTTTTTGTATCTAAAGGAGAAAAGGCAGGGTTGAACAATTTTAATATATCAATAAAATTATACGCCGTTAAATCATAAAACAATTCGAGGTCTTGCAAAGTTTTTTCGATTTGAGCAAAACCAGTTGTATTTAAATCTTTTTGCAAAGATAGAAATATCTGTGCTTGCTTATTCATTTCTTCTTCTCGATTAAGATTGGCATCGAGTGAATGTTTTCGCATTTCATACGTGAGCGATTCTACTTTTTTTTGAGTTTCCTCATTATATCCCGTTTTTATAAGTGCATCATATACGCGATTTTTTATCAATTTTTGCTCAGGCATCTGAATAAACTCTAAAAGGGCATTAAAAGGACCAATGTTTGAGTATATTGAAAACAGAGCCTCTGCAAATGCAGGCAGCACCATACCATTTTTATATATTACTGGCTGCGCTTTTGCCAATTTTGTATCAATAGCTTTTAACTGCTGATTTTTTTGGATTTCAGGATTACCAGGAGAAAAGAGGAGCTTAAGAAAATCTATCAATTGATTAAAAATTTCCATACTTCTATTTTAATTTTATTTTACTTTTTTGGCAAGGTGTCTACAAAAATATTTTGATAATCTTCCATCGTTTCAGCTTGAACAATTAATTTTCGTAAACTCGCGCCACCTTCTATACCTTTTGTGTATGCACAAAACCGCTTCCGCATTTCTTTACAGGCGGTTCTCTCACCCTTATCTTCACATAAAATACGTAATTCTTTTAATCCAGCTTGAATACATCTTTCAAAAGGCACTGCACTGTATTCTCCTCTTTCCAATAATTCTCGCGTTTGAAAAAAAATAAATGGAGCTCCCATAGCACCTCGTGCAAACATAACCGCATCACATTTTGTTTGATCAAGCATATTCCTTGCTGCCTCAGGGGAAAATACATCTCCCGAACCAAATACAGGAATCGGCCTTTGTTGTTTTTGCATTACATTTACAAGATCAGCCAAAATTTGCCAATCCGAGAAGCCTTCATACCCTTGAGCTCGAGTACGAGGATGAATAGTTATTGCCCCTACCCCTGCTTCTTTTGCAGCAAGCGCAGCCTCCTGCCATAACATAGTACTTGAATCCCAACCAGAGCGAATCTTAATACTGACAGGGATGGGGTTTTTATACTTTGGATGTATTAATGGAGCTTGTAAGGCTTGTTGTACAACCTCACTTACAACCTTTAAGAGGTTCTCTGGATTTTTCATAAGAGCAGATCCGGCACCTGTTTTTACTATCTTTTGCACAGGACAACCACAATTAATGTCTATTAAATCTGGAGTAGATTTTTCAAGTACAAGTGGAACAGCCTGTTTCATTGTTTCGATATCGCTTCCGAAAATCTGCACAGCATAATATTTTTCATTTTCCGCACGGGCCATAATTTGTTCTGTTTTTCCCGAACCTCTCACCAAGGCTTCTGCAGAAACCATTTCAGTATATGAAAAATTTGCCCCTCCATCGACACAGAGTGAACGAAAAGCCCTATCGGAATACCCAGCAACGGGTGCCAAGAATAAATTCCCATCGAGATTTAAACTATGTGAAGCGTCAGAAAGAGGACATTGTATAGAAACCGGACGATACAGAGATTTCATGTTCAAATAGTAATTAGAAACTTATGGATCAAGTTTGAAAAATTTACAACTATTTTGCCACAGTGTATCAGCAAGTTCATCAACATCGATATCAAGCATTTCCGATAAAAAATGCACTGTTGACGGTGTATAGGATGGCATATTGCGTTTCCCACGATATTCTGCTGGTACCATAAAAGGGCTTTCCGATTCTACTAAAATTCTATCTAAAGGAACATTTAAAACAGTTTCGTGCAAATTCCGAGCATTTCGATATGTTACATTCCCTGCAAAAGAAAAATATACATTTAAGTCTAAAGCTTTTTTTGCATACTCTGCATCTTCTGAATAACAATGGAGCACACCACCTGAAGAAGGAAGTCTTTCCGATAAAATGTCAAGAATGTCTTTCCCTGCATCCCTATTATGAATAATAACAGGAACATCCATTCTATCTGCTAGATCCAACTGATTAATAAATAACTCAATTTGAGACCTTTTGTCACCAAATTTCCTAAAATAATCTAAACCTGTTTCACCCAAAGCTATTACATTCGGTAACTTAAGGTTTTCTTCGATGGTTTTTAGCCAGTCTTTTCCGGGGTGTATTACCTCTGAAGGAGCTACGCCTACGGCATAGTATACGCCTGGCAAAGATTTCAAGTTATTATATACTTGAGCAAAATCATGTAAGCTATTACATATGCTCATTATTCGAGTAACACCAACTTGCTTGGCTTCTTGAACAACACGAAGTTGCTCTATGGGGTCATCATAAATAAGCCCAAGATGGGCATGAGTATCAAAAATTTTCATGGCTTAACAATCCAAAAACGATAATGCGGAAGCAAAAAAGCTATCCGTTTGTAACACCGACGAATTTCTTGTTTTGTTTGAGAACAAGCGGCACCTACCTTATAAGGATATCACAGTAATTGTATATCGTCAACATTTATTTTACTTTTTCCCACTTTTTTTTACTTTGGCAGGTTATATTTTTTACTTTGACAGGTTATAATTGAAAAAAACTGCTCTTTTTTGCTTTTTTCTTAAAGAATATTTGACAGATTATTGTAAACATGGTATACTAATTTGATAATAGATGTATTGTGCCGTAGTGCTACGGCTGAATAATTGGAGATAAGAGTGGCAAGAACTCGTACATATGAAAGATTTGAAAAGAATGTTGTCCAACAGGTAGGAAAGAACTCATTAAATTGGTTCCGTAAGGTTGGTAAGGCTACACGAAGTTTCATCAAGTTATGCGACAGTAAGCTAACAGTAATGATTGTTCCTCATTCACAAACAAATGTTATTAACTTTAGAACAAATATATTTTCGCTTGTATTCGGTTCTCTTATTGTAATCGGAATGCTTTTTTCCTTTTTTTATTTTAATAGACAACATAATATTTCTGCATCGGAAATAACCAGACTTGAAACAGAAAACAGAGAGAGTCTCGCTAGCTTTGATGTTCTTAAAGATGAAAACAATAATTTATTGCAAGCAGCTGAAAAGTTTAGAACAGCACTAAATGAATCTCTTGCTCTCATAGGAATTGACATTGCAACCAATACAAGCGCCTCATCAAGCAGTGGTGACTTATCTTCTTTAATGGATAACCAATCTCTTTCAACAGGAACAACAAAAGAAATAAATGACATACAACAATTAACGTCTTATATAGAAGGGACAATTGACCCAATTGAACAAATTGGTGCGGTTATAAAATCGCAACAAGCAATATTTTCAGACACACCAAACATTTGGCCTCTACGAGGTGGTGTTGGATACACAACTGCACAATTTGGACACTCAGTTCACCCTATTACCGGTCAATGGTATATTCATACAGGATATGACATTGCAACGGGACGAGTAGGAGACCCCATCGTTTCAACCGCAAACGGAAAAGTTATTTCAAATACGTACAGCGATGCCTTAGGAATCCATGTTGCAATACAGCATAAATATGGATATATAACTCGCTATGCACATATGAATGCAAGTTATGTTTCCCTAGGACAAGAAGTCGAACAAGGAGAGGTTATCGGCGTAATTGGAAACACAGGGCTCTCAACAGGTCCTCACCTTCACTATGAAATATACATTGGATCCAGCCTCATTGACCCTGCCCAATATGTAAATATTAAATCTATTAAGTAATTGTCCTGAGAGTAGTTTATGGCTTTTCAAAATGATGACATTTCAATAAATACACTTATAGGCCCGGGCTCCTTTATTCGCGGAAACTTAAATATTAAAGGATTCGTACGCTTTGATGGAGATATCGACGGAAACCTTGAAACAACAGGCAAGTTAATAATTGGAGACCAAGCTCGTATCCGTGGTAATATTTCTGCTTTATCTGTTTTAATCCATGGCATTGTTGAGGGAGATATAGTTGCACCAGAGGGTGTTCGTTTGTTTTCCACCGCAACGGTTATTGGAGATATTGTTTCAAAAAAAATACTTGTGGAAGAAAAAGTTTTTATTCAAGGTCAGTGTATTATTTTTGAAAACAACCAAACCTTTGAAGATGCAAAAAAAGCTTGGCAAGATGAAAAAGCAATTAAAGAAAAATCACTACTATTAAGCAGGGGTAATCGATAATGCTTCCCCTAGATCCTCTAGGGCTCGCTCCCTCTCTTTTTCATGCTGGAGAAATTGCAAAAAAGAAAGAACACAAAGCAAGCACATCAAAAGCAAAAGCACACTCATTTTCTTCAATATTAGAAAACACTCAAGAACAGCAAGAATTGGAAAGCGAAGAAAAAACTTTTCTCCAAGATATTGAAGGAAAGACTTTTGAAGACACCTTGCAATACTTGGTAGACTCTGTGTATATTGCCGGGGACAAACTGAAAAAAAATCCCTATGCAGAAGATTTTAAAAACTATAGAAAAACCCTCTCTCACTTTTTAGAATTTATTGTAAAAAACACATATGAAATAGAAACTCATCAACGAAGACGAGGCAAAAAACGAGTGGTATACACACTGGTTAATGTAGTAAACGAAAAACTTGATAAGCTGGCGAACGGCATTTTATTTAACCAAGCCGACCAGTTAAACATACTAGCACGAGTCGAAGAAATAAACGGCTTATTAGTGGATTTTTTTTCATAACCACTAAAAACTATAACGCAACGGTTTTAGATGTAACTACTGTTTAAAACTAAGGTAAAAAAAATAAAAGTAGTTGGAGGAAACATGAGTGACATAATTACGGGAAACATAGATGAATTAAATCAAAATGACCTTTTATCCCTAGAGGATGAGGGCGCAGATGATTCTATTCACCACGCAAATCAAAACTATGTATTTCCAACCCCATTATTTCAATTAAAACTTGAATATTCTTCAGAAAGCATGTATGCTACTGCTCCTGAAAACATGAAACTTGTTTCAGGAGATTATGTAATTGTGCCAACACGCTACGGGAAAGATATGGCTTTAGTGTTAGGAAATGCAAAAAAACCTATGGGCATTCAACCTTCTGATGTTGTTGCAGTAGAAAGAAAAGCTATAAAAGAAGATATAAAAAGAGCTCAAGACTTAAAGCAACGAGAAAAAGAGGCCTTAAAAACATTTAAGGAAAAAACTAATACACGAAAGCTTGATATGAAAGCTTTGGGGGTTCACTTTCTCTTAGAAGAACAAAAGGTTGTATTCTTTTTTAGTGCGGATAATCGTGTAGACTTTAGAGAACTCGTTAAAGATTTAGTAAGTGTTTTCAAAATGCGTATTGAACTCAGACAAATTGGTGTTCGGGATGAGGCTCGCATCATTGGTGGCTTAGGTGTATGCGGTCGCCCTTTTTGCTGCAATGCAGTCTCTGACAAACTACGCCCAGTATCTATCAAAATGGCAAAAAACCAAAATTTATCATTAAACTCGGTAAAGATATCGGGGCAATGCGGAAGACTATTATGCTGTTTAGCATATGAGTCAGATTGGTACAATGAAGCAAGGAAAAGCATGCCATCTGAAGGAATACGCATTTACTATGACGGAACAAGTTTTCAGATAACAGAAACAAACCAAGTTCGTGGCACAATAAAAATGACTGGAGAAGACGGACGAATCCTCGAAATGAGCACAACAGATTTTTTCCAAGATGGAAATAAATGGAAAGTAAAAAAGAATAGGTAACCAATACGAGCACTCAACTTTGAGTGCTTTTTTGCGAAAAACATGCTTGACATATATCGATAAATTTTTATATAATAAAGATAGGAGACAAAAAATTATGACGATAACAGTGTGCATGGGAAGCTCCTGTTTTAGCAGGGGAAATGCTCTAAATGCAGAAAGAGTGCAAGCAATTATAGATAAGTTAGAGCTTCAAAATACAGCCGTAGTACGTGGATGCTTATGCGAAGGAGAATGCAAAAAAGGTCCGAATGTAAGAGTTAATGATACCTTATACTCAAACGTATCCCCTGATTCGCTTGAAGATATTTTACTTCATGAACTTGACTCTCAAAGTGAAGCGTAACATATGAATCAGCTACAACCTGTATATACAGAACCTACCGAGTGTCAAGACTGTTATAAGTGCGTTCGCCAATGCCCTGTGAAAGCTATACGAGTTGAACAAGGGCATGCTTTAATTATGCCCGATCTTTGCATTATTTGCGGAAGATGTGTTATAAACTGCCCAGCTCGTGCAAAAAGAGTTCGAGACGACCTTCCAAAGGCTCGCCATTCTCTCAGCATAAAAGAAAAGGTAATTGCCTCTCTCGCGCCATCTTTTGTTTCTGAATTTCCCGAATGCACACCAACCCAGTTAATTTCAGCAATAAAAAAGCTAGGATTTTTTGGTGTATCTGAAACAGCAATAGGAGCCGATTTAGTATCGTCTCAAATCGCTAATGACATTGAAGAATCACTAAAGGATGAAAATGGAAGAAAACTCTTTTTATCATCTGCATGCCCAACTACTGTTGAATATATAAAACATGTAATGCCAGACTTTGTTCCATTTATAACTGACCGATCCTCTCCTCTTTTAGCACACTCACGCTTTTTGAAAGAATACTACGGAGAAAAAGTAACGGTTATTTTTATCGGACCTTGCCTCTCTAAGAAAAGAGAAGCCGATGTATTTGATGAAATAGAAATTAGCATATCCTTTGCTGATCTTAGACAATGGTTTTTAGAAGAAGGTATTGAACCTGCAAATATGCCTCTCACAGATGTTGCAGAAGAGTTTATCCCGTTCAGAGCAGCAAAGGGAACTCTGTATCCCATCGATGGGGGAATGATTGCATCCATGAAGCGTTATAGTGAGCTAGAAGGAGCAAGGGTAATGTCTGTGACTGGAGTCGATGAGTTTCCCTCTACACTAGCAGGCCTCCACAAAGAAAATCTCACAGAACCATTATTTATAGAAATGCTAGCATGCCCAGGTGGGTGTATAAATGGCCCTGCATGCACCGTACAGCGCTCTACAGCGATAAAAAGAGTTAATCTAGTAGATTATGCCGAAACTGCCCCGCAAAGGCTCTCAAAAGAAATTGTGGATACAAAAAGAAACCTTTCAGGCACTGTACCCGTAAAAGCCTTTGCAACAGAAGGTATTGGAGAAGAGAAGATACAAACTGCCCTTCGCTCTGTTGGAAAGTATACAAAGGTTGATGAGCTCAATTGTGCTGGCTGTGGGTATGATACCTGTAGAGACTTTGCACAGGCAATAGTCGAAGCTAGGGCAGAAAAAACAATGTGTGTGTCATACATGAAGAAACTTGCACAGAAAAAAGCAAATGGATTAGTGCAGGCAATACCAAGTGGTGTTGTAATTGTAAATAAGGCCCTTGAAATAGTTGAGTGCAATCAAAACTTTGCGCATCTTATGGGAAGCGACATAGTGCATATGTATGAATCAAAACCAGGCTTGGAAGGCGCTGATTTTAGGAAAATTGTAGAATTCTATCGCTTTTTTGAAGATGTTATTTCAAAAAATGGTCCAGATGTCATTGAGCGAGAAGTAAGAAACGGAAAAAAAATATTCCATGTATCAGTTTTTGCTATAGAAAAAGAGGAATTTGCAGGAGGCGTTATTGAAGATGTTACTGCCCCTCAAATACAAAAAAGTAGAGTCGTAAAACAAGCCCAAAAAGTTATTACGAAAAATTTATCGGTAGTACAAAAGATAGCATTTTTACTTGGAGAAAATGCAGCTGAGACAGAGTCGATGCTAAACTCAATAATTGAGTCTTTTACGGAGGAGGAGGACTCATGACAAGTCCATACCCCACTGAAAATATAACAGAGGAACAAATAGAAACATTTATTGAAGTAGGGCACCATCAAGTTTGCAAGCATAAAAATATTGCAGAGGGTGACGTGTTCTTGTCTCAAAAAAATGCCAACGATGGAAGAGTAATTACCGCTTTATCTGATGGGCTTGGGTCTGGTATTAAGGCAGGAGTTCTTGCAACCTTAACGGCAACAATGGCAACAAATTTTATTTCTTCAGATATTCCAATGAAAAAAGCTGCAAACATTATTATGGATACATTGCCAGTTTGTAAAGAAAGAGGAATAAGCTATGCAACATTTACCCTCGTCGATATTGAACCAAGTGCGTTGGTACACATCATGGAGTATGACAATCCACCTTATGTACTAATAAGAGAACAAACCCTAGTTGAGCCTATAAAAGATATTAGCCCCATTGAGAGAAAAAATCTATCTACAGCTCCACGAATAGAGGCATTATTGCACTACTCTCAGTATAGAGCCCGCCCTGGTGATAGGTTAATCTTTTTTTCTGATGGTGTTACACAGTCTGGAATGGGGAGTACAGCCCTGCCTTTTGGATGGGGTAATGCAAAATCGCAAGACTTTATACTTGATACGGTTATTGCAAACCCTGAAATAAGTGCAAGAGATTTAGCAAGGGCAATAGTTCAAAAAGCAGTATTTCATGATAGCTACAAACCCAAAGACGATATTACTTGCGGAGTTGTCTATTTTAGAAAACCGCGCGATATGCTTGTTTTTACAGGCCCTCCGATACATAAAGAAAGTGATGCAGAAATTGCAAAACGATTCGACATATTTGATGGAACTAAAATTATTTGCGGTGGTACAAGTGCAAATATTATATCAAGGGAACTTGAGCGTCCTATTAAAGTGTCCTTAAAAAATTTAGACCCGATAATTCCACCATCTTCAACAATGGCTGGAGTAGATTTAGTAACCGAAGGCATCATAACTATGGGTGCCGTTGCCGAAATTTTAGAAAAAGGGGCACGACTTGAAAATCTTACGCAAAACCCTGCGACAAAAATTGTTGAGTTCTTTTTAAACTCGGATAGAATACATTTTTTCGTTGGAACCAAAATAAACGAAGCGCATCAAGACCCAAATATGCCAGTAGAACTTGAAATCAGGCGTAATATTATTAAGCGTGTCGCAAGTTTACTTAGTGACAAATACCTCAAAGAAGTTAATATCGATTATTTTTAAGACAAAAAAAATATACAAAAGGAGTAACAAATGTCTAAAGTTAAAGTATCAATTTGTACAGGAACTACCTGCTATGTCATGGGAGCATCAGAACTACTATTATTAGAAGAAGAACTTCCTGCAGATCTCAAAGACAAAGTTGAAATAGAAGGAATCACATGTCTTGAAGCATGTAAGGGTGGAAGCAACTCAAAAGCCCCTTATGTTCTCATTGACGGTGAGCTTCATGAAGAGGCAACACTTCAAAGTGTAATCGATAAAATCAAGGAAAAAGTATGTTAAACATAAATAATAATGCTGCACACCTTAAAAGGGAAATTTTAGTTCACATTGCGCGCCTACAATTAGAAAATAAACTTGAAAAAGGTGCACACTACATACCAAGAACAATGGTTCCCAAAAATAGCGAGTCCCTCCGATGTTGCATTTACCACGACAGAGAAATATTTCGTCAGCGTGTAATTGCAAGAATGGGGTGCTCTTTGGAAGATTACGATGAAGATAAAACCTTAGAAGAGTATGTAGAAGAATCATTACAAAGAGAAAAACCAACGTGGCCCATTCTAACCGTTTTAGATGAAGCTTGCAATGCATGTGTAAAGAGCCAATTCTTGGTAACTAATGCTTGCCAAGCCTGTGTTGCACGCCCTTGCATGGTGAACTGCCCAAAAAAATGTATTGCCATAAAAAATGGTAGAGCGGTTATAGATGAAGAAACATGTATAAACTGTGGTATGTGTTTAAATAACTGTCCATATCATGCAATTATTAAAATCCCTGTTCCATGTGAAGAATCCTGCCCTGTAGGTGCAATTTCTAAAAATGAGCAAGGAAAAGAAGTTATCGATTATCAAAAGTGTATCTTTTGTGGTAATTGTATGAGGGAATGCCCTTTTGGTGCTATGATGGACAAAGGACAACTTGTTGATGTTATAAAGCATATTATGGGTGGTAAAAACGTTGTTGTAATGTATGCCCCTGCAGTGGCAGCTCAGTTTAGGGCAGCTCCAGGACAACTTGAATCGGCACTCTTACAAGCAGGCTTTTCAGACGTTTGGGAAGTAGCAATAGGAGCCGATATTACAGCAGACAAAGAAGCGGCAGAATTTGAAGAAAGAATGGAGCACGGACATAAGCTCATGACAACATCGTGTTGTCCTGCATATGTACGGGCAGTACAATTACATGTACCAGAATTAAACCCTTGCGTTTCTGATACACGAACCCCAATGCACTACACTGCAGAAATTGTAAAAAAGAAAGATCCAAATTGTATATCTGTTTTTATTGGCCCTTGCTTAGCAAAAAGAAGAGAAGGGATGGATGATGAATTGGTAGACTATGTACTTTCAGTTGAAGAAATGGGTGCTTTCTTTATTGCAAAAGAAATTGAAATTGGTACCGTAGAGGCAGCTCCGCTTTCAATTATTCCAACCGCTTCCGGTAGAAATTTTGCTACAACCGGTGGTGTTGCTGAGGCAGTTCGTATTCGTTTAAAGGATCCTCAAAAGCTAAAACCTGCAGTAATAAACGGCCTTGATCGAGCTGGAATGAAATTGTTGCTAGGTTACGGAAAAATACAAAGTGGAGAAGCTCCAATAAATGATGACACACCAAACTTAGTAGAAGTCATGGCTTGCGAAGGAGGCTGTGTTGGTGGCCCGTCTGTAATAGCTAACGTAAAAGTTGCTGCAATGCAATTAAAAAAATATGTAGGCGACGGCTCTCAGGACAAAATTTCAATCTAAACAAAGAAACGGGGGATTGCAATCAAAAGGTATGTAATCCCCTTTTTTACATTTCAAACTCATCACCCAAATATATTTTACGAGCCATTTCAGATTCCAAAATTTCCTCTTGTGAACCATGTACAAGAATTTCACCTTGGTTAATAATTATTGCATTGTCGGTAATATCAAGGGTGGCTCGTACGTTATGATCGGTAATTAAGACACCTATATCTCTGTCCGACAAAAATTTTACAACTTCTTTTATATCAGACACCGCAATTGGATCGATCCCTGCAAAAGGTTCATCTAACAGTAAGAACTTAGGATCCGTTGCAAGTGCCCGTGCAATTTCTGTCCTTCGTCTCTCTCCACCCGATAAGGTATATGCCATTTGTTTTCGAAGACGACCAATAGAAAGGTCTGAGAGCAAGCTTTCCAGCAGAGTATGTTTTTGATCGATGTTTAAATCTTTGCGACTTTCAATTATAGCCCATATGTTTTGTTCTACAGTGAGTTTTCTAAAGACAGAAGCTTCTTGCGGTAAGTATGATATACCCAATCGGGAGCGTTTAAACATTGGCAAAGTTGTAATACAAACATCATCTAAAAATACGTCCCCCCGTGTTGGCTTATAAAAACCAACTATCATATAAAATATTGTAGTTTTTCCCGCTCCATTGGGCCCCAAAAGTCCTACGACCTTACCACGCTCCATAGAGAAGTCAACACCACGTACTACTTCTTTTTTTCCAAAATTTTTATATAGGCTGGCAACTCGCAACTCACTCACTTACGCCCTCCTCTGAATCACTCTCATTGTTACTCTCGTCACCTGTGTCGGTTACTGTTCCTTGCACACTTCCAATTAATGTTATCTCTTCTGTATCCAAATTGAAAATTATTTCATGCGCTTGAAAGATATCTTCTTCTTGAGTTATTTTGGGACTTCCACTAAGTTCTAAAATTTGAAGATCTTTGCGATACAAGGCAAATGCTGCAGTACAGATAGATTTGTCTTGTACTATTTCAACATCTATTTGTATAAGGGCTACTTCAGTGTTTTGGTTATACTCTACAAATTCTGCCTTCAAATCAACGTCATTTTCTGTATCGATCATTGCAACATTGCCTTCCAATACTGCAACTTTTTCCTCTCTATCGTACGTAATTGAATCACATTCAAAGGTAAAACCTGCCTCAGAGTATATTCCGCTTATATTACCCGTTGCAACAATGTATCGATAGTTATCCCCATTCATTTCAATATTATCTGCATTTAATTCCATAGTGTCAGTTTTTACAAATGCATTTCCTGAAAGGCGTGTATAATCAACATTGTTATTTACTGTTCCACTCATTGAATTTGCAGAGAACTGGATTGTTTCACTAAAGACAAACTTTGAACATATTACTAATGTCATAATTACACACAAAATAATTCTAAACGAAAGAGGTTTTACATTGTAAATTTTACTATTAGTTTTCAATTATACTCCCCGATACAGGTCCCGAAAAAGAATATGAAAAATCAACGCCACTTGCAGAAAATCCTTGCCCTTCAACAATAAGCTCTGTCGAATTTTCATTTATAACACCGCTCTCTCCAACATTATTGCCACCAACAAATATAAGCACAGATTCACCTATTGCGCCTGAAAACATTTCCATATCACCATTCCAACGCAGGTTTTCTGCTTCTATCCTTGCATCGTTTTCATAGCTAATTATAGACACATTTCCGTAAAAAGTATACTCATCTCGCTCGGTATTGGCTGAAAGAGTATCACAAAATCCAATTGCACTTACTTTTTCGTTACTATCATATAGCGTAAAATTGGGTTGTTTTGCAAACATTAAACCACCTTCGCTATATTGTTCAACCTGTGCAACATCCATAACAAGACTAAGTTTATTGTTTTCGATTCTATTAAAGGTGGTGTCAAAAAAGACAAATTCGGGCGAAGTAGACTCTGAATCCTCTTGCTCGAAGTAATCCAGCGAGCAAGAAATCAAAAGGAGTAGAGGTATTACCAGTACAAATGTGTTTTTACACCCTTTTTTAATAGACATATCTACCTTTTGTTCTTTTGAAGATATTCTTGTGCAGCCTTAATAAAATCCACAAATAACGGATGAGGATGTTTAGGACATGACAAGAACTCAGGATGGTACTGCACCCCAATGCCCCAAGGGTGATTTTCCCATTCAAACGCTTCTATATGATTATCGTTTTTTGCAACTGCACTAATCGTTAAGCCTGTTTTACCAAGTTCTTCTGCATACTTTTTATCAAACGAGTACTTGTTGCGGTGCCGCTCAGTAATTTCTAACGTATTATATATTTTACTAAGCTTTGATCCTTTGTTAATCAAAATATCTTCATTTCCAAGCCTCATAACACCAGCAGGAACAAACCCTGTTTGCTCTTCAGGTAAACTAATAACGGGATACGAAGAGTTTTCAACAAATTCTGTAGAATCCGCATCTTCCCATCCTAAAAGATTTCTACCTGATTCAATTGCCATCAATTGCATTCCCAAGTCGATGCCTAGGTATGGGATTTTGTTCTCTCGTGCATACTGAACTGTTTTTAACAAGCCTAAGAAGCCTCGTTGTCCATAGTTCCCAGGAATGATAATTGCATCAACATCTTTAAAAAAAGGACGGATATCACTTGCAATTTCTACACTTTCAGCATCAATTTTTTTTAGGTCCAAATCTAAAGAGTGCGCGGCAACGCAAGCATGAAATAAAGATTCCCTAGCAGACTTAAACCAATCATCAATGTATTTTTTCTTACATAGCATTCCTATACGAATCGTACCCTTTGTGCTATTCAAATGTGATATAAAATCATTCCATGATTTTATATCTGTTTTATGATCTTCAAATCCAAGTTTTTTTAATATAGTTTCTGCAAAGCCCTGTTTATGTAACTCTCTCGGTAATTCGTAAATAGTTTTTTTAACATCTCCCGATGTAAAGACACTTGTTTTTTCTACATTGCAAAAAAGTGCAATTTTTCTTTTTAGATCTTCGTCTAGAAGTTTTTCTGTTCTGCAAAGTAATATATCTGGTTGCAAACCAAGCTCTTGCATTTTTTTTACTGAGTGTTGTGTTGGCTTTGTTTTTAACTCACCACCTGTAATAGATGGTACTAGAGTTATATGAATTGATAGGGCATTTTTTTTCCCAAGCTCTCGTACCAATTGCCTTGTAGCTTCTAAAAAAGGTATAGACTCAATGTCCCCCACAGTTCCACCTACTTCAACAACAACCACATCTGCCTTTGTTTGAGTACCAATAAGATATATTCGTCTTTTAATTTCATCGGTAATATGTGGTATAACTTGGACAGTACGCCCATTGTATCTTCCTGCTCGCTCATTTTTTATTACTGCTTCATACACTTGTCCAGTTGTAACAGAATTTTGAGCCGATAAAGAAACATCTGTAAATCTCTCATAATTTCCTAAGTTTAAGTCTGTCTCAGCTCCATCAGCTGTAACATACACTTCACCATGTTGATAAGGACTCATGTTTCCTGCGTCAATATTTATATATGGGTCGCATTTCATCATTGCAATTTTTAAGCCGCTACATTCTAAGAGACTCCCAATGCTTGCAGAAGCAACCCCTTTACCTAGGCTGGAGCATACACCACCTGTTACCAAAATATATTTACTCATACTATGATTTTACATCTCTAGCATTTTTTGTCAATAGTATGGGTCTAACTGTTTACTTTTTTTATCTTTTAATTTATAATATAGTATGGATTTTAAATTAAATGATGCAGATTTTGACTTATTCAGTAAACTCATCTACAAAGAAAGTGGTATAACATTTTCAGATGTAAATCGTACTATTCTTGAAGGAAGACTGCGCGCTTGTTTAAAAGAGAAATCTCTTGAAAGCCTTCAGGATTTTCATAAACTTGTTACAACAAATCCTGATGAAATGAAATGGATGCTTGATTCAGTTACTACCAATCTTACAAGATTTTTTAGGAATCAACCACATTTTGATACTCTTATTAATTATGTTATTCCGAAAGTTCTAGATAAAAAAAAGCAAAAAGGTCAAAATGTTATAAAGGTGTGGAGTGCAGGTTGTTCAACAGGAGAAGAGCCATACACAATTGCGATGGTACTAAAGGAAATTTTACCACCTACTGTTTCATTCCAAATATTAGCATCAGATATTTCACTAAAATCCATATTAACAGCAAAACAAGGTTTTTACCCAGCTTCTAAATGCGAAGGAATTCCGCCGAATTATCTTTCAAAATATTTCACCCAAGTTGAAGGTGGTTATCAAATAAATGAAAGCTTAAAAAACACGATTAAATTTGACTACCACAACTTAAAACATAATTCAAGTGCAACAGATAATGACATTGTTTTTTGCAGAAATGTTTTAATTTATTTTGACTTACCGGCACAAACAGCAACAGTAAAATGTTTTTACGACTCAATGGACAATGATTCATTCTTATTTATTGGACACTCTGAATCTTTATTTGGTATGGATACTAAGTTTGAGTTTTTAAAAACAGACTGGGCTTGTATTTACCAAAAAAAATAAGCTAGATTCAAAAAACTATTTTAAACACATTTTAAGGAATTTTTAATGCCTACTATTAATATATTAATTGTTGATGATTCAAAACTAATGAGGGACCTTTTTTCAAAATTAATTCAGCAATCCATGCAAAACGTTATGGTTGATACAGCCGAAAACGGAAAAATTGCTCTCGAAAAAATTGCTCAGAATACATATCATGTAATAACATTGGATCTTAATATGCCTGTTATGAATGGTTTAGAATTCATGAAAGAAAGAAAAAAGGCGAATATAGACATACCAACTATTTTGTTTTCTAGTATAGCCCAGTCGGGAGCTTCTTGGACTATGGAATGCTTAGAATTGGGGGCATGTGAGTTCTTGCTCAAACCAAACGGTACTACGGGCATAAATGATTTAGCAGATAATTTAGTTAAGCTCATACAAACATATGGTGGTGCATATATAAACAAGGGAGAAAAACCCGCAAGTCTTTTATCAAAAACAACCAGTGCTTTATCTAGCAGCAAAAGTTCTATACAATCTAGCCCATCTCAAAGCGATGGAATAATTAAAGCAATAAAACCCGAGGGTAAAATAGATATTGTAGCAATTGGAATATCAACCGGAGGCCCGAATGCTTTACGTGAAGTTTTTAGAGACATAGACCCAAATTTCAAGCAGCCTATTGTGGTTGTACAACATATGCCTGCAGGCTTTACTGCAGAATTTGCATTAAGTTTAAATAATATTTGCCCCCTCGAAGTAAAAGAAGCTCAAGAAGGGGATATACTTAAACCTGGCAGGGTATTTATTGCTCCAGGCAACAAGCATGTTGTAGTTGAAAAAAAAGCTTTAGCTACAATAATCCACTTAACAGATGATGAACCTTGCAACGGCCACAGGCCTTCTGCTGATGTACTGTTTAAATCAGTAGCGAAAGAATATGGCAATAATGCCCTTGGCGTAATTATGACTGGTATGGGCCGCGACGGTGCTGTCGAGCTTGCTGAAATGCGTCGACAAGGAGCAAAAACATTAGGACAAGACGAAGAAAGTTCTATCGTATACGGAATGCCACGTGTCGCTTTTGAAAAGGGTGCTGTCCAAGAACAAGTTCCATTACAAAGAATCGCAAAAAGAATTTCAGATATTTGTAAGTAAACTAATTTCATGACGCTCAAAAATCACCTTAAAAGAATAATAGAAAAACACTTAAAAAAACTCTTTGCCATTGCAACACTGTTATTCTCTTTAGGTGTATTTCTGTTTATTGGTCAAAATATTATGAGAACGTGGTTTATAGATAGAGACACTCTCAACCTCATTGCGCAAAATTATTCAATGACTTTTAAAATGGCATACACACCCTTATCTCAGCTAGTTAGTATTGAAAATATTATCAGTACAAGTGAAGAATCTGTTCAAGATGCTCTTCTTTTCGAAATATTTGAGAAAACTGGTTTCTTTACCAAGGTAGAGATAATTGATGAAAACAATTTTCCTCATACCTTGAAAAAAGGACAAGTTTTATGGAGCCATATAGAAGTAGTTGACACATTTGCAAATCTTATTATATATTACAAACTTCATAATAATGAAGAAACGTGCTTACAAATAGACCTTCCTCTAACAAATGTAACACTGCAAGACTCTGCTATTGAAGGATTTTCAGTCATCGAAGATTCAAGAGGAAATCGTATCGTATCAGTTCTAAATGAATCTCAGTGGGAGAGTTATAATACTATTCACCAAGTAGATGAGTCATTTTTTTTGGCGGCCAATCAAAAAGGACGCCTTTTGCCTCAGCTTGAAAATCCAATAGCGCGTACCATAAATAACGAAATTTATGGTACAACCGAAGTATCCTTTTCTATTGGCGATACCCCTTTTAGAATCCAGTTATATATAACAGAAGCATCAATAAGTGGTCCTGGACAATTTTTATTATTTACCGTAATAATTTTATTTTCTTTTTTTGGTTTTTCATTGTTTCTATTGTTGCTTTTGGGTCGAAAAACAAACTTTAGATTAAGTGATGAAGAAAAAATGCTTCAACTCATTAGAAAGGGAGAAAGCGAATCTCTTGAATTTAAGTCGAGCCTACGATGGGACTATAAAAACAACGATTTAAATAAAGATTTAGAAAAAGTTATAATAAAATCTATCGCAGCCTTTTCAAACTCTACCGGCGGAAAATTACTAATTGGTGTTCAAGATAATGGAACCATAGTCGGCTTAGAAAAAGATTATGCAACTCTAAAAAGCCCTGATGCAGATTATTTTGAGCTACACCTCAGAAATCTTATAGATAAAGAATTTGGCAAGGATTTTTGCGCAAGCCAAATTAAATGTAGTTTTTGTAAAATCGATAATCTTGAGTTTTTGTGTGTTACAATAAAAGAAGGCGATGAGCCAATGTATGTAAATATTGAAAATAAAGGTGAAGCTTTTTATGTTCGCTCGGGAAACTCATCAAGAAAAATTGAAAACTTAAGTGAACTTATGCGCTATATTAAAAAGAGATTCTAATGAATTTTATAGCAATAGACTTTGAAACAGCAAATTTCGACTCAAATAGTGCATGCTCAGTAGGACTTATCCGCTATGTAAATGGAAAAATTACCGATGAACTGTACACGCTCATAAAACCCCCATCAAATTACTTTGTACCACGTTTTATAGAAATACATGGAATTAGACCACAGATGGTTCAGAACGAAGAGTCTTTCGAGACTGTGTGGCATGAAAAAATTGAACCATTTCTAGGTAATGAGCCCGAAGCAAGTACAACCAGCCCCTTCGTAGCCCACAACGCTGGCTTCGATATGCGCATTCTTAAAGGATGCTTACAGTACTATAACATAGGTATTCCAAAACGAAAAAGCATATGTACAGTACAAGTTGCACGCCGTGTTTGGAGACACCTCCCAAAGCATAACCTTCCCTACCTTGCAGAACACTTTAATATAACTTACGATGCCCATAACGCTCTATCAGATGCCCAAACTTGCGCAAAGCTCTTTCTCATGGCAGCCAAAGAAAATGATGCAAGCACAACACAGGAACTTTTAAAAAAAATAAAACTTTTTTCAAAACCTCTCAATAATTAAATAGGCACTACTATTAATAGTGTGGTATAATGATATTATACAAAATTTATGGAGTCTTATATGAAGCAATTACACATCCTCTGGACAAATGACAACATCGACACAGCACATAAAATGGTGTTTATGTACGCAACAAACTCAATGCTAAGAAAATGGTGGGACGCAATAGATCTTATCGTGTGGGGCGCTACAGCTAAACTGGTAGCCGAGGATGAAAGCATCCAAGAAGCTATCAAAAAAGCACAAGAGGCAGGAGTTCAGGTTAGAGCATGTATTGCCTGTGCAAACCAATTCGGTGTAACAGAAAAACTTGAAAGCCTCGGAATAACGGTTCTTTCTATGGGTCAACCTCTAACAGAAATTATTCAAAATAACGAAAAGTTGATTACGATTTAAACGGGCGTTCCCGCACCACAAGGTGCGGTCGCTCATTTCGCACTTCACTAGCGTTCATCGTCCTCGAATGCCAAATAGGCATTCTGCGGTCGATTCGGCATTGGTATTGAAATACCAATGCCTCAGTGCTCCAATCGCTAACGCAATGTACCTATCCGTAAAAACGAACTTATATTGGTCTGTGTCTTAACCACAGAAACCTGCACATTTTGTGCGGATACTTTTCACTATTATTTTCAGATTTTTTTTAGTTATTCTCCTTGCAAACCTGTTTGCCAAATACAATTGATGCGGAGGTGAGGGGTCTGGTACGAGTCGCAACATACGATAAAATCGACATCCATGCCGATTTTATCTA
>CAYJMR010000004.1:0-29789 GCA_964371375.1 uncultured Treponemataceae bacterium
TATCCCTGATAAATCTTCTCTAATGCTTCTCTCAGGGATGTTCACGATGCTAAGGGATAGTGTTTATACCGTGTACCCATCATCCTTTGCATCCTATTCATTCTTGCGGCTTAAAAAAATTAGCATACCGTATTTTTTTAAAAGAGATTTTCAAAGCTCTTTTTAGCGTACTCTTCTACATCAGTTCTAAAAGCAAGATATCGTTTTAAAAAAGCCTTGCCATCTTCTGTAAGCGTGCTACCACCACCGCCTTTTCCACCGGTTTTTCGCTCCACAAGTAAAAAGCCAAGTTCTGTTTCTGCTCTTTTTACTATTTTCCACGCCTTGCTGTAAGCCATGTCCATTGCCCCGCAAGCCTCAGCAAGAGATCCTGTTTTATCAATTTCTTCTAAAAGCTCTGCTATACCGTTGCCAAAAAATATTTCTGAGTTTTTAAGCTTTACAGATACAAGCACTTCCATAATTAGTAATTCATACCTAGTAATTTTTCAATGTCTTCGTCGGAAAGCTCAACATGATAAAAAAGTTCATAAAACTCTTTAACTATTTTAATAAAATCTTTATCACTTGTACCGTATGCAAGGTGTTCTATCCATTGCACACCAATAAGTCGGTTTACACCAATAGGACGCCCTACCCAGCTGAATGGCGTTTTTGGAACACCATACACTCTACCACCCATCACTGCCTTTAAATCCTTATACATAGGATTCGACATAAAATCTGCAACCGCCTGATTTTGCGAAACACCTTCTTTGGGTTCGCCATTTAATACTATTATGTCTGGATTCCATGCAATAATTTGCTCACTAGATATGCTTACCCTACTTTGGGATCCAAAGGCAACATCGGCTACATTTTGAACGCCTGCTAAATCTAATTCTTGACTAGAAGGAGAACCTTTTGGAATAGTATCTAACGAAACAAGTCCGTCACCAAAATATACATTCACTTTCTGAGAGGTTTTAGTATTATTTTCAAATATGCCTCGCACATAGTCTGCACGTTTTTGGGCTTCATCTTGAACGGCCAATAAATCACCTAAAAACTCATAAGTTTCATCGGCATCAATCAGTTGTCCTTTTATCGCAACAACTGGTTTTGAAAGAGCTTGTTCTAATGCTGCAATATCGGAAAAAAGTTTATCATTCACTGTTTGAAAGTAAACAAGAATTACATCTGGGTTTGCACTTAAAACTGCTTCATAATTTACACGCGCATCTTGTCCAAATGCAGGAAGTGATTGTTGTTCTTTTGCAATAAACTCCATCTCATCATCATTTGGCGTAAAGTTCCAAGCTACCATTTTTTCTGGTGCAAGCGTGTACAAAAAAATGGTGCCTATAGGGTTTGTTGAAAAAACTTTACGAACAGTACTTGGTACATTTACAGAACGCCCAGCCATGTCAACAACTATTCTTTCACCATCATCGGAAGATATTTCAGTACTTCCACCTGCAAAGATACTAGCCCAAATAAAAAGTGAAAATATCACTAAAAATATTTTTTTCATACAATAATCCTTTTTTTCTTGACAAATTAGCTCTATAGCGTTATTCTTTTATTAGTATAACGCTTATATAATAATAGCATGACTTATGTATACCGTCAAGGAAAAAATGAAAGCAATTGAAAAAAAACCAAGCTTAAAAATTATTGTACTTTTAATAGGTTGTATTGTACTATCCATATGCTCACTAACCCTTGGGTATTATTCGCTAAGCATAACTGATACCCTAAAAGCACTTCTTTTTATACAAGGAGACGATTTACAAGCTATTAACATTATCCATAACATACGATTACCAAGAGTACTTGCCTCTCTCTTCATTGGTGCATCTCTTGCTATATCAGGAGCGGCGTACCAAGGAATGTTTAGAAATCCACTTGTTTCACCCGATATTTTAGGTGTATCATCAGGTTCAAGCGTAGGAGCTTCTATTGCGATACTACTTGGTCAAAGTTTTATGGTAACACAGCTACTTGCCTTTTTATTTGGGTTTTTAACCGTTATTATTTCATACACAGTAAGTATAAAATCAAAGCTTTCACAAACGGTCTCGCTCATTTTAACTGGCACAATGGTTGGCTCTGTTTGCACCTCAGTTGTATCTATGATTAAGTATACATCAGACCCCACCGACACTCTTCCTGAAATTACCTTTTGGCTTTTAGGAAGTTTATCAAAAATACAAACATCATCATTACTTCTTAGCCTCGCACCTATGTGTATTGGGGCTACACTTTTATTTATATCTCGGTGGAAATTAAATGTTCTTATGTTAGAAGATGATGAAGCTAAAACGCTCGGAATAAACATAACAAAATGGAAACTCATTGTTATTTTGGCATCTACACTTTTAACATCAGCTGCTGTCTGCTTAGGTGGATTAATTGGGTGGGTTGGCTTGATGATTCCACATATCGCACGATTTATATTTGGAAGCAATAATCGATACCTTATTCCTTCTTCTGCTGTACTTGGATCTATTTTTTTGCTTGTTATAGACACAAGTATTCGTACCTTTTTCCAATCGGAGGTTCCTATCGGCGTTTTTACAGCCTTACTAGGAGCTCCTTTCTTTATATTTTTAATGCGATACAAGGTAGGAAAGTAATATATGAGTCTTCATGTAAAAAATATTAGCGGCGGATATGGGAAAAAAATAGTTTGCAATAACATATCATTTAGCATGAAAAAAGGTGATGTGACATGCATAGTTGGACCAAACGGAGCGGGTAAAACAACTCTTATAAAACTTATCTTAGGTTTATTAAAGAATTCGAGCGGCGACATACTTTTAGAAGATGACTCAATTGTAAAGTATGAAGAAAGAGAAAAAGCTAAAATCATAGCATACGTTCCCCAACATCACACAATGCAATTTTCATTAACTGCCTTTGAAATGGTACTTATGGGAAGAACAAGCTATATCCCGGCCCTTTCTTTTCCAAAGAAGAATGATGAACTACTTGCAAATGAGGCATTAAAAAAGTTACACATTGACCACCTCGCGAATGCTTCCTACGATACATTAAGTGGTGGTCAAAAACAAATGGTATTAATTGCAAGAGCCCTTTGTCAAAGTCCGCGTATTCTTGTTATGGATGAGCCTACGTCGAACTTAGACTATTATAACCAAACACTAGTAATTAATACAATAAAGAAACTTGCAACGAATGGTCTTTCTATACTCATTACAAGTCATAACTTAAGCCAACCATTTTTATACGCAAATAACACACTTATACTGCAAAAAGGTAAAGCTTTTGCCTTTGGTAAAACACAAGAGGTCCTTACTCCCCAAAACCTAACAAGTGTATATGAACTTCCCATGGATGTCATCACAGCACAAGACAGTAATGGAAATAGTAGATATTTTTGCGTCCCCCTGTAAAAAAAACAAAAAAAATAGAATATGCAGGTATTTAACGTTGAAAAAAACAATAACTTGTGATATAATTTCTTCGGAGAGATAATGTGAAAAAAATACTCATTGCATCTGCAAATATACGAATTAAAAAAGCCGTGGAACGTATTCAAAAAAAATATGCAACATACTTTGATTTTGACCTCTGCGTTAGTACTGAAGAAGTAATACGAACCATTTATTATGAATTACCTGAAATAAAAATTATTGACTTTACATCTTCACAAATTAAGTGGCGAAAAATCTTACATGCAATCGGCGAAGACCCGTGGCTACATAACGGTGGTATCATTGCCATAGCAAAAGATCAAGCACAGGTGAGCATGATTGAAAGTTTAAAAAACAGCAATATTATGATTGTGCAAACAGTAAATAACTTTATAAAAAACTTTTCAAGTCTTTTAAGAATACTTCTACAAAACCAACACTTTTTATATAGTCGAGGCGTTCAAGATGAATTTGGTGAAAATGAATCTTGGTCATTTATAAGTAAGAATAATCCTTTTGATATCCAAGTCTATACAAGCTTTTTGGTAAACTATTTGTATAGCTCAAACTATATCGATGAAGACAACCGTTACAAACTTCAAACTGTACTCATTGAACTTTTGTTTAATGCCCTCGAGCATGGTAACTGTGGAATTGATTACGATGAAAAAACTGCGTGGTTAGAACAAGGAAATGATATTCTAGACCTTATTGCAGAAAGAAATAAAGATCCAAAAATTGCACTACGGCACATACATATTACATATACCCTTACAAAGGCTCTTTCTCATTTTACAATTAGAGATGATGGAGATGGCTTTGATTGGAAAATGCGATTAGGAGCTCAGGCTAAAGTTGGCATGCATGGTATGGGTGTAAAAATCAGTGAGAATTTTGTTAAAAAATTACACTATAATGAAAAAGGTAACGAAGTTAGTTTTTCAATTCCAAACACCCAAAACGAAGTTAATACCGTTCCACTCATTATTTCGCCTTATACCGCAATTGAATATAATGACAAAGAAGTTGTATGTAAACAAAATGAACCTAGCAATAATCTTTTCTTTATTGTTTCAGGTAGGTATGCCGTATATGTAAATAGAAAGCTGGTATCAATATTAACACCAAAAGATATGTTTATTGGTGAAATGTCATTCCTACTGAATGATAGAAGATCGGCTGCTATTTTGTCGGTTGGAAAAGGTCGGTTAATAAAAATACCAAAAACTGCTTTTTTAAGCCTTATACGAAAGAATCCACACTATGCAATCTTTTTATCAAAATTGCTTGCACAAAGGCTATATAGACAAACACAAAAAAATATTAATTTGCAGAAAAACTAGTTTTGGATAGTATGTCTTACAGTAGGATTTTCTCTAGGAATTAATTCTATGCGATGCTTTTCAAATTCTCGTATTTCAGTTTCATCGTGAGTTACATGTAATATTGTGCTCACATTCTTGCTTGCAATTACATCCATGAGACTTAGTATTTTTTCTCTCCATTCATCATCTAATCCATGGCAAGGTTCGTCAAGTATTAAAATGGGAGCACCTTTTACTGCTGCTCGTAAAATTAGTACCACCCTTTGCTCTCCATAAGAAAGTTTTGCAAAATTTTCATTTTCTCTTCCTTCAAAACCACCTAAATGAAGCCATCTTTTTGCTAACTTTTGCTCTACAGGAGAGCGTTGTTCATATAAGCCTATTGAATCATGAAAGCCAGAAAGAACAACTGCTTCTAAGTCAATGCCACCGAGCATTTTATATTCTACGTGTAGTTTATAAGAAACAATTCCTAATTGCTTTTTTATGTCCCAAATTGTTTCGCCGCTTCCCCGTTTTTTTCCAAATAACCAAATATCGTTACAGTATACTTGTGTGTTATCCCCTGTAATGAGTTCTAAAAGCGTTGTTTTTCCTGAGCCATTTGGTCCGCGAATTAGTGTATGCTCTCCTTCTACAAGAGTCCAGTTAACCCCTTGCAAGACCTTATTATCACCCCAGCCTACATTCACATTATTAAAACGTATAAGCTCTTTTTTTTCTGTATGTTGTTCCTGATTAAAAAGTGTTGCATTACTTTCTTCTCTAATATCAATAAACTCCGTTAAAAAGCGCTTTGCACTGGCATTATCTTCTTGGTGATGCTCTTTTAACCTAGTTTGAAGTAAGTTTTTATAATCATCTTGATTACCAATAAATGAAATGCTATCCCCAATAAACTCAACTATCTTTTCAATAGATGAAGGAACATCTGAAAATCTTTCAACGTTGAGAATAAAGCGCCTTTTATGAGACATCGAAAGCTCATCAATATACTTAAAAAAAGCAGAATGTGACTCTGCATCAAGTCCCGCAAAAGGTTCATGCAAAAGTACAAGATTGTGACTTTCCAAAAGTGCCTTACAAAAAAGTGTTCGTCTCATTTCACCCGTAGAAAGATACTTTAAGCCACGCTTTAAGATATGTGTAATACCACATAGTGCAACGATTGGATGGGTTTCAAAATCAACATCATTTACCGCTTCTGATAGATATCTAAAAACGGTACGCCCTGCATCTACTCCACCTTCAACATACTCGCTGTCATCATTTTTACGCTCTTCTAAAATGATATTTGTAGCAAGCTCTAATGAAACTATAGATGCTTTTTTCGAAATGAGCGAATTAAAAAATGCTTGCTTAATTCCGCTAGACTTTCCAGTTATGCACCAAGAATCATTTGATGAAAGAAGCATTTGGGAAAGACCGTGTATTGTTGGACTGTCGTCGGTGTTCATTCGTTAAGAGTAGCATAAATTTAGGATTTTTTCAAGAATAGATTTTTTTACATTACCAAGTAGTGGTTTATTGCAATAAACCACTACTTGCTACCCACCACATTCGTAATTCGTAATTAGGCATTATCTCAGTATTTAAAATCACTTCCGCCTATAAACTCTCTTATAATCGACTGTGTCGGTACAAGGTTTGCAGGAATTGGTGCAAAGTTATCTAAAAATCGCAATATGCGTGTTGCCTCATCGTATTCTTTGTCGAGTGGTGTTACACACCGCAAAAGAGGTTCTGCATATACCTTAAGTACAGCAAGTTCGTAATCGAGTGCTGTATTTAGCATAACATCTGCATTATTTTGAAATGGAAAAATATAGGCTCGTTCTCCCCTATGTACATTTTCCCACATACGCATTGTAGCAACAGCAGACATACCCCTAAAATTATAATCGCGCACAATACGACGCACCAAGCGATTATCACTTGTAGATATTCTATTATGGTCATCAAGATTAAGTTGTGTTAAGGCTGAAAGATAAATCTTAAACTTATATTTTGCAGGAATTGATGCAGTGAGTTTATCATTTAGGCCATGAATACCCTCAAGGACTAAAATTTCATGAGAATGAAGTTTCATCTTTTTCCCACTTGGATAACTTTTACCTTCATTAAAATCGTAGGCAGGAAGCTCAATTTCTTTCCCTTCAAATAAAGCAACTAAGTCGTTATTAAGCTTTTCTACATTAAGTGCTTCTAAGCATTCATAGTCTGGGTTTCCTTTCTCATCTAACGGCGTTTTATCTTTTCCAATATAATAGGTGTCAAGTTCAATTACCCTCGGAGTATAGCCTAATACTTGTAATTGCATCGTGAGTTTTTTTGATGTAGTTGTTTTACCAGAGCTTGAAGGTCCTGCAATAAGAATAACCCTTACATCTTTTCTGTTGTAAATGGTATCTGCAATATCTGCAATGCACTTATTTTGTAAGGTTTCTGTAATATTTACAAAATCCTTTATTGACTTGTTTACAACTTTTTCATTGAGTGAAGCAACAGAGGTTACACCAAGCGTTTTACCCCAATCTTTATAGCGCTTGTACACATTAAAAAGTTGTGGCACATCTTCATACTTTTGTATTTCACGTGGACGAGATGTGGATGGAAACTGCAATAAAAAACCTTCTTGATACTGTAATAAATCAAAAAGTTCTAATTTTCCTGTAGAAGGATAAAGTGGTCCAAAATAAAGGTCAGAAAAATCTCTTAAGCTATTGATTTTATAGCTTCTTCGCACAAGATACTTAAGCTGTTTTCGAGTTTCGGTAAGCCCCAATTTTTCTACAATTTCAGTTGCATCTTTATATGAAACAATATCTTGTTTTATGCAAAGGTCAAGGGAAATAAGTTCTTGCATTTTTTCTTTTAAGGATGTAATTTCTTCTTGACTAATGCATTCTTCTCTATCGATGGTATAATAGTAGCTATAACCTAAACTATGTCCTACAACTAAACGAGTGTTATGAAAAACTTCATGTGCCGCTGCTGCCAAAACAAAGCAAAGAGAACGTCTGTAAACCCCTGATCCCTCGCTTGTCCCAACCATTACTGGTTCAATATCGGCATCAAAATCAACAGTGCTCCCCAAAGAGCATATTTCATTATTAATACGAGCTGCAATAATTGAATCTTTATCTTCTGTAAAGCTATCGATAAAATCACCAATTACAGAGCCTCTTTCAACGCGAAGTGTTTTTTGATTTGAAAATTTTAATGTAATAGTACTCATACTTATAGTATATCATGAGAATCTGGAATTCACAATAAAAAAGTGGATGTAATTTTTTATATCTACAAAGATAATGTTTCTATTCACAGCCTCAACAATTCTTCTAAGGCCGTGAATAGTAGCGAAAATTATCCGTATGACTTTATTCCAGAGACGTTTACTTTCTTAACAGTGTTCGTTTCATCTTGTTCTAACGTATAGATTTTTTTACTAAGGAGTAGCTCAACAAAGGCTTCTTTTTCTATAGGTCGCTCAAAATAGTAGCCTTGCGCATAATCACAATCAATGTCCCTCAGCCACTTTGCCTGTTCAAGTGTTTCAACACCTTCTGCTACTACCGCCATCTTTAAACCTTTTGTCATTTTAATTACATCTGCAACAACGACACTCATCTTTGATTCGCTATCATGATCATCAAAAAAGGCTTTATCTAACTTTAATATATCAGCTCTTATTAAACCAAGTCTATTTAGAGATGATCCTCCTGCACCAAAATCGTCGATTGAAATTAAAAAGCCCATTTTTTTTAGCTCCTTAATTTTTGAAATGAATTTCTCTCCGTCTTCAACAATAGCACTTTCAGTTACTTCAAGTTCTAGTTCGTTGGGTGAAAGTTTGCAACGTGAAAGACAATCTTTTAGACTTGTTATTAAGGAATCATGAAGTATTGAATTTGCAGAAAGATTTACCGATATTCTTGGAATATCCATCTTACTATAATTTTCAACGATAAAGTTACAAACAGTCTCTAATACATACATATCCAAATGAAAGATAAACCCATTTTCTTCAAAAACTGGAATAAATGCATCGGGAAAAATTTGAGGGGCATCTTTTGGTCTCCAGCGCACTAAGGCCTCTGCCCCACCTACAGTCAAGCTCTTAAAATTAATTTTTGGTTGATACACAACTACGAATTCTTTATCTTTTAGAGCTTGTTCCATTTTTAAAGTTACTGCTATTTTATCTTCAAACGATTTTCTCATAGTACTGTCAAAGGTTATAAACGTGTTTTCGTGTATTGTTTTACCTTCCAACCTTGCAACATCTGCATATCCAATAATTGCAGATACTTTTTCTTTTGCATCAGAAATAATTACATTTCCAAATGAAACGGTAAAACGATAGTCATCCCCAACAATTTTTCGAATTTCTGGCTGTATGTAGTTATAGTACAGCTTATCCATTGTGAGCACAGTATCAATTTTTCTAAGAATTAAAAACTGGTCCGCGGTTTTGCGAGAGATATAAATTGTGTCATCATTAAAAGTATTCTTTAGTATATTCCCAATAGCAAGAATTACTTCATTTCCTTTTTCGACACTTAAGTACAAATTCATGGCCTTAAACAAATCTATATCAAACGATATTAACTCATACTCATCATCTTTTGCATCTTTTAATATGTTTATTAGCGTGTCTCTACAATGATCTAGTGTCATAAGTCCTGTTAAAATATCAGACTCATATATTTTTTGCATATTTTTTTTATTTTCATTTTTTAGTAACAGTGCGATGATACTAAATATAGCAATGATGACTAATACAAATATTACAAGATAGTACCAATTAGTTGCTAATAATTCTAAAGCTGAAGGTTCATAAAAGAATGATATTATTTTTCTCACAAGTAGTTCATCGTAACGTTTTGGTGAAATATTATCAAACATTACATTAAATATGGGCACAAAAGTAGTAGCTATATTATTTTCTATTGCAAACTGAAACTCTAAATTAAAATCGGCTGAAAAAATGTACGAGTCGGTATCCTTCAAATATGAGTTTACATAGGAAAGACCACTTTCTGTAAACAATAACATATCAATTTCTCTTTTTTCATATGCATCTAATAAACTATTTATATTGTGATAAAAGATGATTTCATTTTCTGGTGCAGAACTAAGAAAAAGTTCATAGTCTGAATAGAGATACTGAGAGATGCCTATTTTAGGGCTAGCTTTTCGTATTTCTTCTGTGCTTATATTTTTACTTGCTATTTGTCTTGGTACCATACCAATTATAGGTTCTGTATGATATACTTCAGTTAATGTATAATTTTTTGTTATTTCATATCTATCTCCCACAGCAGATATTATAATATCGCAGTCGGAAGGAAAACTAGCGGGGTCAGTCAATGAATACGGACAATACTCAACTTCAAAGTTATACATGGACATAAACTCATCCATAAGAGCAACAATAGCACCATCTGCTTTTCCTTGTGCATTTGTATATGTTAATGGTACATTGTTTTGCTCATACGCTACTCGTAAAGGCCTTTCTTGAAGGAGCCTTAATTCTTCCTCCCGTAAATTTCTATGGTATAAATAGTTATTATTGAAGTGATATTTTAGTGCCAGTTCACTATGAAAAAGGCCCTCTTCTGTCACCAGTACTGATAAGGCTTTTTCTAACCCTTCTGCCAAAACCTTATCTTCATTTCGAGTCATTAAATATGTGTATTGTTTTGATAAATTTAATATTGTTTCATTTTCTGTTGAGGTTTTATCGGTGGAATATGATAAGTATAAATCGGCTTCCAAGTCCCTGTAGTTATAAAAATCAGCAATTACATACGTAACAGAAATATTGTTTTCAAGTAAGTATGCATCTAATTCTTCATTTGCAGGATTACCATGATATGTTGCAACAGTTTTTCCGTTAATGCTTGGAGGGTTATCATAAGGAATGTTTAAGTTCTTATTGGCAACAAGACTCATTTGAGCAGAATTAAAAGGAATATCAATATATAAAAATCTTTCCTCTCTCTTGTGCATTCGATAAAATAGGCCAACGACATCAACTTCGTTATTCTCTAAGGCTTCAAATATACTTCCAGTTACTTCAATAAACTCAAACTGATAGTTGCTAACCTCTTCAACTTTTCGTAAAATTTCATAGCCGTAGCCTTCATTACCCTGCTTTTCAATATTCTCAACTAAATCATCGTTAGGGTGATATCCAACCCTAATAATTTCCCTATTTTCTAGCGCTAAAAGACTAGTAGCAGAGACGATAACTAAGCTGAATAGCAATAACGCAAACTTTTTTAAATTCATAATGGGACCTCACATACTGCACTTTTTTTATACACAGTATTTATTTCACTAGCGTGTATAAAAAGATCCTCATAACTTTTTCACACAATTCTTTTTTAATAGCATAGTTATACTATTATTATCATTTTATGTCAATATTTCTTAAAAAAATAGTGTGAAAAACACGTCTAATAATAATAATACTTCCTATTTTTCATCGTTTTCAAGTGACCAATTTTCTAATAGTTCCTCCAAACTGGTATACATTAAAACTTCATAATCCGCAAAGTAAAAATTAGTAATTTCTTTGCCCTACATCAAAAAGTCCTGTTGAGTTATGTGGAGCAGCTGGCTCCAATGAATATATTCTTTTAGAGCTAAGCAAGTCAATAAAAGTGTCTCTTTCTAGCGGCTTTTCAAAGTAATACCCTTGTGCATAATTACAGTCGAGACTTTTGAGCCACTTGGCTTGTTTAAGAGTCTCAACACCTTCGGCAACAACTACCATGTTGAGTGCTTTGGCCATATTAATAACATCTGTAACAACAACCTTCATTTTTTCTTCACTTTCTTGAGCATTAAAAAAAGCTTTATCAAGTTTTAATACATCTGCTTTAATTGCCGCAAGCCTGTTTAAAGATGAAACACCCGCACCAAAATCATCAATGGATATCAGAAATCCTAAGGATTTTATTTCATTTACTCTTGAAACAAACTGACCTTCATTTCCCACTATTGCACTTTCGGTTATTTCCAATTCTATTTCTTCAGGCTTTAATCCATATTTCAATATTATGTTTTGAATATTTTCATAGAGGGCCTCATTTAAAATTGATGCTGCTGAGAGATTTACAGAAATACGAGGTACTTTCACTCTTTCAGTATTTGTAACTATAAACCTGCACACTTCCTCTAAAACATACATATCCAACTGAAAAATAAAGCCATTTTCTTCAAACACGGGTATAAAAGCATCAGGAAAAATTTGATTACCTTCCTTAGGTCTCCAGCGTACCAATGCTTCTGCACCTCCAACCTTAAGAGTTACAAAGTCTATTTTTGGTTGATACACTACAACAAATTCACGGTCAAGCAGTGCTTGCTCCATCCGTAATGTAACCGATAATTTATTATTAAAATCTTTTCGCATTTTACTGTCAAAAGTGATAAAGGTATTTTCGTGCTTGTTCTTTCCTTGAACTCGTGCTGCATCTGCATGTCCAATAAGGGCAGACACTTTTTCTTTATAGTCACTAATTATTACATTGCCAAATGACATCGTAAATTGAAATCGCTGCGCAAGGATGGAAGAAATACTAGGTAATATATATTTATAGCAAAGATCTTCGATCGTTAAGCCACTTCCGACCTTTCGTAAAATAAAAAAATGCTCTCCTGTTTTTCTCGTTATATACACAGTTTCATTATCAAACACATTTCGTAACGTGCTTGCAATTGCTAGAATTACGTCTCTTCCTTTTTCGGCGCTAAAATACATTGTTATAGATTTAAACATATCCATGTCAAAAGAGATGAGTTCATATTCGTTGTTATGGGCTTCCTTTAATACATCTATCATAGTATCACGAAATTTATCCATAGTCATAAACCCTGTTAGCAAATCAGTAGTATAAGCGGCTATAACGGCTTCTTGCTTTTTTTTCTTTTGCAAAGAAGTATATGACTTAAGTGCAAATAAGAGTATTAGAAAAACCATTGCTACATAGTACCAATTCTCCAAAATTGATAAAAAAAGTGGTTGATCGTATGTAAATGTGAGCGTATTTTCTACTAAAATTTTTTCGTACTGCTCTATAGAAATCTTATCAAACATTACATTAAAAATCGGAACATACTCAGCAGCAATATTGTTAGCAACCTTAAAATAAAAATTGAGGTCAAATGCAACAGGATAAACATATGGCACAGTATCTTTTAAATAGGAATTTGCAAAAGTAATACCACTATGAGTTAAAACTGCAACATCTATAGCACCTTTTGCGTATGCTGCAAGTAAAAGTTCAAATGTGTCATAGTATATGATTTCACTGTACGGCGTTGTATCTAAAAAAGTAGCACTATCAAAATTAAGATATTCTAACATTCCAATTTTTAGAGGATTTTTCCAAATCGATTCTATAGAAAGATTTTCATTAACTATTATTTGTGGTAAAATTGCTATCAGCTCCATTTCATAAAACGATTCGGTCGACTTAAAATTTTCTGAAATTTCTCTTTTATTACCTACAGCAGATATAACTATATCAATGTTATTTGGTAAAGCTCGACCAGTTTTCATAGAATAGGGGTAATATTCTACAGAAAACCCATACATAGTGCTAAGTGTATTCATCAAATCTACAATCGCTCCATCAGCTTCACCGACTTCATTTATAAATGTAACTGGTTCATGATGTAACTCATATGCCACTTTTAATGGACGTGAGCGCAATATTGAAAGTTCATCCTTCGTAAGGCTTCTTTGAAATAAATGGTTCGATTTTTGGAAGTATCTTTGTTGGAGGGTCGTAATATAATCGCTTTCATTATTCACAATTTCAAGAAACACTTTATTTAATTCTTCCATCAAATCTTCATTACCATAACGGGAAAGAAAATATGTATATCGCGTAGAAAAGTTTAAAACATTTACAAAGTTGCTATTCGTTTTTCGGGAAGAATAATGCATATATAAGTCTGCTTCAGCATCATAATAGTCATGAAAGTTACCCATTATATACTGCACTGATATATCATTTTCAGCCACATAAGCATCAAGTTCTTTGTTTGCAGGGTTACCATAATATGTTGCAACGGTTTTCCCATCAATGCTCTTCGGATCATTATAGGGTATATGTACATTGTTTTTAGAAATGAGTGACATTTGAACATTGTTTAGTGGAGTTTGTTGGTAAAGATATTTTTCAGCTCTCTCTGCTGTGTAAAAATAAAGTCCGATAATATCTATCTGGCCATTATCTAGTGCCAAAAATGGATCTGCATTTATTTCAATAAACTCAAAGCGTAAGTCGCTTAGTTCTTCAACTTTTTTTAGGATATCATAGCCAAAGCCTCTATTACCGATACTTTGAATATTTGACACTAAGTCATCATTTGAATGATATCCAACTCGAACTATTTTTGCTTTTTCTACTGAAAAAAGACCAAAAACTGAGACAAAAATTAAACTGAATAAAAATAAAGTAAAGTTTTTTAAATTCATTACGGTCCCTTACATGCATATACATTTAGTATTAGAATACTAAATAAACTGAATGTGCTTAAAATGACCCTCATAACTTTTCTTAAAGAAATTAACTTTTTTATATAATTTACTTATACAAACATTACAGCATCGTGTCAATACTATTTTATGAAAATATGATACTTTATTTTTTATTATTAATTAGATTTAACATACAAAAAAGGTTGCCCTTTTTTGGACAACCTTGTATAAAAAATTACAAAATATACTTAGATAAATCTTGATTTTGTACTAAATCTTTTAATTTATCATTAACATATTCTGTAGTAATATCAATTGTTTCACCTGAATGCTCATCAGCATCAAACGATAAATCTTCCAGTATGTTTTCCATAATGGTATGAAGCCTTCTAGCACCAATATTTTCAACATTTGCATTTACATCTTGAGCCATAGTACTCATGGTATCAATAGCATCATCTGTAAAGTTTATGGTAACTCCTTCTGTTTCTAAAAGTTGTTTATATTGGCTAGTGAGTGCATTTTTAGGCTCAGTTAATATTCGTTTAAAATCTTCAGCAGACAAAGAATCAAGCTCTACTCGCAGAGGAAAACGCCCTTGGAGTTCGGGGATTAAGTCCGATGGTTTAGATAAATTAAAAGCACCAGCAGCTATAAAAAGAATATGAGTTGTATCGATAGAACCTTGGCGAGTGTTGACTGTTGAGCCTTCAACTATTGGAAGAATATCTCTTTGCACACCTTCCCTTGAAACCCCTCCGTCACGTCCTGAGTTAGCTACGGCGATTTTATCAATTTCGTCAATGAAGACAATACCTGACTGTTCTACTCTGTCTTTTGCAATGTCTGCAATTTTATCGGGATCAATCATTCTATCTAAATGTTCTTCTGTAAGAATTTCTCTAGCTTCAGAAACCTTCACCATTTTCTTTTTACTTTTTGGACCACCCATCGAAGAAAAAACATCTTGTAAGGCTCCTCCAATATCTGCAGAGCCTACACCCACAACAAGTTCCATTGGCGCACTTGGTGTCTTTTTTTGAATGGTAACTTCAACTTCTCTATCTTCTAGCACACCTTCTCGTAGCATTGTTCTAAATTTTTCTCTAGAACTTGAAAGATGAGCCTCACGCTTTTCTTTTTCTTCTGCACTCATCGCAGGTTCTTTGGGATTTTCTTCTTTCTTTTGATCTACGGACCCACCAAATATATTCATTGGTAAAAAACCACCGAAGGCAGGGTCTTTTTGCTTATCTTTATCATCTTTTTTCCCGCTTCCAGGTAAAAGTAAATCAAGCAAGTCTTCTTCAACATATTTTACTGCTTCGGCTTTTAATTGCTCTTGCATTTCATCTTTTACCATCTTATAACCAACAGTCATAAGGTCACGAATCATCGATTCTACATCGCGTCCAACGTATCCAACTTCTGTATACTTAGTTGCTTCAACTTTAATAAATGGAGCCTTACATAGTTTTGCTAAACGACGAGCAATTTCAGTTTTACCTACTCCTGTAGGCCCAATCATGAGAATATTTTTAGGAGCTATTTCATCTCGCACTTCATCGGCTAATGTTAGACGTCTAGTTCTATTTCTAAGCGCAACTGCCACCGATTTCTTTGCTTTTTTTTGCCCAATTATGTAGGTATCAAGCTCTTTTACAATTTGTTTTGGTGTAAGTGCATCCTTTAAAGCGTCAATCATGATAACTCCAATGCAGTAACATTGTCATTTGTATAAATACAAATGTCGCCTGCAATTTTTAAACTTTTTTTTGCAATTTCTAAGGCACTTAGTTCTGATGATTCCATATATGCAAGAGCCGCAGCATACGCATAATTTCCGCCTGAGCCAATTGCCAACACATCGCCTTCGGGTTCGATAACATCGCCTGTTCCCGAAATAAGTAAAATTTTGTCTTTATTTGCTACCAGTAACAATGCTTCCAAATTTCTTAAAGCTTTGTCTGTTCGCCAAATTTTTGCAAGCTCTACGGCACTTCGGGTAATATCGCCAGAATATTCTTGCAGTTTCATTTCAAACTTATCAAAAAGATTGAATGCATCAGCTGTAGCCCCTGCAAAACCGGTAAGCACTTTACCGTCGTATATGGTGCGAACCTTTTTAGCATTCCCTTTCATAATAGTATTTCCCATAGAAACTTGACCGTCACCTGCCATAGCAACCTTACCATCTCTTCTAACGGCAATAACCGTAGTACTTCTTATTTTCTCTTTCACTTTGTTTCCTTTAGTAATGTATAATTTATAATGTACAATTTATAATTATTGATTGTATCCTTTAGCCTCCCGACGGGGGCAACAGAGGCTACGTTATCTTACATCCCAAGTCTATACTTTCACAATTATTCATTATTAATTGTTAATTGCTTTTCCCGTGTGGATGAGCTTGTTTATATAACTTCCGAAGTGACTCTGAGGTTACATGTGTATACCTTTGAGTAGTTGAAATGCTCGCATGCCCAAGCATTTCTTGTACGCTTCGAATATCTGCACCCTCTGTTATCATCGTCGTAGCAAAGCTATGGCGAAACACGTGGGGGTGAACATGCTTATTAGTACCCTCTACAGACGAATAGCGGCTTAATATAAAGCGTATTCCCCTTGGGCTAAGTTCTGTTCCACTTTGGTTAATAAAGAGCTTATTTGTGCCCTTTAGCCCTTTGTTTAACGCTAATAGCCTTGCACTGCGCTCAATAAGGTAGTTTTGAAGAGCTATTGTTGCCTCTTTTGAAAAAAATACCCTTCTATCTTTTTTTCCCTTACCTGTTACAAGGGCAGAATCCTGCTTAGCAGAAATATCTGCTAGCGTAATACCTGCAATTTCTGAAACGCGACATCCAGATGAATAAAGCATCTCAAACAATGCAACGTCCCTTGCCATCCACAAAAGGTTTTTCTTAGTAGGCAACTCACACAATTCAATTGCTTCAGCAGTGCTCATAAAATGAGGAACTCGTATCGGCATTTTAACTGTTTTCAGTTCTAAAGCTACATTAGATTTAATATAATCAAATCTTGCCAAATAGGCAAATAGATTTCTCACTGCTGCAATAAATCTATTAATACTTGCTGCAGATTTTTTTTCTTTTGTAAGCTTTGATATACACGAGCGAAGGTGCTTTAGAGTTATATTTGTTACAAGTATTTCACAGTTTTTAGAATCAATACATATTTCATTTTCTAATAAATCAACTAGCTTGTATAAATCTAGCTTATATGCGCTAACAGAATTCTCAGATAATCCCCTCACGCCACTTTGATATGCTAAAAACTCTTCAATATACTCTACAAGTGTAATCACCACACCTTTCCTATTCGCTGGTACTCTTATTCTGCTGAGGTAAGTGCAGTATTTTCTTCCTCACCGGCAGTATGTAAATAATCACAATCGGGATTAATACATGATTTGTATGTTCCCCGTTTTTTATCACTCTTTTCAACCATAAAGTGACCACACTTTGGACAGTCTGCATTTATTGGCTTAAAATGACTTATAAAATCACAATCAGGATATTTTGTACAACCGTAAAACTCTTTTCCCCTACCTTTTGTTTTTCTTGCAATTATTTCACCATCGCAATCAGGTCGAGGGCACTTTGCCAATGGAACCGAAGCGGTATTAAAACATTCAGGAAAGGCAGAGCATGCCAAGAAAAATCCAAAACGTCCAAGCTTTTTAATCATCGGCTGACCGCACTTGTCGCAAATTTTATCTGTTGGCTCATCCATGCTACCCTTTTGACTTTCGAGTGTTTCCATTACATTTTCAACTTTGTCATGAAATGGAAAGTAAAAGTCGGCCATGATTTTTGGCCATTCAACAGAGTTTTCTTCTACCATGTCAAGTTTTTGTTCAATTTCTGCAGTAAAGTTTTCATTAATTATTTCTGGGAATGAGTCCACTAAGAGAGTATTAATGATTCTTCCAAGTTGGGTTGGAACTAACTGTCGATTATTTCTTGTTACATAGTAGCGATCGAGCAATACTGAGATAATTGGAGCATATGTTGAAGGGCGGCCAATTCCCTTTTCTTCAAGCATTTTAACAATAGATGCATCAGTAAATCGAGGAGGCCCTTGTGTAAAATGTTGTTCAGGATGGAATTTTGTAGTGTCTAGCTTTTCACCTTCTTTAAGGGAAGGCAAAGTACCTGATGAATCCTCTTTTGATGATAAAAGTTTAATAACATTGTAAAAACCTTTTTCAACGACCTTGCTTGCAGATATTCTAAAAAGTGCATCGCCTGCTTTTATTTCAACACCCGTTGTTCTACTTTTTGCGTTATTCATTTGGCTTGATACAAATGCTTCCCAAATGATAGTGTATAAACGTTGTTGATCACGAGTTAAGTATTCCTTTACATATTCTGGTGTGTATGTTACATAAGTTGGTCTAATTGCTTCGTGAGCATCTTGCGCCTTTTTTCCCATAGAGTATTCAATTGCTTTTTCTGGTAAATCTTTTGGATATTTTTCTTTTATCCATTCTCTAACCTCATCAAGTGCAACTTGTGAAATACGTGTTGAGTCGGTACGCATATAAGTTATCAAACCGACACGATCTGAACCTATTGCAATTCCTTCATAGAGCTGCTGCGCAACTTGCATCGTTTTTCGAGAAGTAAATCCCAGCTTATTGGCGGCTGCTTGCTGTAACTTAGATGTAGTAAATGGGGCCTTTGGTTTTACCGTTCTATCTTGCGTTTTAATTTCTGTTACTTCGCACTCAGAGTTTTTTATTTCGTCAATGATGTCTTGAACTTCTTTTTCATTGTTTAACTCAGGCTTTTTACCCTTGTATTGCACAAGCTGTGCAGTAAACGCAGTTTTTCCTTTTTTAAAGTCTGCATCTAAAGACCAATACTCTACCGGTAAAAATTCTTCAACTTCTTTTTCTCTTTCACAAATGAGTCTGAGTGCAACAGATTGCACACGTCCTGCAGAAAGACCATTTTTTACCTTTTTCCATAATAATGGAGATAAGTTATACCCCACTAAGCGGTCTAAAACACGACGAGCTTTTTGTGCATTCACTTTAGGCTCTTCTATTTCAGAGGGGTTCTCAACTGCTTCTTTTATAGCTATCGGAGTAATTTCATTAAATACAATTCGTTTAATAGTAGCATCTGTTTTTGCTTCTAAAGAACGCTTTAAATGCCAAGCTATTGCTTCCCCTTCGCGGTCGTTATCACTTGCAAGTAGCACTTCAGTAGATTTTTTTGCATCCTTTTGAAGATCTTTTAATATTGGGGCTCTACCACGCACAGTAATATATTCTGGCTGAAAGTTATCTTCAATGTTAACAGCCATACGAGACTTTGGTAAATCTATTAAGTGACCCATTGAAGCCTTCACCGTATAACCAGGACCGAGATATTTTTCTATTGTTTTCGCCTTCGCAGGGGACTCAACAATTACCAATGTTGAGCGTTTTTGTTTTTTTGCCTTTGCCACTGTTGCCATGTATTCTCCAATAACACATCACAAAAACAAATTTTGATATGTGTTTTTTTATATAACTAATAATAGTATTTTCTATGTATAAAGCTACAATAGTTCATTTATTTTGTCAAGTTTATTTTGCATAAAATTTCTTTCTTCTAAAAAAGTCATTGAGTTTACAACAGTAAGTACATCTTGTGCAGTTGTAATTAACGCAGCGCCATCTTGAATATAGTCATCAACACTTCGCCTTTGCCTATACTTTGAACCAAATAAATCAATTTGTGCTCTACTAGCAGGCACCGCTTTGCTAAGGGCTCCTTTATAAAAGCATAAGTCTCTATTGTGTTCAATAGCAAAGTCTGCAGTATACAAAGCACCAGATCCTAAAGGTGCTTCCATGACCAAAATTACCCTACTTAATGCAGAAATTATTCTATTCCGTTGAACAAATTGCCAATCTTGCACCACTGTGTTAAGTGGATACTCGCTGATAATACAACCCCCACTTGCCAGTATTGCCTGTGCAAGCCTTTTATTGCTTGCAGGTGTAATATTATCAACCCCACTACCCAATACTGCAATTGTTTTACCATACAGATCGCTACCTTGAGCTAATAATGCCCCCATATGAGCTTGAGCGTCAATTCCAAAAGCCAACCCTGAAACAATGCTTATACCTGCAAGTGCAATTTCTTTTGCAAGTTGTTTTGTTGCATCGGCATTATCCTTACTTGGTTTTCTTGTACCGACTATGGCAATAGATGGATATGAAAGCGCCTGTACATTTCCCCTGCAATATAAGGCATACGGTGGGTCATAGATTTGTCTTAAAAGATACGGATAGGTATCTGAATCATAAAAAATAACATAAGCACCGTACATATGCATTAGTGTAACATCACGTTCTGTTAGCTTAGCAATTTTTTCTGGATGCCAAAGTGTAGTTTTTAATACACGCCCTACTTTTAGTGATAATTCATCCAAAGAAAGTATTAAAAGATCTTTAGATGTTGTCACCTTAGATTCCAAAAGGCATTTTTCATCAAAACGTAAAAAACTTAGCCGTGCTATAAAAAGACGGAGTAAAGTGTTTTCATTGTCTTGAAATGATTGTTTGTTATCCATTTGCATACATGTTTCCTTTACATATATTTTAGTGTTATATGTAAAAAAAATGGTGTAATTTAATAAAAGAATTTCAGGTATTATTCTTTTCGTTTCGGAAAATACTCTTTATGATAATTATGTAAATCGTCATTATCAATATGTGTATAGATTTGTGTTGTAGAAAGGTCTGCATGCCCCAAGAGCTCTTGAACGCTTCGTAAGTCTGCACCACCGTGCAAAAGATGTGTTGCAAATGAGTGACGCAAAGTGTGAACTTTTGCATGTACACCGCTCATTGCCTCAAGTTCTTTGAATCTTTTCCATACCCCCTTTCTTGATATAGGTTTGCCGGCATAGTTTACAAAGAGCTCTGCTACAACCCTTGTCCCAACAAGTTTGTAGCGCCCTTCATCAAGCCACCTTTGAATATGGAATGCTGCAACATCTCCAAAAGGAACAACTCTTTCTTTATCTCCCTTACCGCGAACCCATAAAAGACGCTCTTCTATATGCACATTTTGCAATAAAATCGAACATACTTCACTGATACGTAGACCTGATGAATATACAAGTTCGAAAAGAGCTCTGTCACGTAAACCAAGAGGCGTACTTGTTTCAATGGTTTCTAAAAGTTTATCAACTTGTTCAATGGATAGCACTCGTGGGAGAGCTCTTTTTGCTCTTGGACGTTGCAATAAAAGAGCAATATTTTCTTTCCAATGCCCTTCACGTACTAAAAAAGCACCAAATGAACGTATAGAGGATATATCTTTTGCGATTGTTTGTGCATCTAGAGGTGTATGTTCACTATCGCCTGCTTTTCTCCAAACTAAATAATGCATTAAGTCTTGAACAGAAAGGTCTGCATAATGTAGTTTTTTTTTACTACACCATGCAAGTAGGGACTTTACCGCAAGTCGATATGTTTCAACACTTAGTGTTCCCTTGCGGTCTACAGAAATTAGGTCTTCTACATACTGAGAAAGTATTTCTTGCGCAGATTGAGTTGCGCCGTTCATATTTTAATCTGAATCCAAATTTATTCGATTACTACGAACACAAGCGGGAACTTCAATACCAGTTTTATTCTTAAATAAATTTTCATCAAAAATTGATGGTTTTGAATTTGTAGCCTGTGGTTCATCTTCATTTTTTCCTTCAACGAAACGTGAAAAACTTGAAAACTGAGAAGCAACTTTTTCCTGAGTAACAGAAGAAGATAATGATGGTTTTGTTCCCTTTCCAATATTTTCCCATTGTGAAATTGACATAAAATTGGAATCATTTTCTCTTGTAGAATCAGGATGAAGGATTTGTTCTTCTGATATTGTCCTTCCATTTTGAGGAAATTCTGTTGCAATAACGGTAACTTGGACAGATTCACCAAGATTTGAGTCTATTGCTTGACCATAAATAATCTTAGCTCCTGGATCTGCAGTTTCTCGAATTGTATCAACTATTTCACTAGTTTCTGTTATTGATAAATCCTCGCCACATACAATGTATACAAGAATATTTTTTGCCCCATCAATATGACAATCTTCAAGTAGTGGATTATTTATTGCGGCAGTTGCAGCATCAAGTGCACGGTTTTCACCTATTCCTGAGCCTACACCCAAAATAGCATCTCCCTTACCTTCCATTGTGGTTTTTACATCGGCAAAGTCAATATTAATTTCACCATGCTTTGTGATAAGATCTGAAATTCCTTGAACACCTTTTCGCAAAACATCATCTGCTACTAAATATGCTTCTTTAACTGGAGTTTTTTTATCGACAATTTTTAACAAATTTTGGTTTGGTATTACAATAAGGGTATCTACTTCGGCATGAAGTTTTCTAATGCCCTCTTCTGCCAAGGCCATTTTATGCTTTCCTTCAAACTCAAAAGGTTTTGTAACAACACCAACAGTGAGTGCACCTTGTTCTTTTGCAACCTTTGCAATGATAGGAGCAGCTCCTGTTCCAGTTCCTCCACCCATACCAGCAGTAACAAAAACCATGTTTGCATCGCGTAAGTAATCGGCTATAGTATCCACATCTTCTTTTGCAGCTTCTTCACCTACTTCGGGCTTTCCACCAGCTCCCAAACCACCGGTGCGTTTTGAGCCTAGTCCTATTTTACTTGAAGCTTTTGATACAGAAAGTGCTTGTAAATCTGTGTTAGCAACGATAAAATCAACATTTTGTATGCCCATATCAATCATGCGATTTACTGCATTTGAACCACCACCGCCTACACCGATTACCTTAATAATCGTTGGACTGGCAATAGCGCCTTCGTGTACTAAATTTAAATTTGTTTTGGTATCTTCATTTGTAATTGAAAAATCCATCATGTTTTCCCACCCCACGATTTCATATTGCGTACTGTCTTGTTGTGTTTAAAATTCATGTAAACACTTTATCTATATACTATATACCAGTTCTTGTCTTTTATCAATACATTTATATAAAAAAACACTCTTTTTTTTACTTTTAGAAGAATTCCTTAAACAAATTAGCAATGCCCCCAAAGAATCCACTACTTTGCTTGTGTTCTCTCTTAGAGCTATCTGCTTTTCCTGATTTTGCCTTATCTAAATTAGCAACCAATAATCCTATAGCAGTTGAAAACTCAGGTGTCCTATATATTTCAACCGGGCCTCCATAGTTACCTGGCTGAGCAATTCGTACATTTGTTGTCTTAAAGTCTCTAATTGCAAGTTCCACTATACCCGGCAAAAGAGCGCCACCGCCAGCTAAAATAACGGAACCATTTAGTCTCTTACTTTTTACTTGCTGCGGAAGCTTTTTTCGTATCATACTAAAAATTTCTTCAATACGTGGTTGAATTATTTGGCATAATTCTAAACGAGTAATTTTTTGGGGTGGATTCCCCCCTATACCTGGAATAATAACATCTTCATCAAAAGAAACTAAATCTTCCCAACAACAACCCGATGCTTTCTTAATTTTTTCAGCGCTTTCAAAGGATATACCACGCATAATTGAAATATCATCAGTAACAACGCTCCCCCCAATTGGAATTGAAATTGAATAAAGAGGTGTTCCTTCTGAAACAATTAGAACATCTGTTGTGCCTCCACCTAGGTCGATTACGATTGAACCGAGCTCTGCTTCCTCATCTGTAACGATTTCTTGCGCTGAAGCAAGTGTTTTTAAGAATACGCCGTCAACTTTATAGCCAGCTCTGTCTATACACTGGAAGGTATTTGTAGTTGAAGTTCGTGATGCAGTAATGATACATACTTCTGCTTCAAGGCGCACGCCCAGCATATTAATTGGATCTTTAATTTCACCTTGGCCATCCATAATATAAAAGCGTGGAATTACATGAAGGATTTGCCTGTCTAAGGGTATGTTTACTGCCTTAGATGCTTCAATTACTCTACTAACATCGTCTTCATTTATTTCTCTGTTACCACCGTGTTTGGCTGTTACTGCTACCAAGCCTTTTGAAATAATGCTTTCAATTTGAGCCCCGCCAATTGATGTGATACAATACGAAACTTCTAAGCCAGCCATAACTTCTGCATCACCTATCGCTGTGTGAATTGCTTGCATTGTAGCTTCTATATTTCGAATTTGTCCATGGCGCAAACCGGTACAAGGAGCAATTCCTATTCCGACAACCAGTAATGATTTATCTTCAGAAATCTCCCCAATAACTGCGCGTACACAACTTGTACCGATATCTAGACCAACAATTATTTCACTCAAAACCTCTGTCCTCCCAAGGCAACAAATATTACTCTATTTTATACGAAACTGTGCCGTAGCGCAAGTCCAACTCGGATACAGATGGACTTACTGTTTTTACAACATCTAATGCAACCATCATATACTTTAATGCATCTTCTGTAAAGTTTCTATCTACCAAAACTCGTGTCTTTGTGTGTACTGGGTAAATAATAAGCTCATAATTATCAAACTCTTTTGGAGATATGAGTATTTCAGATATAACTTGAAAGTAATTTGCATTTGATTCTTGAATTTTTGATACTTGTTTTAATAATGGTGAAAATTTACTATCAAGCCTCATTCCTTCAAAAAATGTATCAATTTCAAACCCAGTAATTAAAGGTAAAGATTCTTCTACTTGGCCATTTGCTAAAGCAAATACTACACCATTTTCATCAATAAGTGCGCTTACTGTTTTTGAATTCACATTTGCAAGTGTTAATGCAACAGGATTTCTCTCTGCGATAACAATATTGATCTTATTGGGAAAACTTTTTTGTACTGAAACACTTTCAACTGCAGTGTATGTTAATAGCTTACTTGCAGCCTGTGACGTGTTAAATCGAAGCCAATTTGTTCCGCACGTTTTTTCAAGAACAGAAGCTAGTTCTGATGCTTGTAGTGTTTTTAAGCCAGAAAAAGACACAACACTTGCAGTAGTATTTGGTATTACAATAAAATATGCAACTGCTTCTATGAGTAATACGACGAGCAAGGTGAAAATAAGTATTTTTAGTATTTTAAATATACTTTTCTTTTGTGGTTTTACCTCTGTTTTTATTTGACCTGAGTTTGCTGCGATGTAATTATCTACTTCACTCCAAATACTTTGCTCACTCATACTTTCCCACCTTTACTTCTTTTTTTGATCTAGATACATTTATTAAAAATCCACATAAACATAGTGTTAAAAACATAGATGAACCACCTGCTGAAAAAAATGGAAGCGGTATACCAGTTGCCGGAAATGCCCCAGAAACAACGGCACAGTTCATAGCCGATTGAAGTACTATTATAAGTGCACTTCCAAATGCAATAAGACTTCGATATCTATCTTGACACCTAAATGCAATTTGAAATGCCTTATATGCAAAAAAACCTAAAATAACTACGTATAGTAAAACACCAATAAATCCCATTCCTTCGGCCCAACCAGCAAACACAAAGTCTGCTTGCACTTCAGGAATTCCTTGCACCTTATCCACACCGGTCATACCATTACCAAGAATTCCACCGTCACTGATAGCTTTTTTTGACATGTTTACTTGGTAATTTACGCCATTCTTATCGTAGTCCGGTCTTAAAAATGCGATTAATCTATTCACTCGATATTCTTCTGTAAATACAAACAAAAAGCTTGCAGGTAGAGCAAAAACTGCAAATATTCCAAACCAAACAATTTTCACACCTACAACGAAGAGCATTGAAAAGCCAACAAGTAATAAAAATATTGCTGTTGAAAAGTCATTTTGCAAAAACACAATTATTACAAATGCAAAAATCCCTGTAGCACATGGAACGATGCTTACCATTGCATCATTTAATCTATCGTACTTTTTATCAAGCAAATTTGCTAAGAAAAATACTAATGCAATTTTTGCAATTTCAGATGGCTGAAATGTTAAGCCTGCAGGTAATGCAATCCACCGACTTGCTCCATTTCTTTCTATACCGATTAGAGGAAAAAATGGAAGCAAACATAGTACAAATGTTCCTATTACTACTACAGGTAGTATTTTTCTAATATAATCTAAGTTTATCCATGCACATAGAATTGAAAATATAGCACTTACTCCAATATATAAAAGCTGACGTTTAATAAAGTATAAATCATCATCAAACATTCTATTAGCATAGCTTGATGATGATACATAAAGAGTAACCAGACCCAAACCCAAAAGAAGTATAACTGAGATAATTAAAGTGTGGTCTGGTTTTGATGCATCTACAGGTTGTTGTGCAAAAATTGAAGGTGTTTTCACGAGGCATACTCCTCATTTAAGAACATTTCTTGTATGCGAGCAATAGCTCTTTCCAACTTTATACCACGTGAACCCTTGCATAAAAGTATATCCAATACATCAATTTCAGATTTAATAGTATCACAAAGGTTTGCTATACTATTATCGTCAATATCACTCACTGAGTATATTTTTTTTGAGCTGATTTTATTGTAATTTTCGAGACCACATGAAAATTGACTACCAACAAATACAACAACATCAATAGTACTTTCCATAACTTTTTTAATTATGTTTTCATGTATCTCAGCGCTTTTATTCCCTAGCTCAAGCATATCCCCAAGTATTGCTATTTTTTTACCACTCCATTCAAGATGCATAAAGAAATTTAGAGAGGCAATCATTGATTCATAACTTCCATTGTAACAGTCTTGAATAATTGTGGGCTCTCCGATCAATATTTCACTTCGTCCAAAGAGAGGCTTTACAGATTCTAAACCACGCTTGATTTCTGCTGATGTTAATCCAAGGTGCTTGGCTATTGTTATTGCAGCTATAGCATTTTGTGCGTTATGTTCACCGATCAGAGGAAAGTGTATATCTACATCTTCTAGTGATATAAGGCTACCTTCTATACCCTGTTGTGTAATACTTGATATGCCAACTGTGCTGCGCAAGCCATAGCTTTTAATAGTTCCATCAACACCCTTTGCTAAGTAATCTCTAAATGCTTCATCTTCAAAGATAAAACCAACACTCTTTGAATTAAAATTCGAAAAAATTTGTTTTTTTTCTTCAGCAATTGCCTGTTGTGTGCCGAGAATACCAATATGGGCAGTTCCGATATTTGTAATTATTGCAATGTCAGGAAAATACACATCTGCAAGTTCTTTAATTTCACCTTTTCTATTTGTTCCCATTTCAAAAACACCAACTTCATGATCTTTTGTAACAGTAAACATTGAAAGTGGAAGTCCAGTTTCTGAGTTTAAATTTCCAACATTCATTATCATTGCATATTTCTGAGAAAGAACAGACGCTATGCACTCTTTTGCTGTGGTTTTTCCGTTCGATCCTGTTACTGCAATTTTTTTTAGTAAAGGAAATTTTTGAATATATGTTTTTGCAATTTGTTGAAGTGCCTTTAATGTATTATCAACTACTATTATGGTTTTTTTATTTTTTGCTAGTGTAGAATATATAGTACAAAAATCTTTTAGGGAAGATTTTTGTACAAAGGCAATAGAAGCACCTTTTGTAAAAGATGCCTCTACATAAGAGTGTCCATCTTGATTTTCGCCTACAAGAGGTATAAACAGAGAATTGTTATCCACATTTCTGCTGTCAGTTACAACAGATGTAAAACAAGCGTCCAATAAAGAAGAGTCATCATTGTACAAATAACCATCTGTAGAGACGAGTAGTTCATTAACTGTAAGCAGTGTTTGTTGTTTCACCTGAATTATTCCCCACCCTTCATTTCAACACGAACAATTTCATCACTAGTTGCTTGATGCATACCAAGTTCTTCTATTGCAATTTTTTCTATTCGAGCAGAGCTCGACAAGGTTCCAAGCTCTGAAATTAAACTTTTATTACTATCAATCGCTTCATTTTGTGATCGCTCTAAAGCCTTTACTTCATTTTCGAGTGAGGAGAATTTTTTTGACTGAATTGCTTCTACAGCAAAAAAAGAAGGTATACTTAATGCTAAAAAAATCATAGCTATTGATTTTAAAATTGTCTTTTCTTTTTTCATAATTATCTCCTTTATAGTTTTTCCAAAACTCGTAACTTTGCACTCCTCGAAGGAGAATTCATTTTTGTTTCTTCTTTTGTTGGCCCTACAGGCTTTCTTGTAATTATTTTTGCCTTAGGTTTTCCCCCACAGTTACATATCGGCTGTTCAGGAGGACAAGTACAGTATTTGCCAAGGTACTGAAAGTACTTTTTAACTATTCTGTCTTCTAAAGAATGGAAAGTTATTACCCCCATTCGACCACCAACTTTTAAAACACTAAATGCATCTTTTAATACAGCGTCTACCCTTTCAAGTTCTCCATTTACTGCAATTCTTATTGCTTGAAATGTTTTTGTTGCAGGGTGAATACCACCATATCTATACTCTTTTGGAACTGCATGATAAATGCATTCCGCTAAATCTTTTGCAGTTTGGAATGCCCCAAGCTGTCTTCTTTCTACTATTGCCCTTGCAATACGTCTACTATAGCGCTCTTCCGCATACTGAAAAATAATATCTGCCAAATCATGCTCATTAAGAGTACTCACTAATTCTTGAGCACTCATACCAGTGTATTTCCCTTTAAAATATACACTTTCAGAAAAGTCCCCTGAATCAAGCCTCATATCAAGACTTTCTTCCGAGCGAAAAGAAAAGCCTCTATCAGAACTTTCATAGTGATACACCGATATGCCTAAGTCAAACAGTATTCTATCGGGCTTTTCTGTACTTGTAGGATAGTTTGCGTAAAAATCATTGAACCACCCATTATAAAATCGCATTCGGTCGCCAAAAATTTCCAAACGTTTCCTGGCTTTTTCTTGAATGTTTTTATCTGCATCCAAGCCGATTATGTTCATTTTTGCAAATCTTTGCAAAAATGCTTCAGAGTGTCCTCCCTCCCCTAAAGTCGAATCAATCATTAAGATTTCATCAGTTGCCTTGACAGGTCCAAGATACTCGAGTGTTTCATTAAGTAACACTGGAGTGTGAACAATAACTTGTTCACTCGAACCACTTGTTTGCAAGCTTTGTGCACCCATACACAGCACCCGCTTTATAAATATATTCCGCTTAAGCCTTCAGAAGCTTTTCGGAATGAGAGTTCAGATTCGGCAATATAAGCATCATAACGAGCAGAGTCCCACAACTCCATATACTTATTTACCCCCATAATTACACAATCTTTTGTAAGACCTGCATATTCCCGTAAAGATTGCGGAATAGAAAGCCTTCCACTTTTATCAAATTCAACATCTTGACAAGGTCCAATAATACGACGCAAAACCAAACGCGAATCTGGGTTAAAGGGGGAAGCTTGTTCCATGAGCTTTGCGGAGAAATTCTTCCATTCCTCATGAGTGTATAACCACAGACACCCATCAATCCCCTGTGTAATCATAAGGGATGGTTGATCGAGCATGGCACGTAGCTTCGCAGGGAAAGAAAACCTTCCCTTTTCATCGAGCGTATTATAATATGCACCTGTAAGCAATTCCATGCCACTTTTCTCCACAAAGA
>CAYJMR010000005.1:0-11005 GCA_964371375.1 uncultured Treponemataceae bacterium
CTGTATTTGAAAGTGTAATATCATCAGCATTTTGTATGTCTAAATCAAGTGTGCTGTTGAGAAAAGATCGTAGCAATTCTTTGCTATCTTCTTTACCAAAAAGTGCTTTAAATACGAGGTCCAACTTTGGGCTAAAAAGCTCTTGTCCTTTGTACAGAATCTTTTCCATACCAAAATTATACTACTTTTTTACTAAACGAACAAGTGCTAAAATGTGAATATTGCTTTTACTTACTCTCCATTTTGCACACCCATTTTTTTCGTAGTAAAGGAGGGAGCGAGATTTGACGGTTACGCTAGCTCTACAAACCCTGATTTTTTCTCGTCATTTGCTTGCACAACTTTTTAAAGTATGATGATTTATTCTATGCTCGAAACTAAATTGTCTTTGGCTCTACAGAATATAGTGATTCTAAGCATAAAAAACAGCCTATGCACTTCATAGACTGTTAAAAATATCTGTGTAATCTGTGGTTACCTTCCTCACCTGCTCTACCCGCCACATTTAATTAGTAATTCGTAACTAGGAATTACCAATTAACTTCAAAAACTCTTCCTCATTTATAATCGGCACGCCCAAATCATTGGCTTTTTTATTCTTTGAAGAACCTGAACTTGTATCATTTGTAACAAGGTAACTTAAATCCTTGCCAACCGAGCTCTTTGTTGTGCCACCTGCTTCTTTAACAAGCGTTTCTGCAGCATTTCGCTTCATGGTATGAAGTTCGCCTGTAAAACAAAATGAAAGGCCTGCAAGTTTTGCGTTTTCTTTATCTATTGTTTTTATTTTTATGGTGTTTTGCGTGAGAGCTAACATTTCTTCTTTGCAATCTAGTAAGCCTGTAACAAGTGTTTTAGCGGTAATCTCTGCAAAACCTGAAACGTTTGCAATATCGCTTTCACTGGCTTGTAGAAGCTTTTCTAGTGTATCAAAACCTGCATCAACTAATTTTTCTACTAAGGTTTCGCCTATTCCCTCAATGTCAAAACCTGCAATAAATTTGGCAAGGCTTATGTTTGTTCTCGCCTGAATGGACGCAATGATTTTATGTGCGCTTTTTTCGCCGAGGCCTTCTAAGTTGGCAATTTCGTCTATGGTTAGTGAATATATATCAGTAATAGATGTTAGCCTTTTTGCTTCATACAACCTTTTAATGAGGGTTACACCAAAGTCTCGAATATCAAGAACACTCACCCACTTTTCTATTCTGTGGTGAATACGTTTTTCGCAAGTTACATTTGGACACAAAAGTCTCGTTCCTTCGTCTACAATTTGTGTTCCACATGTTTCACATTTTGTTGGAAAATCTATTTCGCTTGTGCTTGAAAACAAAGACATATCATCATTATCGGTATTAATTACACGCTCAATTTTTGGAATAATTTCACCGCGTTTTGTAACAACCACATGGCTTCCAATTTTTACACCGAGGTTTCTAATAGTGTTGGGATTTACTAAGCTCGCCCTTTGAACCCTAGTGCCTGCAAGTTCTACCATGTCAAACTCTGCAATTGGGGTATATGTTGCACCAGACTCACTCCATATAACATTTCTCAAAATACTAATTGCTTCTTCTAAACTAAACTTAAAAGCAATTTGTTTTTCGGGGCGAGCTCTTTTTGCGTCCAAATAATCAATTTCTAAGCCTTTTACCACAAGTCCATCTATATCGTAATTAAGTGTTTTTCTAAGCTCTGTAACTTCTTCACGGTAGCTTACAACATCGCTTACCGTTTTGCAAAGCTTTACTTCGCTTGTGGCAAAGCCCTGTTTTGATAGCCAAGTCATTTTTTCACTTTCTTCACTAAAAGGCAGTTCTTCTAAATTGTAAGATATAGACTTTGTATTTACTGGACTTTTTGAAAACCATGCGTCATAACACATAATTTGTAAGTGTTCACTACCCTCACCGTCCTTTCTTTTCATTAAGCCATTAGCAGCATTTCTGCAATTTGCCTTATCGGGAAAGTATGTTGCATGTACGTCCTTTGTCATTATAACTTCACCACGTACCCCACCATAAAGTGGTACACTAAGCTTTTCAACAAAGCCCTTCATTTTTCGAACGTTGCGACTTATGTCATCGCCAATGGTACCGTCACCTCGGGTAACGGCCTTTGAAAACACACCGTTTTCATATTGAAGTTCAAGGCTCGCACCATCTAATTTATATTCTACAAGATAACTATCAAAGCTCATTTTTTTTGCCCATGCTGCAAACTCATCTTCATTTGCAGCCTTTTCTTGGCTTCCCATAGGAATGACATGTTGAGCTTTTTCAAAAGTGCCAGAAGGTATTGCAGAGAATAGTTCACCTTCTGCTACATCGCTTCCAACCTTGTGTAAAACATCATTTTTTGGGTCGAGTATTTTTAATTCATCCCATAGAATGTCAAAGTCACTATCAGAGATTTCTGCCTCGTCTGCATAGTATTTATGCTGATGATAGGTTATTAATTCTACTAATTCTTTAATTCTATTTTCTGAGCTCATATTTGCCTTACTTTTTTACAACGTATATTTCGTTTATATCTCGGTTTGCTTTTTGACCCTTTCTTTCAAAGTTTGTTTGTGGCCTCCAAGAAATTTTTGGCGCATATCCACCATGAGGATTTTCTATACTTTCAACCTTATAAAACTCTTCTAAGGCAAACTCAGCGTATGGCTTCCAGTCGGTTGACATGTAAATGTATCCTCCTGGTTTTAGCTTCTCTGAAAGCTTTTCAATAAATGCTTTTTGCACTAAACGCCTTTTGTGATGCTTTTTCTTTGGCCAAGGGTCTGGAAAAAAGATGTGGAAACCTGAAATAGATTCATCACTTACCATTGTTTCCAGTACTTCTACAGCATCATGCTCTGCAATGTATAAATTTGATAGGTTATTTTCATTTATTTCACGTAGCACCCTTCCAACGCCTGCCTTGTGAACTTCTATTCCAAGATAGTTAGTATTAGGGTTTTCCTTAGCAATGCCAATAGTTGCGTGCCCCATTCCAAAACCAATTTCTATTATCACATCATTTGTGTTTCCAAATAACTTTTTGAAGTCTATAGTTTTTTTATCTATAGGAATACACCATGTTTCCTTTTGTGATTCATATTCTCTCTGTTGAGATTCGGTCATTCGCCCAGATCGAAGAACAAAAGATCTAACTTTTTTATATACTGCATTGTCATTTATATTACTATTATTACTCACTATTCATTATCTCCTACATATACAAGTGGTTTAACTAATGCGCTTAGTCCATCATCACTTAGTAACACAGTTTGCATCGAAACAACATTTGGAAACTGTTCTTTTATTATTTCACTATCTTTTAGTATTAGATCCTTGCCGAAGTATACTATGTTATCACCTAAATCGTACAAAACGATACGTTCATCTGTATGCTCATTCTCTAGGGGTTTTTGTATTGATTGTATTGTAAAAAATAGATCTATTTTTCTCATTGCTACATCAAAATAACTAACAGTATACTGACCTGTTGGAATTGACTGCCCTTGCACAAAGCGTAGATTAGAACTACCGACCCATACAGCTTGAGTATTTGTATCGGTTAGCGTTAAGGGGTTTTGTATATTCCATGTAAAATCACTATCATGAGAATAAACTGTTAATGAGTCTATTCTTGAGGGATCTGAATCAAGCTGAACATACACCCCAAGTCTTGGTATTGGTTCTGAATCAAGACTATTGTAATCATACAAAACCATGTACTTTATTGTGCTTATTTCGGGTGTTGAATCTTCACATGCTAAGAAGAAAAAAAGCGAAAAAAATAAAACTAAAAACGGTGTTCGATACTTCATATTAGAACTTAAAATTTAAATCAATGAATGTTAATTCATCTGCAATTATTTGATTTACATTTGCAGTAAATTTAACACTTACTTGTTTACAAGCATCATCTAAATAAGGTAGATAATACAAGCCTAATTCATTGCCAAGATATCCCTTTGGTAAATCTTTATAAACATCTACTAGAGTTTTTTTTCTTATGTTAATATCTCTCTTTTCGTGTATTCGTTCTTTCACAGCACGAAAGTCAGTTGTATTACTATATACAGAAATTTTTAATGAATTTTCTTTTCCAGCATTTAAACTTCCACTTGTAATTTTCCAGGATATAAATAAATAACACTTCTTTTTTTCAAGCTCTTTATATATATTCTGTCGAATTGCCGGATCTAAAAGCATTGTTTTTTTAAATGTTTTTGGATTATATAGGCTTCCTGCATGATGTTCTAAATTATCAATTTCAAGATTAGAACATAATTCAAGAATAACAAAGGGAACATATTCTGCAATTGTAGTTTTAGGAATATAATCTGTTAAAAGCACACGAATACTTGCAATCATATGCGGAAAACTTGAATTGTTTGAAAAAAGTAAAAGAAGATAACAATTAAAAAAGCTCATACTATTTAGAAATTTTTCTGTCATTAAAACATATCTTTTTTTTTCATCAGGCGTATACTTACTATTTTTTAGTATGCTTTCATGTATCGGACTAAGGATGAGTTTAAAAATTCTTGCTTGAGTTTCAGTTTGATTTTTAACATGGGATTCAAACACAGAGTCATCTGCCGCCATTCCTTCATCCAAACATTTTCCAGGGTTATTTCTATTGTGCTTTTTTATACAATCACTTTCTAAGAGTTTTGATAATACAGATGCATTAAACTGTTGATAGAGTTTTGAAAAAATAATACTTTTTGATAAATCAATAAATTCGGATCTATTTTCATTGTAGTGAAGCGAAGAAACTTCAACCTTAGAAATGTAATCAAGAATTATTAAGCGTTGCAAAAGCGCCGGTGAAAACTGGCTTATTTCAATTCCAAGATCATCGCTATTATCTACTAAATGCAAGCGACTAAGTTCTTTTTTGTTGTTTAATACATAATTAAAGCCATTTTCCGTAAAGGCAAGTTTTAGAGGCACGTGAATTGTACTTGACTTCACAGATTCTTTCATAATTATAATAATTTTATCATATTTTAGCGTATTATGTCAAACTATGTATTGACCATAAAACAAAATAACCGTTATTCTGTTATTATGAGATTACTACGATTTTTATGCTTTGGATTGATTCTGCTTATGCCTTTACTACCAACTTTTGCACAAGAAAACTCTTTGCAAAAATCTGTACAAGCATTACAAAGCGATATTTTATATGAAAGCCTTCTTGATTATGGTTTAAACCCAAAAAAACAGCTTTTAAGCAATACACTATCTAACGACTTTCCCTATAACATTGTTTTAGAATATAATGCAAACATAGAAAGCGAAAACAAAAAAAAACTTATACTAACCTTTTCACAAGATATTCTTCCCTATTTAGATGATATTGTTTACTTTTATAATTATCTTAGTACAACATCAATAGATTATGCTATAGATATACTTTTTTCAGCAAATGATTTAAATCCATTGAATAAGAATAATGCTGAATATCAGTCCTATTCTTTTTCACCACAAGGCAGTAATACATACATACAAAGTTTAGTTAATAAAACTCATACAGCTGCAATTATAATCACTGACGAAACAACTATTAACGATGAAACTGAAAATAATAGCTTTCAGTTATTTGAAAACTTGGTTGAGATTATACCGGGTGGAACAAGCTCTTCAAATGAAGCAAATTTAGTACCACTTGGTTTTTTTAAAACTATAATAAATAGCTTTGCAGAAAGTGGAACAAACTATTATATTAAAGGCTATTTTTTATCGTTGTACCGCTTACACTTTATTGAAGATAACATACTCTTGGGAACCTGGCTTGAGAATGAAATACCTTCAGTCTCTATCAAAATGACACATGAAAACAGTGATAATATTTTTATAATGTTGCAATCACTCATAAATAACTTCAATGAAACAAATTTTTTAGATAAAGACATAAATTACACATTTTTCCAATTTTTATCTCAAACTTTTTTTGTTAGCGAAAGATTAGTACTACTACTAATAATATTAGTTACAGCCATTGTGCTCTTTGGATTCTTCAATTTATCATTTGTAACCGGAGTTCACAGACATATACATAAAAAAGAGTTTTTAAAAATATGGTACTTAATTCCAATTATTGTATTATTAACAGCATTTTTTCTTTTTGTATCACAGAATATTGTGCGTAGCATTTTCCCTTCAAATTTAGACTTTGATATCCTTGCTTTTATATTAAAAATTATTTTTTCTGTATTGTTTTTACTTCTTTTTTCTTCTCTTCAATACCTTGTAAAGCTACCTTTAACAGGGTTTATTTACGCATATATATTATCTGTGAGTGCTGCAAGTAACATAATTATCTTTTCTCTTGTTGAAATTACACTTGCCCCCCTATTTATTTGCCAATATATAATTGTTCAAATATCTCAAAGAATGAGGAGAATTGTGCCCATAGTTATTTGCCTTGTTTTGATGGCAAGTCCATACTTTCCGTTACTCCTCAATATTGTAAACTCAAATCAAATTCTAAACATATCAAGTGTGCTCAATTCCAGTTTTATAATAAACTTACTCTTAGCATGCTTTATGCTTCCTTTTCAAATTATGGTTATTAGAATACTTACCCGCTTAAAGTTGTGGGGGGTGCGTTCAAAAACAAATAAGAAAAAAATCGCAAAGCAAAGCATAGTTGTCATTTCTGTTGTTGTTTGTATCACTGTAGTAAGTGTTATTTTTGTACAAACACAGTCTACTAGCAAATTTCGGCAAACAGATGCAGTTGAAGACATTAATGAATCATTTAATCTAGTTAACACACAAAAAACACAATTTGGGAACATTTTACAAACGTTGGAAATTCGCTCTGAAATGGAAGTAATACGTTATGATATTGAGTTGAAATCAGATAACATTATTCCAATTTATGATGCAAACTACCCCTATGATATTTTATCAAAACCATTGAGTGCAATTTTTACCCTTGATGAATATTCACCAAATCCTTTAGTACTTAATTTTACCACCCAAAACAACACTGATATTCATTGTTATATAGATGCTTGGGTTAAAACACCTGACGGAATAGAGAAAGTGCATATTGACTACATTTTGCAGGATAACCAATGATACATAATTGTTATATTCATGTAGACCTTGATGCCTTTTATGCTTCAGTAGAACAAATTGATAACCCAGAATACAAAGGGAAGCCAGTTATAGTTGGTAGTTTGCCAACAGATAGACGTGGCGTAGTATCAACTTGCTCATATGAAGCAAGAGCATACGGAGTTCACTCAGCTATGCCGATTGCTACAGCCGTTAAGCTATGCCCTCATGCAGTTTTTTTGCGTGGCAGAATGAAGCGATATCAAGAGCGATCAAAAGAAATTATGAGCATTTTTTCTGATTTTTCTCCAGATGTACATCAAATATCTGTTGATGAAGCATTCATTGATATTAGCGGAACAGAAAGACTATTTGGAAGCCCTGCAGAAGTTGCAAACAACTTAAAACAAAGGGTATTGGAACAAACGGGTTTAACTGTTTCAGTTGGTATTAGTTCTACAAAATATATTGCAAAAATAGCTTCGGGGATAAAAAAACCAGATGGACTCTTTATTGTTGAACCAGGCAAAGAAGAAGAATTTATGCTTCAATTACCCCTCAAAGACATTTGGGGTATTGGTCAAAAAACACTCGCAAGAATTAAAGAAGCAGGATTTAAAACTTCAAATGACATTCACAAGGTTTCACAAGGAATGCTATGCAATCTATTTGGTAATTCTACGGGAATGTTTTTATTTAATGCTGTACGCGGTGAAGTACATGAAACATTTAATGTGTCGCCCAAAACACGCTCAATTAGCTCTGAAAGGACGTTTTCATTTGACCTTACAGATAGATATGCAATAGATACCGCGCTTATGGAACTATCATGGGATGTAATGTTTAGACTATTTACCGAAAAATGGACAAGCAGAACTGCACATGTAAAAATACGATATGAAGATTTTACAACTGTTAGCGTACAAGAAACAACACTGCTACCAATTTCATCAGCAGATGATTTATTTACGAGAGTTAAAAAGCTCTTTGAAAAAAAATATGAAAATGGCCGGGGAATAAGATTAATAGGTTTAGCTGCTCAAAATTTGGAGGATACAGCTCAGCCTATTCAGCAAGAACTTTTTGAAAAAAACGACAAAAAAATTCAAGCTGTAGAAAAAACTGTTATAGAAATACAAAAGAAAAATCCGGGTATTCAAATTCAAAAAGCTCGACTATTAAAGAATAATATTCTATTTTTAGGGCTACTATCTTTAAGCTTACTTTTACCTCTTAAACACATATATTCACAAAGTGAAACCCCAATTGCATTGGCAAAGCCTTTTGAAGATGCTTTTATTTCAGGTGAAGCACCAATTGCAATTTTTAATGTTACACCTGATTCACCAGAGGTAGAGTTTTTTGCTCAAGGTACATGGGAAGCGATGTTTAGCAATTTTTTAAATATTTCAGGCGGGGCTGAAAATAACGAAGGCTTATCCTTTTCCCCCCCCGTCTTTACACAAAAAACTGACCTCTCCGTTTGGTTCTTGCTTCAAGATACTTGGTATTTTGAAGCAAACATAGCAGATAATTATGAACAAAACACTGTAGCTGCAGGCTATTATGGACAAGGCTTTTTACGTCATGTAAGAGTCGGTAACCGTCACATTACTTTTCCTCAAGACTATGGAGTTACAAGTGCAGACAGAGGTGTTGGAAGTGGAAGTAATCAAGCACCAGGTATTATGACTGAGTGGGTCGGTAGTAACTGGAAAGCAGATGCTTTGATTCGCTTTGATACTATTGAATCAATGGAAAAAACATGGCTTGGACAAAATGAGTCAACAGAGAATATTCTCGAGCTCAGTCAATGGGAGCGCGGAGGACGTTTTATTCTTCCAAATGACAGTACCCTACTCATTCAAAGTATCTATGTAGAAAGTAGCGATACCTCATTAAACTTATATACAGATACTGGGGGTGTTTCATATCGATTGATGTCACCATCAGAATACCTAATAATACCAAATAAAAATCTTTTGGTATTTGAAAAACCTACAGAAAATGCAATAGTAATAAAGTTCACATCTAAACCCGATTTTGGTGATTTTAATAACACTTCTACCTACTTGGGAAAAATTCAAGAATATTTTGGAGAAGATATAAAGCTAGAAGAATATGCTTTAGGCTCAAAAAGTGACGACTTTTTTACAAATATTGATGGAGGTGAAGCACTAGTTATACAAACCAAAAACTTTTTTTCACCATTTGTTGATGCATCTCTGTATAGTCTATCAATATTTGCTGATGTTGATACAGTCTCAATTATTTCTGAATCATCAGGCACAACTGATAAAAGCTATGGTGCAATCATTATGGATAATTCTTCACCAGAACTTCCTGGCTTTACTGTAGGTGATTATTTTGATGATGAAAAAAACTATATTCAAGTTTTTAATCAAAGTGTGGAAAACAATACAATTGCAAGCCAATTTCCTTTTGCCAATAAACATCCACTTGTATATGTAACACCTGAATCAAGTGAAAACAAAACAGCGGACACTGTAATAGCAGTTCAAAGTCTTTCGCACTCATCAGTTTTAGATATAGGAACAGAAGCTATTCAAGGTTCAATAACAGTGTACAGAAATGGTATAAAAGAGTCACTTTATAATTATGATTCTAACACTGGTTTGGTAATGCTTACCAGTCCACCTGGCGCATTTGACACAATAAGAATAACATGGCAGGAAAATGATGAGCTTTCATCAAATGGATTTCTTACTGCGGCTGCAGGGTTCGAAAGAGTATTCTCTGATCAGCTTTCTATGAATGTTTCGTCTTCTTTTTTATGGCCTGTTATAGACAGCGAAGCCTATTCTGATAAAAGCAATAATTCGCCAGCATCAGTAAACGTAGCTTTTGATATAGATTTTCAAAAAAATCAATTTAGCTTAGAGAACACCTTATTAGCTAGCATACAAACAGATGATATAAGCGACACCTATCTCATAGACGGCATGAAAAGTATCAGCATTGAAGAAAATTATCTTCCTTCAAGCGCGGGAGTAGAATTATTGAGTAATTCTAACATAACGCTTAACTCACGGGATTATAAGAGTGTAGAAATTTTACAAAAAGCGGATAGAGGTAGCGAAACAGTTAATACACTTAAAGACAGTGAGCGAAATGAAAATATTGTTCAAACAGATTGGTCCATTACTGATACACAGACTTGGGTTACACAAACAATTGACTTAGGCACACAAGCCACAAATCTTCCCTCTGCGCAAACATTTAGTATATGGATACGTGATTCAAGTCTTGCAACAAGTTATACAATGTATTTACAACTAGGCGTAAGTTCTAGTGACGACGAATTAATTGAAAGAGATGGAGAAGTGCCAACATGGGAAATTACCCCCTCAGTTGATGCACAGGATGTTACAAGGTCATTTTTAGTTGGAAATACTGCCTGGCAAAGAGTTACCGTTGAATTGGATGATAGAGACAGGGCAAGATTAACTCAAAATCAGGGAGCAAGAATTATAATACATAATCCTGATACAAATGAAGGTCGTTTAGAGGTTGCCTCTTACGAAATAACAGGAAATTCGTTTAGCATTCCTAGTTATGGTATTGAAGCAAGAGAATTATATCAAGCAGAAAGTGGCAAAACTGAATTAAGTGAAATGACTCGCTTCAATGATGACTTAAAAAACTCAGTACAGTTTTTTGAATGGGATGAAACTCTTTCAACAGAAAACTTAGAAGCAGTGAAGTATGTTACTCCTATTCCACTCTCCTCATACAAACTTCTTACTTTTTTTGCCTATGTTCCAAATGAGGTAGCAGACCCCTCAAGTGTTACGCTAAGCCTACAACAAGAGACGGAATTTTCAACAGAAACTGCTCTTAAGATTTCCTTAACAAAAAGGGCGCTAGATTTGCTAATGGGTGCATGGAATGAAGTTACTATCGACATTGATAAAAAA
>CAYJMR010000005.1:11105-29539 GCA_964371375.1 uncultured Treponemataceae bacterium
TGGAAGAAACTCAAAAGCAAACAGAGCTTGGTCTAGTAACTGACAGCAACGCTAGAATAAACATAATGGGAATTGAAAGTGAAGGCTCATTGGTATTTTCCTCCTCAAACATTGATTCTACATTATCAAACCAAAACGATGCATTCTTTTTACAAAGTGCTTCGCATAGTATAGCATCCACACCTAAGTTTTTTGTTTTTACTATTTTTGGATTTGAAGAAGAATATAGGTTTTTACCCCAATCAACTGGAGCTAAAAAAAGAGAAGAATTTACACTTGATTTATCACCGTTTGGAGTAAATCTACAGTCTAGCTTTTTTACAGAAGCAGAAAAAGAAAGCACTGCATACAATCAAGATGTACAAATAAAAAACAACTTTAGTATTGGGGAAGAAAAATTACAGTATACAGTACAAGCAGAACTTTTTGCAACGCAACATGGGTATGTGGACAATTTAACAAATAATACTTATGGAAGCTCTTGGGTAGACATATCGGGTATACAATTCTCTAATGGTTATTCACAAGCAAACAAACGAAATATTGAGTTTTCTTTAAACCAACGCTTTAATATTCCGTCAATTAAATTTACCCCATATTTATCAATAAGTGGTGAAAACAATTATTCTAATATTCTTGATGTTGAACATACATCATCTGATACACTACTTCTTTCCCTTCCCGTTTCCTTTGATGAGCACCATTTTACCGCCTCTTTTACAAAAACCTCTTTTATTGAAAGCTCGCTATTGCAAAGTAATAACTACATTACAGATGCCAATACCTATTTTGATACCCTCAATAAACGAATATGGGCATATACAGCCATTCCAATATATGATTTTTTTGATAGAAATTTACAATCTGAGATTCAAAGTACTTTAGAAAATAACGCCTCAGCAAATATTGCAGGTTATTCTACCGAATGGATGTTTAATTGGCAGCGTGACTATTTTGCAAATTCACTTGATTTGATTGTTCCAAGTAGTGCTTCTCTTTCAGTTTTACGAGACATTAGAGCAAGTAGTATTGATACGAGTGACATATTTCAATTTACTACTAACTTAAACTTCCTATCGATTAATAATTTTGGAGAGTTTGGTACCTACCCAGTATTTCAATGGTATGAACAGGATGAGATTATTCAATCTATTAAGGCTTCATACCAAAAAGACTATGATTCAGACACAAACTGGAGACTAAGTGTGGCTGGATATAATCAGATAGGATTATATATTACTACAAGCGACAAACTTACAATACTTACAGAAGGTCAGGTTGATACGTCAAGCGCTTGGAATATTATGATTGATGCTATATGGCAACGAGATGGAAAATCAAGTATAGTTGTTGATGCTCTTAATTGGATATTCCCATCTCTAAAAGATTCACAGCAGGGATTTACAAGAGAAAATTCCCTCTATGCAGGTTTAACAAAAAACGAGACAGATGAAGAGGAAGACAATAGTTTACAACAGTTATACGGTATTACTCATGAAATTGCAATCGATATTAATGAGTTTACCGAATTTGGTATAGACTTGGGAGCTGAAATCTTTATTCGTGAAAACAGTTTTAATTTACAGAATTCCCTAACACTTGTTGGAAAAATTCAATTTTAAGCTATTCTAAGGGTGCAAAATAACCTGTTTCATCACGACCAGATCTATTCATTAAATAAACTTCTGCTTCAAAAGGTAAAAACAGGCTTCCAAAGTCTGTTGGCAAGCTAGATGTATATGAAAACTGATACAAGCCCACAGGAATATCTAAGACATCTTGTACAAGCGATGTTAACCCCTGTGGTCTAAATACAAAGTACTCCTCCCCTGGGGTTTGATTAACAATATAATCAATATCTGGTGAAAGCCCTACATTATCCAAACTAACAACTAAAAATGAAATTCCATTATTGTTTAGGAATGCACTCGTATCTGTAAGTGAATAATTTGCAAAGGCCATTGGGTTTACAGAGCTTGCAGTAAGATATACAATAGCCTTTTTGGGTCCTGCATTAATTAAATCATTTGCAGCTAAGCGTATCGCTAAATCAGTTGCTGGAAGATGCGAATGAGGAGTTCTTAAATTAGCTGAAGAAAATCGCTCCATGAGTGAAGCTTCTCCTTCGTATTCTGTAATCGGGGAATCTCCGGCTGAAACAATTCTAAGGGTACTCTGAGCATTCATAGCACTTGAAATTTCACGCACAGCACTATCTATAGCTTGAGCGTACTCCTGTGTCTGTATGTTTCTATCAATAAGTAATGTAATATCACAAAATTCATTTGAGTCCGCGTTTCCTATAAGCCTTTGCTCTGACACAGGACGTTGCTCTTCTGTAAGCAAAAAGTTTACATCTCTTAGGCCTACAACTGGCTCACGACTTCTATTTTGTACTCTTAATTCTACAATAACATTTGGAAAATCGTCAGAGTAAACCCGTTCAACTTGAACAAATAATCCACCAACTAATTCACTCATACGTGAAAGTAATACAACATTGTTATTTAAAAAGTCACTTGCTACTATTGTTCCGTTTTTATTTACTTCAGCTGAAGTAATCCTTGCAGGTGCATTTCCCGTGTGGACAAGCTCATGCATTTGACCATTGTGAGTATCTATAGCATACACCCTACTGGTATCTGAGGCAAGAATATTATTTCCCCAACTGCGCAACGCTTCTACTTGGGAAAAAGTATTTTCTTCAACTAAATGGTCAAGAAAGTTTCCTCCAGTGTCATACATAGAAATGGTACCTTTAACATTATCTGCAATGTACACAATATCATTGATAATAACAATTCCAGTAGGAGAAGTAAAATCCCCAAAATTAAATAACCATTGTCCTGAATAGTCAAATACAACTACACGACCGTTACCATAGTCAGTTACATAGATATTGTCAGATGAATCTTGTGCCAAATATTGTGGTCCGAGAAGTTGACCGTCTCCTCTACCCTTAGAACCGATATATCTAATGAATGACCCATCTGCAGTAAGTTGGCTTATTCGGTCTCCTGCATACTCAGTCACAAGTAAGGTTCCAACATCTTGTTCCATCACATCCATTGGCCTATCAAAGCCATTTACCGGTCCTTTTATCCGACTAACAATTTGTCCGTTTACATCAAATAACATAAGTTCGTTAGAACCATAGGCAATGACCCAAAGTGAACCATCTTCTCTTGGCGACACAGATATAGGCTGACTAAAAAAGAATGTATCAGCACTTGAACCTGGAAACAATCCCGATTCAACAAAACGCACCTCGTTTTCTGCATCGCTTCCAGTGATTCTTCTATTTTGAATTACTTCGATTTTATTTTGTAATAATGAACCGCCATAGCCTAAGCTTGAGGCAAGTCTCCATTGCTCGAGCGCTGTACCTTCTAAACCTGATCGATAATATGCTTTACCAAGCCAATCAAGAATAAGTGGTTCTTCGGGTAAGTACGAAAGAGCTCTTTCAAATAAATATATTGATTCGTTAAAAGCACCCCTATACCACGCCTGTACCCCACGTCTAAACTCTTCTTCTGCAAAACCCTGATCGGATGCTGTAGGTTCAGATAAAGTAAAGCTCTGTGCGAGAGTTTCAGAAGCAAATATAAACATAGAAAAAATACATACAAAAACAAAAAAACTCTTTTTCATTTATGTTTCCCCTCTAGCCATAAGTTTACCCTGTTCTCTACTGTTTGTATAATCTTCTGTAATAATTTTATAGTGTTCTTCTATTTCTGGCTTGCTTGTTTTTCTGTTATAAGCTCTCTTAATGTACATCTGAGCTTCGGCTAAAAGCCCAAGCTTATAATATACCCAGCTTAAAGAATCTAAAAATGCAGGTGAATCGCTTTTTATTTCTATTGCTTTTTTACATAAAGATAAAGCTCTGGTTAAATCCTTTCCAACACATGCTAATACATACCCAAGTCCATTTAAGGCTGTAGGGCAATTTGGATTTATTTTTAAGGCATTTTCGTAGTTTTCAATTGCTCCGCTTACATTTTCTTGTTCCCATTCAATGTATGCAAGAGCAGAATATACTTCGGCTGTTTCAAAACCGGTTTCAAGTAATTTTTTTAATTCAAAGTCGGCAAAGCTATTTCTACCTGTTAGCGAATAAATAATGGCTAATGCAAGTCTACATTGATTTGTTCTACTTTCAGAACCATCTGATGTTACAACTTGTTCAAGATACAAAAGGGCTTCATCATAGCGCTGTAAGCGGGCATATGACAAACCTATGTAGTATGCTAATTCAAATCCAACACCGTTTTGATCTTGAGTAGATGCAGGTAGCGATAAAAAGATTGTTAGAGCATCGGTAAAGTTACCTTTTTTATATAAACGTATACCATCTTGAATTGTTTCTGCCATAATCCACCCCCTACGGCATAAGTACTGTATATATTATATCACAAAATGAGAAATTGGTAAATCATTTTTTTCATTACTTGCACAAGGTTGTGCTAAAATTCTGCTTATTGAAATATACCCGTTTTGCACTGCAGTATAGTCCGTTCCTTCTACCATATCTGTTTGTACCGGTGCGCCATCAAAAAAACTGTACATGTGCCCATCTGGAGCAGTAAAAGTTTTTGGAGAGTCTTGATAGTTTCTTTTTGAAGGAATTGTATAAGAGCAACCTTTAAGAGGTCCATTATCTGATGCGTTAATATTTATAAAGACATCTTTTTGAAATAATTTAATTAAGTTTTCAATATTGTTTGCTGCAAAGGTAGCAAGAGGAGTATAGGACCACAATCCTCTCTCCGATGTTAAACTAACAGCGATACCCGGAATACCATGCATACTGGCATGCCTAGCTGCTGCTGCAGTTCCTGAATACAATATATCTGTTCCAATATTCGCTCCACGATTTATTCCTGAAACTACAACATCGGGTTTTTTCTCTAAAATCGTTTTTATACCAACATCTACACAATCTACAGGAAGTCCGGAACATGAAAACTGTTGTTTTTCTTTTGTTTTTATACACAAGGGTACGCCCATCGTAAAACCATGTGAAACGCCTGACCTATCTTGGTCTGGTGCTATAACCCACACATCATGATGTATAGAAAAAGCAGCAATGAGAGCTTCAAGCCCTTTAGCTCCAAAGCCATCATCGTTTGTAAGCAATACCGTCATAAATTCTCCTAATTAGCTTATCAATGAAAGGTTCACAGAACTCATCTTTCTTAGCGCTTATATTGTGCTAGCAGCAAACGATACGCTAAGTTAACCTTTTAATATTTTTGCACCACCGGAAGGTTTTACTTCGTAGGTCACCGGGTGAAACGCAAAAATACGTTCGTAATCAACCATCTTTTGCTTGTACTCTTCTACATCAGATGTTTTTATGATTGTATATAAACATCGCCCAAACCCTTTGCCAGTTATTCTTGAACAGGCTATGGCATTTCTCGATGTAGTAACATCAAACTCTAGGGCTCGTTTTGCAAGCCAATCAATTTCAGGACAAGAAATATTAAAGTGATCTCGCATACCTTCATGCGATTTATTCACTGCACGAGCAAACATTGAAAATTTTTCTGATGACAAACCTTCAACTGCATCCATAACATATTGATGTTCATGCATAATGCAAATAAGTCGTCTTCTTGTATCTTCATTCACAGCAGAAAGAATATCGCTAATCTCAACAACAGAATCTTCATAAACCCAGTAATCTTTTTTTCTGACCTTTAATTCTGCCATAAGCAAAAAGTTCTCAGGGGTTAATACAGTTTCTTCATCCCATATAGTAATTCTGGGTACACGTGCATCAGTTAAAAGTATGGAATATTCTGGAAAGTTAAAAGGTATTGGGGTATGCGTATTTTTTGCATGGTCAGTTAAAAGAACTGTTCCCTCTTCAGCATACAAAGCTGCATAAATATCTGCATGATAGTTGCCAGTTTTTAGGAAAAACTTGTTTCCTCGTTCGATAGTTTGAAAAAGTTGTGCGTCTGAGCACGGATGGTTAAAAAGTGTTTTACAGACTAGAGCCGTTGCCACCTTAATAGCAGTTGTTATCCCAAAGCCTGCTGAAGGAAGTATTTCAGTATAAATTGTTATATTCATGCCTCTGCAAGCAAAGCCGCAAGACATAAAACCGTCGATAACAGCCTTCAATGCATTTGCCCATCGGTCTTCACGCCGAAACTTTAACGTTGATACATTTCCCCTTTTTCGCTCATTCACTTGATGTAAATAAAAACGAAGGGACGAATCTTGCCTAGCAGATGCTGCAATATATACAGGTAAATCGATTGCCATGGAAAGTGTTTTATCTTTGAAATACCACGTATGTTCTCCAATTAAATGAAAGCGTCCCGGTGCACTTACAATAACATCCGGTTTTGCACCATACTCTTTTAAGTGAGCTTGCTCTACCATTTCCATTATGTTTTCCTACTTATTGATTATTGTATTTTAATAAGGTATAATAATACTATAATGACAATATTATTACAAGTTTTTTACGTATTTTTTTCTGCAATAATTGAATCTTTTGCAATTCCGAACGAGTTTTTACTCTTTGGTTCACCAATTTTAGGCCTTTTTTCACTTGTTCCACTATATTTAGCACTTTTTAACAGCAAAAGCTTCAAAGAAGCAGGGCTACTTCTGTCACTACAATTTACACTCACTCACCTATTATCAAGTTTTTGGCTGGCCTTTTTTAAGGACTTTGCAGCACTCACTCTTGGAGGCACGGTTGGGTTTTATACTGTTTTAGGATTTTTTTTAGGGCAGCTTTTCTATATTCCAATTTGGTATACAAAAAAAAATCGGTTGCATGAAAGAGCTTCATTTACATATAAGAGCTCAATTGCCTCATGGAATATTCCACTTCGTATAATACTATTTGCAAGCCTTTGGGCTGTATATGAGTGGTATAAATCTCTTGGTTTCTTAGCTTATCCGTGGGTAACAATTTTAATGACCTCATGGAAATGGCCCTTAATAACACAAGTTGTATCAATTACTGGAATATGGGGTATTACATTTTTATTTGCGCTTTTTAATGCAGTAATAGCAGAAGGAATTGTGCATGCCTTTCAAGTAGTTACACAATCCTTTAAAAGTCAAAGTAGCTGCTTTAAGCATAACATACATTCTTATACATGGGCAGCTTTATTTTGTGCTTCACTTTTTGTTTGTACTGTTATTCAAGGAACATATCAGTATAATAAAGAACGCATACCAATAAAAAATATTAACACTGCAATTGTCCAAACTAATACTGATTCGTGGTTAACATTCAATGATGCAGAAGCAATTCGTATCGGACAAGAACTCACAAAGGAAGCTGTAGAAGAATCTACTAGCAACGTCGATATAGTTGTTTGGAGTGAAGCCCTGCTTGCATCACCATATCCACAAGCAACGGATTATTATAAACAGTATCCAAAAGACAAACCTTTAACAGAGTTTATTGATGAAATTGATGCACCTTTTATCATTGGTGGTCCTTCTCAAATTAGAATTGAAGAGTCAAAAGAAAGCGGCATCCGCTATTATAATAATGCCGCTCAGTACTACGACAAAGATGGTGTGTGGCAGGGATTTTACGGAAAAATACACTTAGTTCCTTTTGCAGAAATCATACCGTATGCAGAGTCAGACTTTGTGCAAAAATTTATGAAAGCGGTAGTTGGATTTTCAAGTGGCTGGACTCAAGGCGAGTTTTATAAAATTTTTGATATTCCTCTAAACGATGGTGAAAGCGTTTCTATAAGCACACCCATCTGTTTTGAAGATGCTTTTCCTTATATTTGTAGAGCACTTTTTTTTGAAGGCAGTGAAGCTTTTTATAATATAACAAACGATTCATGGTCCAAGACAAATTCGGCAGAGATACAACACTTTGTAATATCCTCGTTTAGGGCTCAAGAATTCAGAACAACACTCGTACGTAGTACTAATTCAGGTTTTTCTGTAGTAGTAGATCCTGCAGGAAAGATTCTTTATAGTTTACCATTATTTGAAACAATATCAGGTGTTTATGATGTTCCTATTTTTGAAAGAGAAATAACCTTGTATGCATTATTGGGGGACTGGCTTCCAATTTCATTATTAGTTTTAATGATTTTATTTTATGCATACATGTTTATCCGAGAAAAAAAGTAATTTTTTTTCTAACATTGACACTTTATGGGCGTTTTGTTATAGTTACAAAATAACGGAGTTAGAATGAAAGAAATTAAACAAAAGAATAAAACATTGGCATCTGTATTCACAGCACTATTTGCAGCCCTCATAGCTGTTTCAGGCTTTATCTCTATCCCCATACCGGTTTCTGTTGTACCGATTGTCTTACAAAATATGATGCCTGTATTAGCAGGAAGTCTGTTAGGAGGCATACAAGGTGCAGGTGCTACAGGACTATTTTTAGTTGCAGGAGCCTTAGGCTTACCTGTATTTTCTGGTGGTTCAGGCGGCCTAGCACATATACTTGGACCAACTGGCGGTTTTTTAATCGGTTATTTTTTTGCAAGTCTTGTTGCCGGAACTCTTATTGGAAAAGCAACAGAAGAAAAGAAAACTCCACTTCCAAAAATTATAAGTTCTGTATTAATTGGTTTTATTGTTATATATATACCAGGAATTCTCCAATTTATGAATTTAACCGAGTCAACCATCACGGAAGCTTTGGCTCTTTGTGTAATACCATTTTTACCAGGTGATGGGATTAAGCTTGTACTAACAGTAATCTTAGCACATAAACTTCGCCCAGTAATAGCTAGGTATGTATCTCAAAAATAATGTTTGAAATTGAGCTGTCCAATATACGAAAAGTATTCCCCCCCGACAATTTTTGTGCATTAGATGACGTAAATCTACGTGTTTCTAAAGGTGAGTGTTTAATAATTGGAGGTGCAAATGGCTCAGGAAAAAGTATACTTATGTCTCTTATTGCAAAACTCATTGAACCGACTTCTGGTCATGTGACTACAAATGGTAGAGTTGGATTAGTTTTTCAAGATGCAGACACACAAATTTTGGGAGAAACGCCAGAAGAAGATATACTCTTTGGTATAAAAAATGTAAAAATACCAAAAGAAAAACATTCTCAAATAGTAACTACCGTCTTGGAAAAGACCGGCTTGACAAAGAGGAGAGGGTTTCCTTCCCGCTTTATGTCGGGCGGTGAAAAAAGAAGACTCGCAACGGCGAGTATATTGGCTATGGATTGCCCTATTATAATTTTTGACGAGCCCTACGCAAATCTAGACTATGAGGGCGTTTGTCATGTGAATGATTTAATTGCAAAACTAAAAGATGACAATCATACCATACTAATTTTAACACATGAACTTGAAAAATGTTTTGCTCTTGCTACAAGGTTTGTTGTTCTTTTTGAAGGAAAAAAAGTATTTGATGGTTCATGCGAAGAAGGATTAGCACAAAACCTTGAGCAATGGAGTATCAGAAATCCTCTGCACAGCTATACTTCAAAAGAAGATTTACTTTGGAAGTAGATATGACAAAGAAACAAAAAAACATTACTCAAAATGACTTTCCTCTTTTTTCATATAGAATCGGATATTCATGTATTCATAAGATGCCCACTCTACTAAAGGTTTTTTTGCTTTTTGTATTTCCGATTTCAATTTTTGTTCTGCCATTACATTATATTGGTATACTTTCAATTGTATGTATACTCTTATCATTGTATGCTGGGTTTTCTCTTAAGGAACAAATATATTCGGTAAAACCAATTCTAATATATTGCTTGTTTTTATGTATTGTTTATGTGTCCGGATTGCTTTTTTCTCAAGAAAGTAATGGTCTGTATTATTTTACCTTAGGTACAAAGCTCATTTGTTCTATGCAATGGACTTCACTTTTTTTTAAAACAACAACATCAATTTCATTACAACAAGCATTAGAAAAAATACTTCCATTCTCAGTTGCAAGAATGTTTTCGCTATTTATAACATTTATACCTATGCTTTTTTTAGTTTGGTTTACACTTGAACGATCATGGAAAGCAAGAGGAGGTAAAAATGGTGTAAGAAAAATTTTTACACTCCTCCCAATTTTTATTTCACTTTCACTTCACAAGGCATACAATGTTTCAATTACCATTCAAAATAGATCATAAAACACTGTGCGGAATGTAGAGATAAAAAGACTTATCGGATAAAATTAGTTCTCTCTGTTCTCTCAAGTTCAGGAAGCGCAATTCCCTTTTCTTTTCCTGCTTCTAAGCTCTTTATCATCCAAGCCATATTTTTTGCTAGATTTCGTATAGTTTGTACACCTTCTGCATCTGAGAATACTTCTTCGTTTTTTACCCCATGCACCATATTCCAATACGTTGAGCCTACAATTGGCATCGTTGCAATAGAAAAATACTTATTTAATACATCTATACTTGCAGTAGTACCAGCCCTCCTTGCAGAAACAATGGAAGCTCCTGGCTTAAAGCGGAATGCATCAGTATTACTATAAAATACTCTATCTAAAAAAGCTAGAATTCTTCCACTTGGATGTGCGTAATATACAGGACTTGCAAAAATAAAGCCATCGGCACTTTTTGCAAGTTCAACAAATTCATTTACGTTATTGTGAGAAAAGGCACACTTTTGTGTTTTTCTACATGCGCCACAGCCGATACAATCAAATTGGGCTTCATTTCCTAGTTGGTATATTAGTGTTTCAATACCTTCGTCATTTAATATTTTTTCAGATTCTTTAAGTGCAGCCATTGTGCAGCCATTTTTGTTACTACTACCATTTACCATAATTACTTTCATGTGTACCTCTTATATTCTTTGAGTTCATAATATACTAAAAATATGTATTTTAGCAAAGGGAAATAATACTTTTTTTTATAAATTTCATATATTTTTTAAATAAAACTACTTGTCACAACAGATATAGTGTGATATAATTAATTTATTCACGACAAAACACTATATACAAAGAGGTTAAAATGCGTTGTCCTTACTGTGAAAGTCTTGATGACAAGGTCCTTGAATCGAGAACTATGGCAAACGGAGAAAGCATCAGACGCCGACGTGAGTGCTTAGGTTGTGGCTATCGTTTTACTAGTTACGAGCACATAGAAGAAAAACCTTTTATGGTTGCAAAGAAAGACAACAGACGACAACCTTTTGATAGAATTAAGCTTGAAAAAGGAATTGGCCGAGCATTAGAAAAAAGGCCAGTTTCTACTGAAAAGCTCGAAAGCATTGTACACGAAATAACCGATAAGGCAATAATGAAGGGAAAGGGAACGAGAGAAATTTCTACCACAGAGTTGGGTGATTTAGTTCTCGAAACATTGCACACTATTGATAAAGTTGCATATATTAGATTTGCCTCGGTCTATAGAGAATTTGAAAATTTACAAGAGTTTATAACAGAAGTTAATAAGCTTGGGGAGAAGTAAGTGGGAAAGCAAGTAAATAACTCAGATGCTGTATTTCCAGAATGGAAAACTTTTTTGGGAATGCAAAAAGCAGAAAATGATAAGGTCATGTACATCAAGCAAGTAGTTAAACGTTCGGGAGAAATAGGGGATTTCGACCGAATTAAAATTGTCGATGCAATCGCAAAGGCAATTGTAGCTGTGGAGGGAAATGAAAATGCTCAAAAGGCTGAGTATTTAACTCAAAAAGCAGAAGAAAAGCTTATTGCATTCTTGGCAACAAGACATGCAAACTCAATTCCTGCAATTGAGGAAATTCAAGACATCGTTGAAACGGTACTTATTGAGCAAAATGAAGTACCTATTGCTAAGGCTTATATTCTTTATAGAGCAAAGCATGAAGCAATTCGCGATGCAAAGAATTTGATGTTGGACATCGATGCAACAATGGATGGATATTTAAGTCAGTCAGATTGGCGTGTAAATGAAAATGCAAATGTGAACTTCTCTTTGGGAGGGTTGATTCTTCATAATTCAGGCACCATTACAGCGAATTACTGGCTTAAAAATATCTATTCAGAACAAGTAGCAGAAGCACACAAAACTGCAGCATTTCACATTCATGACCTTTCTATGTTTTCAGGCTACTGTGCTGGCTGGTCAATACGTCAGCTCATTGTTGAAGGTTTAGGTGGAGTTCCTGATAAAATTACTTCTACTCCAGCAAAACACTTATCTACACTCATCCAGCAAATCGTAAACTTCTTAGGTATTATGCAAAATGAGTGGGCAGGAGCACAAGCATTTAGTTCCTTTGATACCTATTTAGCACCCTTTGTTAAAAAAGATGGCCTTACAGAAAAAGAGGTGCGTCAATGTTTACAAAGCTTTATCTATGGTGTTAACACACCAAGTAGATGGGGTTCTCAAGCACCGTTTACAAATATTACATTAGACTGGACAGTACCAGAAGATCTAAAAGATAAGCCTGCACTTGCAGATGGAAAAGAACAGGATTTTACCTATGCAGACTGTCAAGGTGAAATGGATATTATTAACAAAGTATTTATAGAGCTTATGATTGAAGGTGATGCTGCAGGCCGAGGCTTTCAGTATCCTATTCCAACATATAACATTACAAAAGATTTTAATTGGACTTCAGAAAACGCAAAATTATTATTTGCAATGACAGCGCAGTACGGCACACCCTACTTTCAAAACTTTGTAAACTCAGACCTAAATCCAAGCGATGTACGCTCTATGTGTTGTCGTCTCCAATTGGATAAAAGAGAACTCAGAAAACGAGGTGGTGGACTCTTTGGTTCTGATGAGTTTACAGGATCTTTAGGCGTAGTAACTATTAACTTACCCCAAATTGCACATATTACAAACACAGAAAAGCAATTTTTTGAGCGCTTAGATTACTTAATGGATCTTGCTAAGCAAAGTTTAAGTGCAAAAAGAAAGGTAGTACAACGACTTTTAGATGGAGGTCTTTTCCCCTACACTCGCCGATATTTAACCACGCTAAATAATCACTTTAATACTATTGGTTTATGTGGTATGAATGAATGTTGTATAAATTTTTTAGGCACTGACATTACATCAGATAAAGGTAAGGCATTTGCAGAAAAAGTATTGATTCACATGAGAGAAAGAATGTCTCAATATCAAGAAGAAACAGGCGAATTGTTCAACTTAGAAGCAACACCAGCGGAAAGTACATCATATCGTTTAGCTAAACATGATGTAGAAACATACCCTGACATTGTAACTTCAGGAACTAGTGACCCATTCTACACAAACTCTTCACAGCTACCTGTAGATTTTACTAGTGATATTTTTGAAGCTATGGATCATCAAGAATCCTTGCAAACAAAATATACCGGTGGAACAGTATTCCATACTCTTATGGGTGAAGCGGTAAAAGATTGGGAATCATGTAGAGACTTAGTAAAAGCTGTTGTAAGTAATTATAAAATTCCTTATATTACAATATCGCCAATATATTCAATCTGTAAAGTTCATGGCTATTTGCAAGGTGAAGTTTTTGAGTGTCCAAAATGTAAAGAAGAACATGAACTTACACTAAAAAATAAAATAAAAAAACTTGAAGAAGAAAAGAAAATTTTAGTAGATAAAACAGCATAGTTGTGATATAATATATGTTATGGATATTACACGAAAGTGTTATTAATAAACCTCGGGAGGGAAAAATGAGTGAATTAAGAACTGTTTCTCAAATTGATGCAGAAATTGCACAAGCACAAGCAGAGCTCAAGAATGTACGCGGAACAGAAACAGAAGTGTATGCAAGAATTGTTGGATACTATCGATCTGTTAGAAACTGGAACAAAGGTAAGCGTGATGAGTACGATTTACGCAAACAATTTGTATGGGACTCAGGTGAAGATGTTGCTAGTAACTATAAAACATCAATAACTCCTGAGGTGGAGACTTCCAAATCTGAAATATCTATTGCATCAGAGAAAACAGCTGTTGTAAGCGGTGAAGTGTATTATGAATATTTTTCACGAAAAACATGTCCAAACTGTAAACCTGTTCAAAAGCACTTAGAAACAGTAGAAATTACTGGTATTCATGTAGATGTTGATACACCAGAAGGCCTTGAAAGCGCTTCAAAATTAGGTGTACTTTCTGCTCCTACCGTTATCCTTTTTGATAGTACAGGAAATGAAATTGCGCGAGCACACAATATTACAGAGTTAAAACAAATATTTTCTGTAAAGTGTGAGTGTGTAGCATAAGAAACATGCTAAACGGAACATTAATAAAAACAAGCCTGGTTGATTATCCCAGGCATGTAGCAGCCACTTATTTTTTAAGTGGCTGTAATATTAGGTGCCCGTATTGCTATAATACAGAGCTTGTACTTAATACATTATCAATAGAAGATTCATTTACTCTCGATGCTGTGTATGCACACCTGGAAAAAAGAAAAAATGTACTTTCGGGATTTGTTCTTTCTGGCGGGGAACCCCTTGTGCATTCCGAAACTTTAGAGATAATTAAAACTGTAAAAGAAATGGGATTTAAAGTTAAGCTTGATACCAACGGATTGTTCCCCGAAAAACTTGCTAAACTTTTTGAGAGACCAGATACAACGCCAGATTATATTGCAGTAGACATAAAAACAAACCCAGAAAACTATTCTTTATTACAGTTTAAAGGAAATGCTAAGGAAATTCTCCAAGAAACAATTTCGATATTAAAAACATTACCTGCGAGTAAAAGAGAGTTCAGAACAGTCTTGTGCCCTCCACTGGTTGCAAAAAAAGACATTAGAGAAATGGCAAAACTAATACCAAAAGATTCATCTTGGTATTTTGCAAAATTTAGAAATGAAAATTGCTTAGACATATCCTACAATGCTGTTGAACCATATACTGACTCTGAAGTAGAAAAGCTAGTAGGTTATGCTAAGACATATATACTTAACTCAGAATTACGCTAAGACTTATAAAAACAAGTCTACTGCAAAAAACCCTGTGCAACTTCAAGGTACATTCTAGGGGTATGGAAAGGACCCTTATACATGTTTCCTTTTAAGTCAGTTGAACGACTTCCATCCCGATGAAAATACCCAAAGCAACTTCCGTGTTCAAAGTCAACAAAGTGCTCTTTGAAATAGGTATGAATACATTCAAAATTTGATGCGTACTTTTCATCTGAAGTAATCTTATATGCATACATACATGCAATAACGGCTTCATTTTGTGGCCACCAAAATTTCATGTCATGCCAGTATTCGCTACATGGTTTGCCGTCAAGGTCTCTAAAATAAATTATTCCTCCATGCTCTGTGTCCCAGCCCCACTTCCACATCCAGTCTAGCATAGTACACCCAAGCTTTTGTAGTTCTTTATCGTTTCTGTAAAGCCCTTCTTTCATGATAAACCATGCGCCTTCTATTGCGTGACCAGGATTTAGCTGCCGCCCTTCAATATGATCATGCTGAAGACTACCATCAAAGTTACACTGCTCTACTACGACTTCTAATTCTGGACGAATAAAATATTTTTTTATTTCATCTAACTGCTCATCAATAAAGTCATTACAATAAGAAACTTTTGAAGGGTCAAATTGTTCAAAAGCTAGGCGCAACTCTGCCACAGTATTTAATAAAATCATAGGTAAGCCAAAGCCCCTTGATGCTCTATTGTTTGGATCAAATTTTGGTATTAAGGCACCAGGTGTATTGAGTATTTTTTGAACCGCTTTAAATATTTCAAATGCTTTATCACAATATTCTTTTTTTCCGGTTGCACGTGCATAAGAAGCAAAACCAACAATAGCAAATGTTTCGCTAAAAACATAGCGAAGTCTTTTTATTACAGGTTTACCATCTTTCGTAACTCTAAAATACATTCTTCCATCAGATGAGTCTGTACAATAATCTTCAATAAAAGCTACTAGCTTGTCACAGGCTTGAAGACATTCATTTATAAGTGCTGAATTGTCGTCACCAGTGCTTTCTTGTGCATCTTTTAGTGCTATTGCAGAACTTGCAAAAGTCCATAAGGCCCTTCCTTGAAACCACACTGATTTGTCTGTTTCAATAATTGAGCCCTCTTTATCAAGTCCAGTGTAGATTCCACCATGTTCTTTATCAATGCCATGCTTTAACCAAAATGGTAGTATGATATTTTTTAGTGTTTCATAATATTCTTTGGAATATGCATTTTTATTAAAACTCATGTAAGTGCCATCCTAATAATTCTTATACTTTTCAATTGCTGCATTAATTCTAGCAAACACTGCATCAATTTTTGCTTCATCTTCTTTTTCTATTTGTGCTAGCGGAAGACGTGCGCTACCTATATTCATGCCGTTTCTTCTTAATACATCTTTAATAATGCCATACATATTACCCTTACATGAACAGAGAGCATTAATAATATCTACAACTTCATATTGTATTTCACGTGCTCTAGCTACTTCATTTTTATTCATGAGCTCATAAATTTTAATGTAAAGTTCTGGCATTGCTCCAAATGTTCCACCAATACCACCATCAGCTCCCATTGCTAATCCTGCTACTAACTGCTCATCCGGTCCATTAAAAACAACCTTATCTTTGCCACAGATAGCCTTCCAATTTAAGATATCAAGTGTAGGCATGGAAGAGTTTTTAACCCCAATTACTCGAGGATTTTTAAGCATCTCCTTTAATAAGGAAACTGATAAGGCCACACCTGCAAGCTGCGGAATATTGTAAATCATAAAGTCTGTATTAGGGGCTGCATTTGATATTTCATTCCAGTAAATAGCAATTTGACTATCTGGTAATTTGAAATATATTGGTGGTATACATGCGATGGCATCGACGCCTAAACTTTCCGCATGTCGTGCTAGCTCTTTACTTTGTTCGATATCATTACATGCAACATGTGCAATAACTGGTATCTTGCCTTTAGCAACTTTCATGATATTTTCTAGTGTAATTTTTCTTTCTTCGACTGTTTGATATATACACTCGCCCGAAGAGCCGCATGCATATAAACCATGAACACCTTTATCAATTAAGTATTGTGTAAAAGACTGTGTTCGATCCGCACTAACCTTGCCAGTATCATCATAACATGCATAAAATGCAGGAATAATTCCCTTGTACTTTTCTAAACTCATTGTGAGCTCCTTTAATATAACGATAAATCGTCGAATATTTTAAATGTCATAGACATTTATGTTTACATTAACCTTTAACTGCTCCAATCATAATTCCTTGGGTAAAAGATTTTTGGAAAACAATAAATATAACAATAATTGGTAGAGCTGAAAGAGTTGCTCCTGCCATTAGTAATCCAAAGTCAATACCAAATTCACTCATGAGTGTAGCTAGACCCAACTGCAATGTTAGGTTTCCCCTTGAATTAAGCATTATGAGTTGTAAAAAGTAGTCATTCCAACTAGCAATAAAAGTAAAAATTGCTAAGGCTCCAATACCAGGTTTTACCATTGGAACTACTATTGTTAAAAAAACTCTCATTTCACTTGCACCATCGATTTTTGCTGCTTCTAGTAATTCAGTTGGAATAGACTCTGAAAACTGCTTCATTAAGAAAATTCCAAAGGGCCAACCCACTGCAGGCAAAATGACTGCCAATAATGTATCATGAAAGTTTAAAAAACTAACCAACTGTACTAAGGGAACAAGAACAACTTGCTTTGGTAGTGCCATTGCAAACACAAACATGCTAAAAATAAATACACGTCCGAAAAATCTTTTCTTTGCAAGAACATAGCCTGCAAGTGTTGCAACAAGACACACAAGCGCCATTGTTGAAAATGAAATAATAAAGCTGTTAAAAAACCATTCTAATGCTGGTTGATTAAATAGTTTATCCCATGACTCCATTGTAGGTGTTTTAGGAAACCATTCAGGAGGCAGTATTAAAGAGCTTCTCAAATTCTTAAAAGATCCTGTGATTGTCCAGTAAAAAGGAAATACAAATACCAGTGATAAAATGAGGAGTACGCTCATCGTAATTCTATCAAATATTATTTTTCCTAATGATCTAACTTTCGCCATTATATTCTCCTAGTAGTCCTTAATTTCCGTCTGTTTTAAATACTTTATATTGCACCATACTAATAAGTCCAATAATAATAGCTAAGGAAACACCCATCGCATTAGCAAAGCCGAACTGTTTTAAATTAAATGCCTGCTCATATACTAAAAACATCACCGTTGCAGAATGGAAACTCGGAGCACCGTTAGTAAGTAGTTGTACTAAGTTAAAACACTGGAATGTATTGATTGTAGTAATAATTACTACATACAAGGTTGTTGGCATAATACCTGGAATAGTAATATGTTTAAAGACCTGCCATTCACTTGCGCCATCTATTTTTGCAGCTTCAAGCTGTGATACATCTAAATTTCCAAGTGAAGCAATATACAATACAATTGGCTGGCCTACACTTGTTGTTATAAGCACAACAATAATTGTCGACAAGGCATACTGCTTGTCACCAAGCCACGAAATATTTTTATCGATTGTCCCAAGGACATCACGTA
>CAYJMR010000006.1:0-27650 GCA_964371375.1 uncultured Treponemataceae bacterium
ATGTAGCTATAAATAGTGTTGTAAAAACAAATGATAAAGCATATTCAGAAATATATGAAGGACTTGAAGCTAACAGTTGGAATGTAGAAATTACAGACTCAGAAAGTGAGAATCCTTCTCAATGGTATGATTTACCTCTTACAATAAATCTCTACAATGTTGAAAAGGGCGCACCCTTAAAGCTTTCAGCTTCCTCTAACTCAGGTATTGAGCTTAGGGACTATAGTATAACAGAGCCTAATGATGAAGGGCAGGCTTCTATATCGCTGACTATAAGAGCAAATAAATTTGGTATTGCAGAAGCGGTTACAAGTAATGCTGTTTTAACACTAACATCTGATTACACAGACATTTATGCAGGTCTTCCGATGGATTTAACTATTAACACTCAACGAAAAGAGTTTTTTGAGTTCTACGCATCAGATTATGTAAATAAATTTAGTGTAACTAGTAGTGGAAGCGCTAAAGATGAAAATGGTAAGTATTACACAGCAATTAGACTTCCAGGGGCATCAGCTTTAGAAATTGAAAAAGATAAAACTATAAACTATGTTATTCGAAGAATTGACGATACTACTGGTGAAAAAAAAGATATACGTACTGGTACTTTTAAGTCCAATGAAGGCTTTAGCTATTGGGACAGAGATGCACTTATATTAACAAAAAATCCAATGTACGAACTTGAAATATCAACCGCAAACGTGTCTGTTGTTAGCTCTTCTATGAAAGAGGGAACAAGAAATTTAACAAATTATGAGCTTGGTTTAGTTGCAATTAATACTATTAGATATGCACTCATTGATATGGATGGACAGAAAATAAGCGGTAGTTTAGTTGCAGATCAAACAAAGCAACATACTAATAACACATTTAAACATTGGAGAGATTATAGCTTTGTTGCTTTGCAGGGTCCGCATTTTCATCACTATTATAGTTTAATAAACTATAAACCATTTTTTATGAATATGTTGGGTACAACAGATAAAAATAATGTTGCCGTGCACTATAAATCCCATACTGATGGCAGCTTGCATTCAGCCGACAATGCAAATTCAATTAAAAGCAATCGAGTGAATTTTAAGGGAATTACGAACTTTAACTCAAGTTATGGAAGTGGATATATTCTATTAAATGATATACACATTAAAGATGATACATGGAGTAATCCAGGATGGACAAGTGGAACCATACAAGTAAGTGGTGATGGAAAAGTAGTAAACTATGATTATAATGATGGGCTCCCATTTGGATTTTATATGACAAAGACAGAGTTTATAAATAAAGTAGCTCCAGGCGAGACATATACACAAAGATAGATGAGTTTAAAAATGCCTTGTAAATCCTTGCAAGGCATTTTTTTTACTCTAGTCATACCACCGAAAAATATGGTATAATTTACTCAGGGAGGATAAGCTTTGAGTACCATAGTCATTTTGATTATAGGCTGTACACTTTCATACTTTTTTCCACAGTACAGAATACAAAGTCTTTCAAAAATAACAATTCTCTTAGACTTTATACTTAAAAAAATTACAAATAGAGTGTTGCTTATAGCATTTATTGTGCTATTTTCTTTTATTTGTCCTCTAATAATTTTACACATGGTGCTCCAATTTTCACTCATTGCACATGCACTACTATCTATTATTTTTACATATCATCTTGTCAGGATACCTACACTTAAAGATTTTATGAGAGATGGAAGTGCAGACAGTGTTAATAATTCTAATACTATAATTCAATCAGTAGTATGTTTTGTTGATAGTTTTTTTATCCCCTGTTTTTGCTTTGCATTAGGAGCTCTTCCATTAGCATTGCTCTTTATGTCTTCTTCACATTGTTCAAAAAAGTCAATTGTTTCAAAAAATCAGTCACTTGAGACTTTAATTAAAATACAAGATGTCTTGTATTTCATACCATCATATGCAGTTGTTTTGTCGTTGTTAGCTACATCTATTTTCTTTCCTTTTTGTAATACAAAAAATGCATATGCAGTCCTTTTAAACGATAAAAAAAAGATAGTACCGCACTGGCTTTCGAGAATACTTAGTACATGTTTTGGCTTACTATGTGTCGAAGTGCCAATTACATATACATTAGATGGAACTGAATTCACTCAAACAATTGGAAATACAAGTAAAAATATAAATGGTCAAATAGTAAAATCTCTTGTGTATATTCTCTATGGTTCTTCTATTGTAATAATTACAATGTTGATTATATTTAGACTTATTGTTACATGGGGAGTGTGGTAATGATTCAGGTATATTGCGGAGACGGGAAGGGTAAAACTACTTCTGCAATGGGATTAGCCTTACGGGCAATTGGCAGAGACATGAATGTAGTAATTGCGCAGTTTCTAAAGGGAAGTGCAACCGGTGAGATCCTACAGCTAGAAAAAATTGACGGAGTTCGCATATTTCGCTTAACAAATGAACTTCCCTTTACCTTTCAAATGACGGAAAATCAAAAAAAAGAAGCACTTTACATGCATAATAGAATTTTTCAAAAAGCTATTCACTTTGTAGGAACAGGCTACTGTGATATGCTCATTCTAGATGAGCTTTGTTCAGCAATTGAAACAGAGCTCATAGATGTAAAGCAAATCAAAGAGTTTCTTGCTAAACTTCCTAACCATATAGAAGTAATAATTACTGGGAGAAACCCGCCAGATTATATTTTAAATCTTGCAGAATATGTTACGGAAATGAAATTAATCAAACATCCTTATGATAAAGGTATACAAGCCCGTATCGGTATTGAGTATTAAATTCTAGAAACCGACTTAGGATGTATACTTTTTTAGACTTTCCTTCATTCTCCTTTTACTATTCTATCAGAGGGTAAAGCATCGATAACAATTTTTTCAACCATTTCTGGAATAAATGATTGTTGTTCTCTGGTTAAGCCTTTTGTCTCTATTGCTGGGTGAATGGTAAGTGTTATTTTAGCTTTTTCTAAACCAATGTTTTTATCAAGTACTTGCCATGTACCATCTATAGTTACAGGTACAATCGGAACTTCAGCTCTAAAGCCTAACTTAAAACTACCTTTCTTAAACTCTATTACAGGGCCACCCTTGCTTCGAGTTCCCTCAGGAAAAATTACTTGTGAGTACCCATTTTTTAATTTTTGTACGGATTCTTCCATTGCTTGTATTGATTGTTTTCTATCTTTTCTCGAAATAAAAGTACATTGCATCCATTGCATCCATGGCGAAACAATTGGAACTTTATATAATTCCATTTTTGCCATAAATGATATTTGCTTATCTATATGTCCAAGTAATAAAGGTATATCCATTAAACTTTGATGGTTTCCCACAAATAAGACAGCCCCATCTTTTGGTACATTTTCGTGTCCAATAACCGTAACACTTGATTTAGCAAGGATAAAAATTCTGCTTGCCCACCATTGTGTTGTTTCTTTAATGAAGGCATCTCTTTCTTTTATTTTACCTTCCTTATCTAAGCGCTTTACTGTTTTTAATCTTTTATTTGCATTTAAAAGATCTATTGCAAGTCTAATTACAATATATACTACTCTCATTCATTTTCCTTTTTTACAAATTATACTATACAATTATTGTTTTGTATAGCATGTAGATACATAATTATTTAATTAAATGGCTCCACACTAAACCTTCACCATTTGTTACATTCTTTGCAAGAACTTTGCCTAGCACTTTTTCATAATTACAAGGTTCAATTCCTACAGTTAAAACCTTTTCAGTTCGTAGGATGGCAATGTCATCTTTAGAAATAATATCACCCTTTTTCATATCATGCATGAAGTGAATTGACCGATTTGTTCTACCATAGTTATCCCTTTCGGAAAGTGCTAATTCTTTTTTTCCTGTACCTAGTATTGCTTTGATGATTGTATCCCCATATAATGATTCGGCTATTTTTAGAATATCATCAGACTCTTTATTTTCGTGGATTCGAATTGTATCAACCATAAGCTTAAACTTGCTAGGTTCTAAGGCCACAGGATCATCAAGTCCATCTGTAGTGTTTGTTAGCGTAATATGCTTTTCTAGAATATTTGCTCCACAAGAAAGTGATAGTAATGGAATTATTATTGGGTCCAGAGAATGATCACTAACTCCCATTGAAATCTTAAAGCGGTCTTTTAAGGTGTGCAGCAGATTCAGGTTGTAATCTTCAACGGGAGCAGGGTAGCTTGTAACACAGTGCAACAGGGAGACGAGGTTTTCTTTTATCAATGGAGAAAGAATAGTTAATGCATCTTCGATATCTTTTATTGTTGATACCCCACTTGATAGTACAATAGGAACTCGATGATGTTTTGGTTTTGTAAGTTCTAACTCTAGCAAGCTTTGTAGAAGTGGGGTATGATTTAATTCAGGCGATGCTATTTTTATGTAATCGGGGTTTATAGCGAAAAGCTCTTTTAAACTCTTAATTCCAAATGGAGAGCACATAAAAAGTTTACCAAGAGAATGTACATACTCTTGTATGTCACTAAAAAATTCAGGTTTTACCTCTAATTGTTTAAACCTTTCGTACAAAGGAATATCTCCACCAGGAAGTTTTACAAAACCTGTATTCGGATGAAGAATTTCATCTGCATATACCCATTGAAATTTAATACAATCTGCTCCAGACTCACTTGCAGCTTTTACAAGCTCTTTTGCTTTTATTAAATCACCGCCATGTGATGTACCTATTTCAGCAATAATTAGCATTCTTTTCTTCATAGGTGCGATTATACCACAGTTTTCTTTATAATACAAGAAAAAATGATTGACACATATGTCTTAAAAGTATAAAATAATACACATGAGGAACATTCTATGTCTATACTTAAATACTGGCGGAGGACACAGAGCCCCAGCTAAAGTTTTTGAGCAAATTATGTCTACCTACTATCCTGACGCGAATGTTATTTTAGAAGATGGATTTAGTAGTAATAACCGCATAGAAAAATTTTTAGTAGAAAAACTGTACTTAGTTGCCTGTAATTTTATATCGGGTTCTTGGACTCTTTTTTATGAAATTACTAACTTTCACTTTGTTCAACAGTTAATGAATATTGTTTTTAAACCGCATACTGCATGGTATATGAGGCGTTTAATTCGAAAGCATAAAGCAACAGATATTATATCTTTTCACTTTATGCTCACTCCATCAATTGTTTCTGCAATTAGACAAGTAAATAAAGATATTCGCTTAACAGTTGTTGTTACAGATCCTTTTTCCTGTTCAACGGCTTGGTTTTATGAAAAAAATGTAACATTTATTGTAGCTTCCGAAGAAATAAAAAAAATAGCGATTGAAAAATGTGGAATTAAAAATGATCAAATTAATGTATTTCCATTTTTAATTAATTCAGATTTTTATGCTATTCCGAGTGATACATATATAACTAAATTAAAAAAGCAGTATGATATACCTGTAGAAAATAAAGTCTTGCTGGTGACAGGTGGTGGCGGGGGCCTACCAAAAGTGTCTCTTATTGTACAACAACTCATTAAACAAAAACCAAACTTTACAATTATTGTTGTGTGTGGGCGTGATAAACCATCAAAAAAACTCTTAGATGTCCTTGTGCAAATACATCCAAGTATAGATTTGCGTGTATTTGGTTTTATTACTAATATGATTGATATGGTTCAATTATGTGACCTTGCAATAATTAAACCTGGTGCTTCAACTATTTTTGAAGTCTTAGGATCTCAAAAACCTGTTATTATTTCTACGTATTTGCATGGACAAGAGCTGGGGAATGTTCAGTTTGCAGTTAGGAATAAAGTAGGATGGTTTATTCGAAAACCGAAAGATGTAGCAAAACAAGCTACATCTTTATTAAACAATGAAGAGAAACGATTAAAAATAGTTAAAAACTTAAAAACGCTACCTATTCAAAAAGAAACAAAGAAAATAGCTGATTATATAAATAACCTCTCTTGCTAGCTTTGTGGCCGTGAATCTAGTACGTTAAAGTGTTTTACTTCTCTTTTTTCAAAGGCATCTTGCAATAAGTTTTCACAGTCAAGCTCTTCAAACAATTTATTTGCTTCATTTAAATTTCCATGTATTATTGGATGCTTTGGTGAAAAAAGAACGCAACAATCCTCATATGGTAATATGGACGTTTCATATGTTCCAATAGTTATTGCTGTTTCTGTGATTTCTTGCTTATCTAAGCCTACAAGGGGTCGAAGTAGGGGGATGTTACATGCGCTTTCTGTTACGGCCATATTTTCAACTGTTTGACTTGCTACTTGACCTAAGCTTTCTCCAGTAATTAAGCTTTTTGCACCAAGCCTCTCTGCTAAAATACAAGCCACTTTCATCATGCACATTCTAAGCAGCAATGTAGACCATTCCTCTGGGCTTTTTTGTTTTATTCGCATTTGAACATCGGTAAACGGAATAACATTTATATGAGTTTCAACACCATAGCGAGCCAAGATTGCTGCTAAATCTTCAACTTTTTTCTGTGCTTCATCAGATGTATAAGGGTAAGCATGAAAATAAATGCATTCAATTTTCATACCTCTGCGAAGCATTCTATAGCCGGCAACAGGGGAGTCAATTCCACCTGATAAGAGCAATAAACCTTTCCGCCCAGTTCCAACTGGTAAGCCTCTGCAGCCTTTTTGCGCATCGGAGTAGACAAAACAACGTTCGCGTACTTCTATGGTTATAGTCACATCAGGCTTATGAACGTCTACTGCTAAAATACCTTGTGAAAATACTTCACTTGATGCCTCTCTACAAATTTCATATGAGTTTAAAGGAAATGTTTTTTGGCTTCTCCTCGCTTCTAGTTTAAAGGTTTTCATACCCATATCTTTTGCAATTAAAGCCTCTTTCATTACCGCTTCTCGAATTGATTCGATGTCTTTTTCACATACACGAGTCTTTGCCCATCCGGTAATGCCAATAAGATGTTTTAGACCATACTCAACTGACTCACAAGCTTTTTCATCACAATCGATGTACATCCTCCCAGCACGTAAAGTCACTGTTGTTCCCAAGCCTTTTAACGAATAGCGGATATTCTTTAATAACTGTCTTTCAAATATTTTAATATTTGAACCTTTTAATGTTAATTCACCTAGCTTTGCAAGATATGTTTCATTCATAAAAGCATTTTATACCTTTTTTACATTTAAATCTACAAATTTTCTATTTTTTTCTTTGACAGATTTTAAGATTATGTGATATAATATTGCTATGAAAAATTCATATGAAGTATATCCAAATTTAACGCACGCAGATAAAAGTTTACCTAAAAATCTTGCGTTGCTTATTCGTTCGAGGGCAATAGAGTGCCCTGATGTGGTTGCCCAAGCATCTAAAGATGAAAGTGGTAAATTCGTAAATTACACTTATAAGCAAATGTATGATAGCATTTTAGCTATAGCTCTAGCTTTTAAGAGTATTGGTATTAAAAAAGGTGCTCATGTTGGCTTTATCTCAGACAACAGAAAAGAGTGGCTTATTACAGACTTTGCAATACTTACCTTAGGTGCAGCAGATGTACCTCGTGGAACAGACTCAACGGGAACAGAAATTCGATACATACTTTCTTTCTCTGAGTGTACTCACGGTGTATTTGAAAACATGAGTCAGCTTGATAAAGTATTAGAAGGCATAAAAGAAGTTCCTCTATTAAAGACAGCTATTTTGTTTGATGGCTGGTCTGAAGAAAATGAAAAAAAAGCAAAAAAAGCTGGTATAACACTTTATAGCTACGAGCAGTTAATGCATAAAGGTCTTGAAATTGGCCTTGAAAATAAAAAAGAAGTAGAAGATATTGCAGATAGTATTAAAGGTGAAGACCTTGCCACAATAATCTTTACCTCAGGAACCACAGGAGTTCCAAAGGGAGTAATGCTTTCTCATAGAAATTATCTATGTCAGTGTGAAGTTATTGGTGGGGTTCTTAGTTCAAAACCAGGAGATATGTGGCTATCAGTACTACCTGTTTGGCATAGTTTTGAAAGATTTATACAGTATTCTACCGTTACTTTCAAAAGCGGTATAGCCTATTCAAAACCAGTTGCAAGTGTTATGCTTGCTGATATGGCAACAATAAGACCAGAATGGATGTGCGGTGTTCCTCGACTCTGGGAAGCACTAGCTCAAGGTGTTTTTAGAACAATGAAAAAAGATGGTGGTCTTAAGCTAAAGCTCTTTAATTTTTTTGTAGGAGTAGGGAAGAAGTACACAGTTGCAAAAGAGCATGTTTTAGGTCATGTTTGCCGCTATAATAATAGATCAAGGCTACTAGATTTCTTAAAAGGAATCATACCATTTATTTTACTAACACCTATTGATGCGCTTGGAGATAAAATTATCTTTAGTAAGATTCGTGCAAAGCTTGGTGGACGTATGGTAGCAGCTATTTCTGGTGGTGGAGCACTTCAACCAAATACTGATTTATTTTATAGAGCTATTAAGTTCAAACTATTAGAAGGATACGGAATTACTGAAGCAGCACCAGTGCTTTCAGTAAGAGATGTAAATAAACCAAGACCTGGTTGTGTGGGTGTAGTATATCCATGTTCCGCAATTAAAGTAGTTGCAGAAAAAGAAGGTAAAATTGTTGATGGTATTGGACTTCCACCTGGAGAAAAAGGCTTAATCCTTGCTAAGGGTGAGCAAATAATGATGGGTTATTATAAACGTGATGACCTAACTAAAGAAGTTGTAGATCAAGATGGTTGGCTCAATACTGGAGACCTCGGTATGCTCACTTATGATAATGAAATTAGCATAACAGGGCGAGCAAAAGATACTATCGTATTGCTAGGTGGTGAAAATATTGAACCTGCTTCAATAGAGAGCGCTCTTGTTATAAGTGAGTATATTGAAACACCAGTTGTTCTTGGACAAGACCAAAAATACTTAGCAGCACTCATTGTTCCAGCAAAAGACAACGTAGAATCATACGCAAAAGAAAATAATATTGCCTATGATAGTTATGAAAAACTTCTAGAAACAAAAGAAATTACTTCTCTTATAAGAAGTGAGCTAGATTTAAGAATTGTAGAGGAAGAAGGATTTAGACCATATGAAAGAATTAGTAAGTTTGCGCTTCTTTCAGAAAGTTTCCAAGTTTCAAAAGAACTATCTGCAAAACAAGAGATGATGAGACATAAGATTGTCGAAATCTACAAAGATAAAATTGACCCAATGTTTAAGTAAAACTTACATGTTATTAAAGCGGCATTCGTGCCGCTTTTTTTATGATCGCATATGAAACGTAACATATATAGACATTGCAATGTCGTATGTTGTAATATAGAATAATTTTAGGAGATTTTTTTGCAAAAACTAGCAACTATTTTATTATTATTTATTTGTTTTTCCTGTGCACACGACGATTCTCTTACAGAAGAATATCCCAATTTAGCTTCTGATTCAAAAACAATTGAGCAAGGGCTAAGTAGCATTGGAGTAAAAAAAGAAGTTTCTGTAGCAGTTCAGAATACTAATAATTCTGGATATCAAATTATGGTCCTACATAATTCATTGTCAGCTTTAGGGGCTAACATTGTAACAATTAATGATAACTTAGTTGATAGTGAGATATCATTAATTGCGGACAAAAACTGTGCTTACGGAGTTTTTGAAAATGTTACTCAGTTAGAAAAAATTATCGAAAAAATAAAAGAAGTGCCTCAATTAAAAACAATTATTCTAATTGAAAAATTTTCAGATGCAGATGTTGTGAGTGCAAAGAAAGCGGGTATAACAGTATATAACTTTGATGAGCTAATTTTACTTGGAAAGAACATATAGTTATTATTATTAGTTATATTACTACCCATAATGTATATTCTGTCTACCAATGTATGTTATTGAACTTTACTATATTACTATAACTACTCTTTTGCTAAAGTGATTAATAATTTAAAGAAAGTACTCCGCTCTTATCTACGGTTGCAATTATTGTACCCAGTGTATCAGTTCTATACACAGTTGCGTTATGATTTTCTAATCTTCTTAAAACTTCTGCGTGTGGATGTCCGTAACGATTATTTTTTCCACAGCTTATTATTGCAAATTCAGGCTTAATTTGTTTAATAAATTGATCACTTGTAGATGTATTTGATCCATGATGACCAACTTTTAAAACATCTATGTCGCTAAATAAATGCAAATAATTAATTTCTAAGTTTGCTTCTAAGTCAGCAGTAAATAAAAAATTTAAATCGTGAACTGTAAGCATACTAATAACTGAGTTTTCATTATTATCCTTTCTACCATCAACTATCTCAATAATCTTAAATGAAACTCCCCTGCCCAATTCAAACTTCATGTTGGAATCATTTAGAAATATTACGCCAAGCTCATTAAAAACTGCTTGCATATAGTCTTTGTAGGTTTTTGTTGTATGTACTTTTCCGGAATCTATAATCGTTCCAACTGAATAGTCCATCAAAACCGTATCTAATCCTCCAATATGATCTGCATCGGGATGTGTTGCAACTACAATATCTAAATTTCCTTGAATATACTCTTTTATGTAGTCGGAAACAATTTTACCATATTGATTATTCCCAGCATCAATTAATATCTCAAAGTCATCATGATCGATAAAGGTACAATCTCCCTGTCCAACATCAATAAAGTGTACTGTAGTAATTTGAGCGTTTAAAGAGTAAAGAATTAATAATAAAAATACCAAAACAATATATTTTTTCATAAATTTGTACAATTAAATAGCAATCCTGTCTACATTTTTATACAATGTAAGTCTGTTTCTAGCTATAACTATAATAATTTTCGATGTTCTTCTGCTATATTCGTATAAACATCAAAATAATTTAAATATTCGCCTTTTCCATTTTTTGCATACGTTTCAACTTTTGTAATATCAACACAATCATATATTGGATCATCAAAATATTCTTGTATGCTGTTTCTTAAAGCTCTATCTTTTTCAAACGGAATAATCACGTCCAGTGAATTGTCATTTTCATTATAGCGACTGATAAGGCTTTGTAAAATCTCATTTGTTTCAATCATTTTTTCAACCTGGTTCACTGGCTTTAAAAATCTATAAGTGTATTTTGCCCCCCACAATAAAGACGCTAATGATTCACGTTTCTTTTTATTTGAAACCGGATAGATAAAAACCTTGTTAATTATGAGGTTTTGAGGCAGTTTGTCTTGTAATTGTCGTAGAAAATTTTGTTCTGAAACCTCGTTATGCAGCATAACTGAGGCAACCTCCCCTTTTGATTTAATCCCTAAGGAAAGACTTGATGCTAGCTCAAATCTAGGTAGAGGATTAAAACCATTTGTATATATTATGGGTAGATTACTTCTTAAAAAAGCTTTATGAAAGTTTTCTTGCAAAGCTAAGTGTGGTAGAAACTCACTACCATTTGTTTTGCTAAAAGAAAAGACCGCTCTCCATAATATTTCACTATTTTTGTCTGGGTTATATTCAATTGTAGGCTGTAATTCGCGAATCTGGGCTAATACAGCCTCTTTTTGCTCCTCACCAATATTATTCTGGTAAACCTTGGTTGTACCCTCTACAGAGTCTCTACAGAGCCCACAGTGGTCATTACAAACAGGAGCACATATGGGACTCCTCATTTCTTTTAATGACCTTTCCCATTCTGATTTATAATAGGATTTATGAGTACCTAAATCTATATCATCCCATGGTAATGGCGCATCAATAGGCTTAAAGCTACAAGTTTCTTTTTCAAAATCGCAATTATATTTAAGTTCTATTTCTGCTATTGCTTCACGCCACAAGTCTTTATTTATATGATCATCCCATGCGTCTAATCGGCAGCCCTTTTTATAAGCAGAAAGAATTATCTCCCCTACTTTTTCATCGCCCCTCGAAATAAGCCCCTCTAAGTAAGAAACGAATTGATTATGGGTACTAGTTCTAAATTTTCCTTTCGGAAGGCTATTTCGAATATAAAATAATTTTTCACGTGCTTGATCTTGTGTTAACTGAGAAGCCCACTGGTAAGGAGTATGTGGTTTTGGAATAAAGGTCCCAACATTTACGTTACATTGAATTCGAGTTTTTTCTTGTATATAAAGCATAAAATCTACAATGTGCCTCTCTTCAGTATCTTCAGCACCTACAACATATTCACCATCTACGTCGTAATCATGCCCCTGTGCATGAGGTCCAACTGGAAGCCCTACCATAAAGTAGAACTTTGCCTTATTCCAACCTCTCTTTTTTGCATTCATAATTATGTCAAACAGTTTTTCTTTATATACTTCTTTGTTAAGAGAAAATTGCCAAGCCTCAACCGGTGTTTCAACTGCAAACGTGAGCCCACTCTTTCTTGTTTCACTCAAGCTTTCCAAGACTGGTAAGGTAAAGCTACTCACTTTTAATGATGGAAGTTGAAACGATATATTTTTATGTTTGTACTTTTCAGTAAGAATATCAAGGAGTTTATCAATATCATTATAGTCTCCTGATGAAAGAGAGGTTAAACTTATCTCTCTATAACCTGCTACGTTTACAAGCTCATCAACTTCATCTAAAATAAGCTGTAAATCTTTCATCCGTTGCGGTCTATAATAAATACCTGCATGACAAAATCTACAACCATTTGGGCAGCCTCTCATAATTTCAACAACCCCATGGTCTTGCACAGGTTTTATTGAAGGTAGAGGGTTAAATGCAGAGATTGAAGCAACTTGTCCAAAATCTTTTTTAATTGCCCTTGTTGCTTTTTTCCCCTTTACCCAAACGTTTGGATGATTAGTAAATATCTGTAAAAGTTCACTTCTTGTTTTCCCTTGATTTTTTAACTCACTTAAAGACTTAATAAGATTAAACATCTCATCTTCAGCTTCACCTATAAAAACAGCATCAAAAAATTGTCCTAAAGGTGCAGGATTTGTAACACCACAACCGCCAGCAATTACAATTGGGTGATTATCATTTCTATCTTTTGAAAGTAATGGAATATGTCCTAAATCAAGCATAGCGAGAACTGAAGTCATTCCAAGCTCATAGCCAATGGAAAAGCCTATCATATCAAGTTCGTGCAAAGGAATTCCTGTTTCAAGTGTGTATAGTGGAATGTTCTTCTTTTTAAGAAGTTTTTCAAAGTCATTTTCAACGGCAAAAACTCTTTCACATGAAACTGACTCTATTGCATTTAAACCGTTGTAAATAATTTTTATAGCTTGGTTGCTCATGGCAATTTCATATAAATCTGGAAATGCTATTGCAAATGTAAATGAATGGTTCGATTTAATGGTTTGCCCAAATTCCCCACCCAAATATCGCACAGGATTTTGGATGGATTGTAATTCAGTTCCAAATACTTCTAAGGGATTTATATTGTTAATAGTCTAGCCGCCTATAATAAATATTTTTTAAGAGTCCAATAGCAATCATTGCCGTCCAAAGGGAAGACCCCCCATATGACAAGAAGAAAAGAGGTATACCAGTTATAGGCATGATTCCCATTGCAACTCCTACATTAACCATAAAATGAAAGAAAAACATTGCTAAAATTCCTACAACAATATAATATCCGTAGGTATTTTTAGTATTTTTCATAATATATAATATTCTAAAAAAGAAAATACCAAATAATAGAAAAACAAATGAAATTCCAATAAACCCTATTTCTTCAGCTAAAATACTAAAAATAAAGTCTGTACTTTGCTGTGGTAAGAATCGATAGTGACTTTGAGTTCCTTGTAAAAAACCTTGTCCTAAAAATCCACCCGAACCTATAGCAATTTTTGACTGAATGATATTCCATCCTGATCCCAGTGGGTCAATATCTGGATTTAAGAATACAATCAAGCGTCTAATTTGATAATCTTGAAGTATGATTTCTCCAAAAATTGATGCAATAAAAGAAGTTGTTAAGACACCAAAAATACACGAAATCCAAAAATAGTATTTATGCTTATATAAGAATAATCCAACTATAGCTATGAGTGTAATTGCTCCAAGTGCAACTATAACTATTAAACGAAGTCTAGTGTCTATAAGAACTTGAACAAAAGCAATACTCTGGTTAAAAATTTCCTCATTTAATATTGGAAGAACTGTTAATACTAGTGATAAGGCTCCTGTTGCTATAATTAAAACAATATATAGTATTGGTAAACCTGCCGCAAATATCATTGTTAAAAATATCGGTAAATAAACACTCGCCGTCCCCATATCGGGCTGAATAAGTATTAATCCCATTGGTAAAAGCATTATAGATAAAGCAATAAAAAAACGCTTTATTGGTACGGTTTTTTGAGACCGCTCTAGATACCAAGCCAAAAAAATTATATATATAATTTTCCCAAGTTCTGATGGTTGCACCCCAAAGCTACCAAAGCCTAGCCAGCTTCTTGCACCATTAACTATACGACCAAATAGCAGTGTATATATTAGTACAAGTAAAAAACCAATAAAAATAATTGGAATAGATCGTGCAAGTTTTCTATAATCAAAAATGGCACAAACCATCATAAGAATAATGCCTGAAACTGCAAAAATAATTTGTCTTATATATTCATTAGAAACAGATACACCTTCCGAGTTTACTCCCGAAGAATATATAAAAGAAATCCCTATCGCAACTAAGGCCAATACAGGTAAAAATAAAACATAGTCAAAAAGTCGAAATACAAGAAATTTTTTCATCACTACTCTCTTCTACCGACAGGTTTTTGTAAATATTGGAATCCTAGGGCATTAATTGCCTCATCATATGTTTGGTTAGCAAAGATACCTTGATAAATAATATTTGTTGCATAGGGTGCCCACCATTCCCAGTCATTCACTGCTTCTACCATTACGCATACAACCAATGCGTCTTCTTCTGTACCTTCATAAGGGAAACCGTAGGAAACAAACCAAGAGTGCCAGCTATCTTCAAAACCTGCAACTTCAGATGTACCTGTCTTTCCTGCAATTTGTACTACTTTATTTCTTAAAGGAAATTGAGCTGAACCATGTGTGGCTGTATATCGTAAGTATTCTTTAAGTGTACTCCATGTGTTATCAGAAATATCTGAGCTGTGTAATATTGTAGGTTCAGTTGTGGTAATTGATTCTCCAGTAATTGGATCTCTAATTTCTTTTAAAATATGTGGTTCAAAAATCACACCTTCATTAACTACCATAGCCATTGAGTTTGCTACATGTAATGGTGTAACTGTTGTATAGCCTTGACCAATAGATAAGTTCAGTGTATCACCACCTAACCATTTTTCATGAAAACGACGTTCTTTCCATTCAGGTGTTGCAACAAAACCTGAGCTACTACTAGGTAAATCAATATTTAGTGGAAGACCGTATCCAAATATTTCACTATATTCAATTATTTTTTCAACGCCAAGGTAATCCCGCCCTGCAGTCCAAAAATATACATTGCATGAATCTGCAAGTGCATCCTTGAGTGTTTCATGTCCGTGTCCAGGAATTCCTACGTGACAATGGAAATTTCTACCGCCGTATTCGAGTAAACCTTCACACTCAATAGTTTTATTAAGTGGAGTTGCATCTTCTTCAATGATTGCAGCAGACATAATTGTTTTAAAAGTTGAGGCGACCGGGTATTCTGCATTAACGGCACGATTCAAAAAGGGATTATGCTCATCTAAAAGTAACTCTGAGTATTCTTCAGAATAGTCTTCTGAGCTAAAAATGTTTGGATTAAAATTTGGATAAGATACCATAGAAATAACTTCTCCAGTACTTGGTTTGAGTACAATAGCAACACCAACTCTGTCTCCAAGTGCCTTTTCTGTAATTTCTTGAATTCGTGAGTCGACAGTAAGTATGAGGTTTTTTCCAGGGACTGGAGCACTAACTATAGGATCACTTGAAACAAAACGTCCTCGAACATCAACTGTACGAGATTCCGTACCTTTAGTTCCTTGTAAAATCTCATCATACTGTTTTTCAATTCCTGTTTTACCTATTAAACTTGTTGATGAATATCCTTTATTATATAATACCTGTAATTCTTCACGAGTAATATCACCAACATATCCTACAATGTGAGACATTGAAGTTGAAAAAGTGTAGTTTCTAACAGGTTTTAGTCTCCATGAAACACCAGGTAAATCAACAATATTTTCTGCAATATTTGCTATGGTATCAAATGAAACAGATGCCTTAATTTCGGTTTCTGTAAAAGAGTACCGTAAGCTTGGAGGAATTTTACTTTCAATTTCAGCTTTTGGCATATCTAAAAAGCTTGAAAGACGTGCAAGTACACTATCAAATCTCTGTGCAGGTATCTCTGCTGGAGTTATATCAATAGCCCATGAATCACTATTAGTTGCAATCGGTAAAATTGCATTTCTATCAAAAATTTCGCCTCTGTTTGCTGGAATTACCTTTACTTTACTCGAAATAAGTTCAGATTGTATCCTGTATTGACTACCTTCAACTATTTGCATTGAAAATAGTTTTGATAAATACACTAGCATTGTAATCACCATAATAATTGCAAATACTATTATTGTTTTAAATTTAAATGAAGCGTCTTCACCAGGTGTTTTAATATAGGATGTATTATCACTCATCAATAAGACTCCGATTTAAAATCTGAAGACAAAACATTAAAAGTTGACAAAAGAACAAAAAATATAGGGGTTAGTAAGGCGTTAAACAAACATTCATACCAGAGTGTACTTGAAAATAACGAATACAACATAATCTTACCCGGATAAAAAAATGAAATAAAAAATATAATCAAAGCTTTAGTTAAGGTTGCAATAAAACCAAGTAAGATTGGTATAATAATGCCTTTTGAATGTATATTTAAGTGAAGAACACCGCTCAAAAATCCAATAATTACTCTGACAAATGCATTTAATCCAAAAGGCGCAGCACTTAAAAAATCAATTAAAATCCCAGAAGAAAATCCAGTAAGTTGTCCAACTACTGGTCCATTTTTAATACCAATATAAAGTGTAACAATTAATATTAAGTCGGGAGTAGTCGGTAAAATATACCAGTTTGATAGTGCACCTGCTTCAAATAATACTACAGAAACAATTAAAATCGCAATTGCTAGGATTTTTTTCATAGTGATCCCCCCGATACTTGCGTAGTTTCATTTAGAGTACCTGTATCTACAATAATTACTTCTTCAAGTCGAGCAAAATCAATTATAGGCATAACTGAAATAATTAATGATGTATCATAGTCAACTACGCTAATATTAGAAATTGTTCCGATAGTTGTTTCTCTCATGTAATTATCATTTTCACCAGAAGTGACAATTACATCACCAAACTGTAAATCATCCATTACACGTTTTTTAATATAATTTAGCGTTAAAGTTCCGTCAGCATCACCATTCCCACTTACTAGGCCGAGGTCACGTGTATCTTGAATACGTGCAGAAACATGTGAATTAAAATCATAAATTGGCATAATAAAGCTTGTATATAAACCAACAGTTACTACCTTGCCGACCAACCCGACATTTCCGTTCTGTATCGCAATAACTGGCATATTTTTTACAATACCATGGCGACTGCCCTTATCGAGTGTTATTCCCGAATATAAACTTTCAGGATCCCTTCCGATAATTCTTGCTGTTTGAGTTTTATATGAATATGTTTGTGTAAAACCTAAGAGCTCATTGAGCCTATCATTTTCTTTTCGAATTTCAGCATTAGATCGTTGTAAAAACTCATAATCTTCAACTTTTTCGGAAAGTTTTTGATATTCTTCTTGTAATGTGGCTAGCTCACTAATAGCTGTAACAGTGTTTGTAATTCCGTTAAAAACAGCAAAAACTCCCCTTTGAGCTCCTGAAAAAATTGAAAAGCCTATAGCTTTAAAATTCAATACAAATACGCCCGTGGAAATAGTCAACAGTATACCAGATATAAGAACTAGTACCACAAGCAATTTTAGAGAAGATTTTATTGACTTAGTAGCATGTAAAGTTGCCATTATTAACGTTAATTATTTAAACTGTCGTAAACACTTCTGTCACTTGTCATATCTTTTTGAATTTCAAATGACATACCTGCCCCAACCGCTACGCACTCTAATGGTGTTTCAACCAAAAATACCGGTACACCTGTTTCTTTTGAGATTAACTTTGGAAGACCCTTGAGTAATGATCCTCCGCCGGTCATTACAATTCCTCTCTCTACGATATCTGCTGCTAATTCTGGTGGTGTTTTACCAAGAGTAAGTTTTATTTCTTCTACAATCTGAGTTGTAGGATCTTTTAATGCTTCCCTAACCTCAACAGAATCAATCTCTAGTCTTCTAGGTAAGCCTGTAATTGCATCAGTACCTTTTATTTCCATTTTTTCGATTACTTTTTCAGGAGAAGCATTTCCAATCTCAATCTTTAATCGCTCAGCAGTTTGTTGTCCAATAATTAAACTGTGTTCACTTCTTACATATTTGATAATTGCTTCATCAAATTCATCTCCACCAACTCGAATTGAACTGGTAACAACCATCCCATTTAATGAAATAACTGAAACTTCTGTTGTACCACCACCAATATCGCATACCATGTGTCCTGCTGGTTCATGAATTGGAATACCGGCACCTATTGCAGCAGCTCGGGACTCTTCAATTACACTAACCTCTTTTGCTCCTGCTTTCATAGCTGCTTCAACAACGGCTCTTCTTTCAACTTCTGTGATACAACTGGGAATACCAATTTTCATACGTACTGACTTAATAACTTGATATTTTGGAATTATTTTTGAAACAAAGTAACGAATCATTTTTTCGGTACTATTGATATCTGCAATAACACCATCTGCTAAAGGTCTTATTGCCGTAATGTCACCAGGTGTTTTCCAAAGCATTCTCTTAGCTTCAGATCCAACAGCTAATATTTGCCCTGTACCTTTTTCAACTGCAACTACAGAAGGTTCGTTAATTACAATTCCTTTTCCAGGTACATAAATTAAAGTATTACATGTACCTAAATCCATACCTATATCTGTCGAAAACCTATCAAAAAGTCCCATTGTTCCCTCTCCTATAAAAACACCGCGTTATTGGTGTGTGTATACTTATTTTACTCATCCACCTTGCACTCTTATAGAGTACTCAATATAGCGAGCTATGCTATCAACTAACAGCTGCAAAAGTATATCCTTTGCAATTGAAATAACAAAATAGTTTTTTTGTTATTTCTTATATTAATTTTAGTCGTGCACCTGGGTGATTAACTTCAATGTCTAAAGTTCTCCTCCACTGTGCCCGTGCTTTTACCGTATCACCTTGGGATTCATAAATTAAACCCAAGCCATAATGTGCATCAGCAGATAACTCATTATGTAGTAATGCATTTTCAAATTCACTTTGCGCATCAATATAATTTTCTTCTTCCAAATAGATTTGACCAAGCATGTTTGAGCACTCTACAACATAGTTAACATTACTACTAGTTGTTTTAACTCTTTGTAAGTATGGTTTTGCAGCATCGTAATTTTTTATTTTATAGTACTGTTCTGCTATAGCTACATGCAAAACATCTGAATCATTAACCAATAATGCTTCAGTAAAATATGCAATGCTCTCTTCTGTCATGTCTATGGAAGCATAACTTAACCCTAAATATTCATATATGTCACTAGCATTATAACCGTTATTGTGGGCACTATGCAAGTATTTTATTGCAAGATCTGAATAAAAATAATATGCGCTAAGCCTATTCTTATGAAAATATGTTTTACCAAGCATATACTCTAACTGTGGTCTTGTTTTGTTTTGAGCATCCAATAATGCAAGTCGAAGTGAATTAATTGCCTCATCAATGTAATTATGCACAGCCACAGATCCTGTACTGGCTAGTGCTAAATAAAAAGATGAATAACCATGATATGTCAGTGCAACATTGTTAAATGGTATTTCTTCAAGTATGGTTTTTGAATAGTCATACGTTGCAATATAGTCTTCAGCCTTCCATAACTCGTCTAATTGTCCTAAGTCTGGAGCATTTGTTATACTTTTAGCAATTGAAAAGCCAAAAAAAACAAGTATAAGAGTTACAGCTATAATAAAAACAACTAGAAAGCCTATACGTTTAAAACTAAATTTTCCACCAAAGGAGAATATAGGCTTTTTATAAATATTTTTTAAAGAATCGTTGTATGTGGGTGTACTGATAAAAGAATTTTTTTTTGTGTTTTTCATCATTCCTCCCAAAATAAACAGAAGAGACAGTAAGCCGGATTCTGTCATGCAATTAAATTGCAATTGTAACCATCTATCTACAGTATGCATTACTACACACTTCTAGCGGTCTACCCGTAATAAAAGAATCGGAAATTCTATTACTGCTTGACCTTGCTCCGAATGAGGTTTGCCATACAACACTTGTTACCAAGTATTTGGTGAGCTCTTACCTCACCGTTTCACCCTTACCCTTACAGGCGGTTTACTTTCTGTTGCACTTTCTGTTACACACATAAGTGTATACCCGGTAATTAACCGGCATTCTTTCCGATGGAGCCCGGACTTTCCTCGAGTTTTCACCCGCGGTTACATCTCTTCTGTAAAATTACTCTTCAAAATCCATTTCAGATAATGTTTGTGATGTTGAAAGTGTGCGTGCATCTTCTTCTTCGTCTTCCTCTTCAGCATCATCTTCAGTAAAATCATCTTCATCAAAACCGGCTAAGCTTCCAGTATCATCAAATTGGAAGAAGTCATTTTCACCATCTTCTGGTTCTTGATAAAACAAAATTCTACTGCAATATGGACAAAAATGTATATCATCTCCGTTATGTACTTCATTAGCAAATTGTGCTGGAAGAATCATATGACATCCTTCACATACATTGCCTTTAACAGCGACTATACCTGTTTGCTTATTTTTTATGATTCTCTCAAACTTAAATACAATTTCGGGATTTATTCCTGGAATTAATTTTGCTTCTTTTTTTTCAAGGCTGTCAAGCTTCTTTCTCATTGCAGCAACTTCTTGTTCAAGTAAATTTTTACCTTCATTGAGTTCATCTTCTTGACTTTTAATGAGTTTTTCTTCTTGTTGTAAATTATCATTTAGTTCTGCAAGGTTTTTTTCTTCTCTGTGCAAGTCTTTTCTTACAGATTGTTCTAAATCTGTTGAGTCTTTAATTGCTTTTTCTAAAACCTCATACTCACGGTGAGTAGAAATACTTTCCATATTCTTTTCACCCATTTCTCTTGCAGATTCTGCTTCAGCTAAGTCTGCTTTCAATTTGAGTACCTTTGTGCGAACTTCTTCGTACTCAGTGTTTTTTACAATAAACTCTTTTTTTAATCTAGCAAGCAGTTCATCTTGAACTGAAAGTTTTTTTGGCGAATTTTCAATTTCTTGTTCGATTGAATATTTCTCAGCCAAAATATCCTGCAGTGTTTTTAATTTTTCAAAAATCTCAGTCATTTTCTACCTTTACCTTATACTACGTTATACACTAAAACTACTTAATTGTCTATATAATCTCTTAATCCACTAGCCCTTCTGGGGTGACGTAACCTTCTTAATGCCTTAGCTTCAATTTGGCGTATACGTTCCCTTGTAACATCAAAATATAGACCTACTTCCTCTAATGTTAATGAATAGCCATCTTTAAATCCAAAACGCATTTCTAAAACTTCTTGTTCTCTTACAGGTAACGTTGATAAAACACTTTGAACCTGCTCTTTTAATAAAATATAAGAAGTTCTTGATGAAGGATTTTCTACTTCTTTATCTTCAATAAAATCACCTAGCAATGAATCTTCTTCTTCACCAACCGGTTGGTCTATTGAAACTGGTTCTCTCGCAACGTTGTTTACTGTCTTTACACGGGAAACTGGCCAGCCTAATTGTTCAGCTACTTCATCGTCAGTTGGTTCCCTTCCAAGCCTTTGTAACAATTGCCTAGATTCTCTAACAACTTTATTTATATTTTCAATCATGTGAACCGGAACACGAATGGTTCTAGCTTGATCCGAAATACTACGTGTAATAGCTTGTCTGATCCACCAAGTTGCATACGTTGAAAACTTAAAGCCCTTGCAATACTCAAATTTCTCTACAGCTTTTATTAAACCAATATTGCCTTCTTGTATGAGATCAAAAAGTTGTAGCCCTCTATTTGTATATTTTTTTGCAATAGAAACTACTAAACGCAAGTTTGCATTAATGAGACGGTTTTTAGCCTCTTCCATCATTTTGCGACCAGTATCAATTTCTTGTGTCATAGTTAAAATCTCTTGAACATCATTTTCAAACTCATATTCAAGTCTTCGAAGCTTTCTGTCAATTTTTTGAATTTGGGTGTATACTTCTCTAATTTCGTCCGAAGTCATACCAAGTTCTTCTTCTAACTTTATCCTTTCGGTCTTAATTGCTAATCTTTTTCCTAAGTTTCTTAAGCCAGAAAAATCAGCTATCCGCAACTCTTTTGCCTTTTTTTCTTTTCGTTGTCTATGTTCGGCAATTCTTACCTTAGCGTCAATAAAACGTAGAGAAAATCGTTCAATTTCTTCAGACTTAATATCAATATTTTTAAGTTGCAAAAGAATCTTATTTCGAATACTAATAAGAGCTTTATCTTCAAAAATATTTTTAGATGGATCTACATCGTATAGTTGTTTTTTTAACTGAGTATATTGCTTCAAGTCAGATAAAATTGGCTTTAGATGCTCACCGTACGCTAATTTCAGACGTCGTTTTTCGGACATTTCTTCATTAATTTCTTTTCGAGGTCTTCCAGTTTCATTAACATCAATTTTAGTATATGCTTTTTGTGCAAGTGCATAAAATTCTGGTATCATCATACCAGAACGTTTAATAACATCTTTAATGATGTTTTCACCGCTTTCCATTTTTTTTGCTAGTACAACTTCTTGCTCAGCAGTTAAAAGATGTTCTTTTCCTATTTCGCGTAAGTAAAGACGAATAGGATCATCATTTTTTGCATCCTTTTCATTGTATACAAGTTTTTTTCTTTCGGTTTCTTTTGCTCTGATTTCTTCAGAATTATCACTTTCAATATCTTCTTTTAATTCGTCATCACCATCAAAAAATGCATCTTCTTCAAGTAATTGAATTTGTTTTTGCTGTAAAAGGACTAATACCTCTTCCATCTTGTTAGAATTAATCAAATCAGGTGGTAAAAAATTATTTACATCATCCCAATTGATTGTTTTCTTTTCAAGTCCATACTCGATAAGTCTAACAACGGTAGAATCTAATGCTACTGGCTGCTCTTGATCTGACATCAATGCCCCTTATAAATTATTTAATTCAAAATCAATGCTCACTTTATCACTTAATAATGTTTCGAGCTCTTTTGCATCTTCATGCGTACCAGATTGAAGTGCGCGCATTTTATTTAAAAGTCGCTCTCTCTTTTTCTCTAGGCTTTTTCTTTTGAGCATAAGTACACTGCCCTCTATAAATTGCTTTGAGTTTTGGGCGAATTCGCCAGAAGTGATTGCTTGTGTCACTAAATCTTTAATTTCCTCACTGCAACGGGACAGAATACTGTCAGTGCTTGAAGCACCTTCTCGAAAACATTCTTCAAGTGTAATGAACATTTCCCTCGCTAAAACACCTTCAAAATCATCAACTGATAATGATGAACGCATAATATTAAAAAAATCAAAATTTGCTGCAACCGCCATTACAGAACGAAGTTCAGCATCTGGCTTCAACCGGTTGTGGCTTATTTGTTTTTTTTCAGCGGATGAATACTCTATTTTTTTGTTAGCAGCTTCTCGGTTTTTGTAGTCTTCTTTAACATCCTCCATGCGAATGTTTAAAGTTTGACATAAATGTTCAAAACACGATTCTCTGTGTATATCTGATTGTAGTGCATCCAAATATGGAAAATAGGCTAAACATATACGCATTTTGCCTTCAGGTGTGTTTACCGGGTACCGATGCATCAAAACAGACAACAAATATTCATTATCTAATATAACGTATTTTTGATAATTAGTCAAGATTTCAGAACCAAAATTTAATAAAATATCGGCAGGGTCTTTGCCATTTTCTAACTGAATAATTTTTACAGATATATTATTCTTTCGGCATAAAAGTATCGACTTTATCGTTGCTTCTTGGCCTGCAGTATCAGTATCAAAACAGAGAAAAAAGGTATTACAAAATGAACTTAATAACCGAATTTGTTCTTCTGTTAATGCTGTACCTAAAGGTGCAACAGCAGTTTTTACGTTTGCCTGATGAAATGCAATAACATCCATGTAGCCTTCACAAATTATTACATTTTTTTCATTACGCATATACTGTTTTGCAATATTAAATGCATATAAATTTTCTCTTTTTTTGTATTGTATTAAGTCGCTTGAATTAAGATATTTTGGCCCGTCTCCCACCAAAATTCTGCCACCAAATGCTATTGTTTGTCCATGTCGATTACATATAGGAAACATAAGGCGATTTGAAAAAAAAGAAATATCGGGATACTTCTTAGAAAACAAACCTGATTCATCTAAAAAGTTCTCGCTATACTTTTTTTCAGATAAAAATTTTTTTAGCCAGTACCTATCTGGGGGAGAAAAACCAAGCTGAAATTCCTCAATTATTTCATCAGTAATTTTTCTACTGTGTAAATACTCTAAAGCAGCTTTACCCATATCTGATGATGTTAAAAAATAATTATATGTTCCGCTAATTCTCCCATAGAGTTCAATGTACTCATCCTTAGTAGTGTTATTTGGTATTTGTGGCTCAAAGCTACCATCATAAATAACTTGTATACCGGCCTTTTTAGCTAATGCTAAAGCAGCATCATAAAAAGAAATTTTTTCCATTTCTTTATAAAAGGTAATTAAGCTGCCTTTAGCTTGGCAGCCAAAACAATAGTACATGTTTTTATCAAGTGTTATTTTAAATGATGGCGTTTTTTCATTGTGAAAAGGACAACATGCCCAATAATCACCACCTCTCTTTTCTAACTTTGTATACTCTCCAACTAAAGAGACCATGTCGGTTCGAGAATTAATTTCATCCAAAGTCTGAGAGGATATTCGTGCCATCAGCTTGGCAAACCCTTTGTTTGAATACTAATTCCTGCTTCAATATGGTCATCAAAATCACTGGTGAATATGTGATTTCCAATTGTAGGGTCTATTAATCTAAAATAAAAATAGTTTGTATCTGCTGGTCTTGCCGCCGCATTTAAAGCGACCATGCCTGGGTTAGAAATTGGTGTTGGAGTTAATCCTGCCCACATATATGTGTTATAAGGGTTATCAATTTCTATATCTTCATAGGTTATAATTTCAGGATGTGGGCGGCCTTGTATTTCTGTTATTACATAAACGAGTGTTGCACATGAATATAAACCTATATTGTGCTCTAATCTGTTTTCAAACACACTTGCTATAAGAGGTGCTTCACTTGAAACCCTGTATTCTCGTTCAACTATCGAGGCTAGTATGAGTCTTTGAAAAAGATCATCTCTATTTAGATCTTTTAAGCCTTCAATTTCGGAAACCTTATCAAAAAAATTTGATACCATAATTCTAATAACTGCATCCCCAGACATATTTGGGTCTAAATTATATGTATCGGGAAAGAGAAACCCTTCAAAGCTTAATGAAGGAATATTAAATTCTGCTAGCAAAGTAGAATCTTTTGATGCTTCTATAAAATCGTCAAATGTTGTAACTTCTTTAGACTCAAGGATACGACCAATTTGTCTAACGGTAATTCCTTCCGGGATACTAACACGAATTGATTCAAAGCGACCTGATTCAAAAATTTCTGACAACTCTTGCACGGACATTGCCTCTGAAACATTAAATATACCCGCTTGTAAATTTGTGCCTACTATTCGACTATATACATAAAAGGCTTGTGGAAACCTAATAAGGCCTTGCTCAAATAAATCTTCTGCAACGCTTCCAAGTGTTGCACCTGAGTTTACTTTAAATTTGATTATTTCATTGCTATCTTTATTCATTGGAGTTAACAAATAAAGGAAAGTAGATCCAACGGCAACTAAAACAATTATTGCTATTGCGCCTAATAATAAAATGATTTTTTGTGTTTTATTTTTCATGTAAAAAAAACTCCGCTTCTTCTATGGTCATATTTGAATAAATATGATTTTGCATACTTGAATAAAAATTTTCAAGCTCAACCGGTACATCTTTATTTCTAAAAAATGCAACTATTTTTTTAACTTCTTCGAAAGTAAAGTCATAGTGAATATTGCTCATAATACAATCTCTTGTCCCTCAATTGCCAAGTGAACGTGTACTTCCCCATTACAAACATTATCAGAATACCATTGTGCTGACTTCAATATTGAATATAGTTTTTTATCATCATATGAAGGCTCATGATGAAACAAATATAATTCTCTAATATTAAAAAGATGCGCAAAGTCTATTGCGTAGCAAAAAGCGGAATGGCCCCAGTTTTCTTTTTGTAAGGCATCGTCAACTGTATATTGTGAGTCTAAGACTAATACATCTGCATTGCCAAAAAAAGCAAAATTTTGTTCACTTCGTTCGAAGTCAGTTTGTTGCAACTCAACATCAGTTGCATGAATAAATTTCTTACCATTTTCAACAAACGAAAAAGTATATGATGACCCTGGATGGAACATTTTCTTACACATAATTTGTGTCTCACCTATTGTGAATGGTTCGAACTCTGCTATTTGTGTAAAAGTAAAATTTTTAGTAAAGGCTTCGAAAGGAACAGGAAAATATGGTTGACTCATCTGCTCAATTAAATGCTTTTTTGCATCGTCAGACGTTGAATATACGTTTATTGTGTTCGTAGGATTATAGGCTGGTTCAAAAAAAGGTAAGCCTTGGAGGTGATCCCAGTGAAAATGGGTTATAAGGAGGTTAAAAACATTATCAGTTGAACCGGCATATTTTTTTCCACAAACACGAATACCTGTTCCAGCATCTAGAATAATTTTATGTCCACTATTCAATACAACTTCAACGCAAGCGGAATTACCACCTACAGTTCCATATAAGTCTGGCGGAAGATTTGCAATAAATCGCTGTTTAGCATCTTCAGATTCAAGATCTTTTGGTGTTATTTTTGAAACTACAGCCGATATTTTTGATTGTATTTGATGTGCTTGCAAAGGAGTAGCAATAGAACCTCTGACACCATAAAAATTGACTTTCATTATTCTAAATCCTCCACACACTCATTGTCTAAAAACCTGATAGGAATATTTTGTTTATACCTATTTAATATAACACAAATATCATTTTCATTCAACAATTTACCTTTATTTATTCCAGGACAGCTTTCACTTTCTTTATTCCAGCTATCTTGACTTTTAAGTAAGAATGTCCAAAAAGGATACGTTGAGCATTGTATTGGCCTTGCAGAGTATACGCCACAGCCATTATTCCAAAAAATACAATCATAGTTCTTTTTTTCTTGTAAACTGAGTACTTCAGTTCCATCATGATAAGGGACTACTCTACAGTATTTTTCAATAAAATCTTTTTTTGTTACATTGGTGATGTTGCATAAATTTTGCAAATCAATTTTTGATAAGTACACATAACCAGGATCATGTCTACAACATGCAGAACACTGAACACAAGAGAAGCGCAATCCATTAGAATAAAATGTATCTCCCACAAAGTCCTCTAATAAAAAAAAGAGGTACCAGTTTTACCCGATACCTCTTTGGGGAGAGAAGGATTCGAACCTTCGAAGGCGGAGCCAA
>CAYJMR010000007.1:0-27213 GCA_964371375.1 uncultured Treponemataceae bacterium
GAACAAAAGGGGCCCTAATAAAAACAGGAGCATTTTCTTTTTTTGTTGGCTTAGGTGTTACGGTCGCAGTTGTTGTTCTTGGGGTTCTTTCAGCTCTTGTTATAAACCTTCCGCGTATTCCTATATCTGGAGAAACGGCTACGCAAGCGATAACATATGGCGTTCAAGACCATATACTCATGCTTTTTCCCTATAATGGTTTCGGAAGTCTTTTTGACGGAACATTTTTAATTCCACTTTTTGTGCTTGCTGGACTTTTAGGGGCAAGTTTTTCATCAGATATATTACGGGCAAAACCAGCATATGCACTTTTTGATTCTCTTTCTAGAATATCATACTCAATAATAAGTTTTTTTATAGATTTTTTATCAATAGGTGTTGTTGCAATATCGTGCACATGGTTTATTTCACTTTTTGACGTTTTAGAGACAGGCGCATATACAGGGTTAATTATTTTACTTGCTGTAGACACACTCATTGTTCTTCTCGTACTATTACCTCTTTTGCTTAAGCTTTTTTCAAATAGAGCAAGGCCCTACAAGGTTCTCTATGCATGTTTAAGTCCAATTATCTTAGCACTCTTTTCAGGAGATGCTAACTTATCATTAACATCAACTCTTAGGCATGCAAAAGACAGTCTAGGGGTACAAAGAAAAATAGGTGCTGTAACTATCCCTATGTTTTCTGCTTTTATACGAAGTGGGTCAGCCCTTGTTGTTGCCGTTTCTTTTATTGCTGTTTTACGATCGTATTCTAGTTTGGAAATATCATTTTTTGATGTTTTATGGATTACTTCATTAAGTGTTGCTTCTTCCTTTTTTTTAGGGGGGATTCCTGTAGGCGGGCCGTTTATTGCCCTAACTGTGTTATGCTCAATTTATGGAAGAGGGTTTGAAGCTGGATATTTATTGCTTCGCCCAGTTGCATTTATTATTTGTACCTTTGCTACAGTAATCGACGTTGCAGTAAGTATGTTCTGCTCTTTCTTTATTGCACAACGTGGAAAGATGAGCGCAGAAAAATCAAGTAGAACATTTATATAACAAAAGAAAAACAAGCACTTGAGAAAATTTTCATAGCGTGATATACTCTTTAGTATGGAAAAGACATATTTAATTGCCGGAAAGGAATATCCCTTTTGTGAAGGCTTTGCTAATTATGCCGTAAGCAATGATAATAATGTTATGGTAACCCTTTTAGATAATAAAGAAAAAACAGCCACGCCCTACCCCAGTTTTGTTTGGAATAGGTCTTCGCCTCTTTCTTCCCGCGCTCTAATACTTGAAACAGAAACAACAGTAGGAGATATAGATACCGCCTTTTTAATTTTTGATACCGCCTTGTATGTGGAAGACTTTGATAAAATGAGTTTAGAAGTTATTTCAAGGGCTACAGATACCTTGTTTGCTGGTTATATGTATTTAACTCTGGAATTACTGGAAAGATTTTCAAAGAAGGGAAAAGGCTCCATTTGTTTTGTTTTAAAAACTCACCCATCTCTTATTGATGCCATAAAGCAACAAAAAAGAACAGATATTATACCGGCAGGGCCTTTTGTTGCTGCCGCAGCTACCGCCTTTCGCTCTTTTGCCGAAAGTATAGCCACAAAGTATGCAGCTGCATCTGTGGGCATTCAATTAGTAGAATGTGAAAGCTCCCTTGATGAAGGTACAAACCTTTGCCCATGGCTGTTTAACTTTGTTGAAGCAGCTTCTTCAAAGCCAATTGTAGATGCAAAAATTGCATCGAGGTGGCATCAAGTTGGCTCAAAAGCTTCTTCAGGTTGGCCATTTAAACGCTAAGATAAAACCATGCGTATTTACAAGGAGGGGAAATGACTTTTTTAGATGTATACACAATGCTTTTCAACTCGGAATTAACTTGGCTCTCTTCTTTGGCACGAATCCTTTTAAGCTTTGTTTGTGGTGTAGCAATGGGAGCCGAACGACAAAAAAGAAATCAATTTATCGGTATTCGAACCATTACTATTATAACTGTTTCTTCAGCTCTTTTAATGCTTCTTTCAATTTATGCAGGAACACAGCTTCCAGGTAGTAGCGGAGATCCTACTCGTATAGCGGCACAGGTTGTTTCAGGCATAGGTTTTTTAGGAGCCGGAACCATTGTGTTACAAGGATTAAATATAAAAGGGTTAACCTCTTCTGCCGTAATTTGGAGTTCTGCAGCAGTTGGTTTAGCTGTAGGAGCAGGATTTGTAGTCCCTGCCTTAATTACAGTGTTTCTCCTTGTTTCCGCTATAATAATTGTAGAAAAAATAGAAGAACGATTTTTTCCTTCTGGGCGCTCAAAAAAACTGATACTAGCATTTCAAAATAATCGAATTGATGTAGATGGTTTAACAAGCCTTCTTATTTCAATTGGTTTAACTGTAGTAAATACAGATATTACTCGGGAGTTTGGAAAAAAATATATTATACTTACTTTTTTTGTTCGAGTTCCCCCTGCCATAGATATTTTTGATATTATAGATAAAGTTAAAACTATGGGTAAGCTTGAAGAATTTAGTTTAACAGATTAAAAAAGGGTCTCATGGAGCAAACAAATCCTCTTATAGTACAAAGTGATAAAACTCTATTATTAGATGTGCACTCCCCTCTTTCAGAAGAGTGTAGAGATGCCCTTATACCCTTTGCAGAATTAAAAAGCTCACCAGAACACTTACATACATATAACCTCTCCCCTCTTTCGTTGTGGAATGCAGCAAGTGCAGGTTTTACACCAAAGGATGTTACAGAGGTGTTAAAAAAATATTCTCGTTTTGATGTTCCACAAAATGTAATTGTTTGGATTCAAGAAACAGCTTCTCGTTTTGGAAAACTCAGGCTTATCCCAGACGAAAATAGAGATGGCGACGAGGAAAAAGAGACAACTGAAATAAAAGAAAAAACACTTTTGTTGGTTTGTGAAGATATCCTAGTATTTAAAGAAATATGCGCCAATAAAAAATTATTAAAATATCTAAGCCCTCTGAATGACCTACACATTACAGGCGCCTCTTTTGGCTTCAGACTTCTCTTAACAAATAGGGGTATCATAAAACAAGAGCTAATTACACAGCTTTGGCCGGTTAAAGATGAAGTTCCTCTTAAAGACGGAGAAAAACTTCTAGTAAGCTTGAAAGAAAAAACAACAAAAAACAGAGCCTTACAAATAAGAACGTATCAAAACAATGCAGTAAATGCCTTTTTGGGTGATGGTGGCGCGGGAACTGGGTATGGTACAATAGTGTTACCATGCGGGGCAGGAAAAACCGTAGTGGGAATGGCCATAATGGCAAGGTTACAGATGAATACTTTAATTGTAACCACAAATATCTCTGCTGTACATCAATGGAAATCAGAACTTCTAGATAAAACAGACTTAAAAGAAGAGGACATAGGTGAATATACAGGCGAGCGTAAAATTATTAAACCTGTAACAATTGCAACATATCAAATATTAACATGGAGACCAGAAAAAGAAGGTCCATTTCCCCATTTTCATGTATTTAATGAGAGAAATTGGGGCTTAATAATTTATGATGAAGTCCATCTTTTGCCTGCTCCTGTTTTTAGAATAACAGCAGAAATTCAGGCCATTAGAAGGGTTGGGTTAACTGCAACCTTGGTACGTGAAGATGGATTTGAAAAGCATGTATTTAGCCTTGTTGGGCCAAAGCGCTATGATGTTCCATGGAAAGAGCTTGAGAAAGCAGGCTGGATAGCGCAATCAGAATGCATTGAATTACGCTTAGATGTTGCTGAGGAAAAGCAAATAGATTATGCAACAGCTTCTTTACGACAAAAGCATCGAATTGCATCTGAAAACCCAGCAAAAGTACCTGCGGTTATTTCTCTTATTGAACGATTTGTTGACGATAAAATCCTTGTTATTGGGCAATATCTTGACCAATTAAATCAAATAGCAGAGCTGTTAAACATCCCAATAATTACTGGTAAAACACCAAATACAAAACGTGATGAAATTTATGACTCTTTTAGAAAAGGCGAGATTCGGGTTCTTGTAGTTTCAAAGGTTGCCAACTTTGCTATAGATCTTCCTGATGCATCTATGGCTATACAAATTTCTGGAACCTTTGGTAGCCGCCAAGAAGAAGCGCAAAGACTTGGTAGAATTTTGCGTCCAAAAAAAAGGATAGCCCGCTTTATTACAATCATAACTCGAAACACAGAAGAAGATGTCTTTGGGGCTAACAGGCAAAAATTTTTGGCTGAACAGGGCTATTCATATCGGATGGTAAATACAATCGATGAAATACCTGATACAGACGAAGGTGATATATGTTCTGAAAGCAAGGAGGCAAAGTAATGGGCTCAGAAAGCTTACAGGCACTTGCAACATGGAAAGAATCTCTGTTTCGTCTCAATGAAAATAAGTTCTTAAATATAGTTCGCTTATATGTTGGGCTCATCAAAACACCCTATAATAAAGAGCGTCTTGTTTCGGATCTTGTTTCCTTTTTATACAAAGAAGAACACAAACAAACAATAATAAACCTATTATCAAATAGAGACATACTTTTTTTAAGTGCAGTTTACTTTCTTCAAAATGTAACAAATGATACTTTGCTATCATTTTTTAACGGTGAGTTTACGGCTTTTTATTTATATGATTATATTGATAATTTAGAGGAAAGGCTCCTCTTGTATCGATATTTTGATGAACGTAGTAAAAAAGAATATCTTGCCATAAACCCTCTATTGCAAACACAAATAGAAAGTCTTTTAAGTATTTCCACTTTACTGCCATTTGCAAAAAAAGAAAAAGAGATAAACGAAGAAGACATAAAAATAGAATTAACCACATCATTGTTTGGTGCATGGTATGCTTTTGTTTCACAAAACCCTGATGCTTGCAGAGCAGATGGTTCTTTTAAGAAAAAAACACTTGCAATACTAGAAACATCTTTTTATGGTATTGATACAGATTTTTTACAATCACTAAATACTTCCCTTGTTCACCTTGGTTTATTTTTTCATGATGGCCCAAATTTGTGTATAAGTGAAAACAAGTGGAAATCTTTTTGTGCTTTAGACTATGAGATGCAACGAATATATATTTGTATTGCTTCTTTCCGTCGATTTCCCAGAGAAACACTTTTAAAATACGCCCAGTTTTTAAAAGCATTAATTGATAATGTTCCTCAAGAAGGGTTTATAAAAGACACCCTTTATAGGTTAAGTTTTTTGCTAAAAACCGGGCAAAAAGAAGAGAAAAAGGAAAGTTTTTTTGCAAATGTCTTAAAAAAAGCACAAGGCATTTCTACAGAAGAAGATACTTTTTCAGAACAAGCACTTATAGATAAGATGGTATATTTTGGACTTTTAAAGATAATTGGAAAAGATAGAGAAGAACAAGATATACTATGTGCGAATAATATACAACAAGAAGAAATATATAACATACCAGAAACAAATGAGGAAGCAAAGCCTTTTATTACTATCACGGCAGGTTTTTCGGTAACATTTTTAACAAAAGTTTCATTAGAAACAATGTTAAGCCTAGTTTGCTGTATGAACCTTACAAGCTATGACACTGTTTGTTGTTTTGAAATAACTAGAGCCTCTTGCATGAGAGGTTTTGACAAAGGGGAAGGTTCAAAAAGCCTTTTAAACAAACTCGAAAAAGCAACAGGAAAGCCCTTAGCCCAAAATCTTACCTTTTCAATTAATGAATGGTATGAAACATATAATTCAGCCTCGCTTTATCATGGGTACGTGCTCCAAGTAGCACAAGAGAAAATTATTCAAATAGAAAATAGTTCTATTTTAAGTCCCAGAATAAAAAAAACGCTCGCTCCAGGAGTTTATTTATTTGATTTTGAAACCAGAGAAGAAATTCTTGAAGCAATCGAAAAAAGCACGCTTGATTTTATTGGGCTTCCAAAAAATGATTTAAAAGAAACAACACTCGTATCATTTTCTACTCTACCACAAAAGTGCGGAATAAAGTTCATTTACACAAGCGAAGAGAAAACACACGATGATATAAGTACAGAGCACCTACAAAAAATGAAAAAAGACCTTGAAAATTTGGACATAAGTGTAGAGCAAAAAGAAGGTCTTTTGGAAAGAATAGATAGAAAATTAATACTTACATCAAAGCAACTAGTTGGAGAAACTGTGCGTACTGAAAAAACAGAAGCTGGTGGGATTGATTTTATGGGAAAAATACAAGTTATCGAACAAGCAATAGCCTCTTCAAATATGATTGAAATTACAAACCCAAACGGTAGTTATGTAGGTAGGCCTTTAAAAATAGAAAAAAAAGAAGGGGACGCAAGCATTGTAGTTGGCTTGGAAGACTCAAAAACCATAACACTGCTCATTGGACAGGCCCGGAATGTAAGGCGGTTCAGACAACCACTTTTTTAATAAAATTTTCTGTATTTTTGCATAAAAAGAGATGCAAGCTTTTTTATTCTATGCTATTATTGACATATGAAAATACGCGCAAAACACTCAACTTTAAGCGGGACAACAAATGTACCGGGCTCAAAAAGTCATACGATTAGGGCACTCATTTTAGCAGCAATAGCTCATGGAAACTCTGAAATAGAAAATCCATTAACGGGAGAAGATTGTATTTCATGTGCAAAGGCTATTGAAACCCTTGGAGCAAAGGCTGATTTTTCTAATCCGCACATATGGAAAGTAAGCGGAGCAGGAGAAGGCTCCCACCTTCCCGACAACGTAGTAGATGTTGGAAATTCAGGATCTGTTTTATACTTTTTAAGTCCCATAGCTGCAACCTTTGAAGGCTGGAGCATTTTTACCGGTGATAAATCTATAAGAACTCGACCTGTTAAGCATTTAGCAAATCTATTAGAACAAGCAGGCGCTACCGTACACATTAGTCGCCCAGAAGAAGATTCACCTCCAATTTTAATAAAAGGGCCAATAAAAGCAAGTAATATAAAAACTGATGGGCGTTTATCACAGTATATCAGTGGAATGATGATGGCCGCAACAATGATCAATGGGACTACAAACATTGAACTCACTGACCCAAAAGAAACACCGTATTTAAAAATGACTAAACACTGGCTTGAAGGAGCTGGTATTCCTGTTTCAATAAGTCCAGAATATAAAAATATTTCGGTATCAGGACCACACAAAATAAGAGGCTTTAACGTTGCCGTTCCATCAGACTGGGAAGCTGTTGCTTTTCCTCTCATTGCAGCTCTTGTTTCGGGAAGTTCTATTACTATTGAAAAAATAGACACTTCGGGAACACAAGGGGATGATGCAATTGTTGAAGTGCTACAATCTGTTGGAGCAGACATTGTTCTAAGCCATGATGAAAAAACATTATTAGTTCGAGGTGGAAGGCACTCAACAATTATGAATGAAGAGAAGGGTTGGAATAACGGCAGACTTGCAGTTGCAGCAGAAAATAATGAATTACGCATTAACTGTTCTGGATATCCAGATGCAGTATGCGCCCTTGCAGCCATTGCCTGTTTTATTGAGGGCACAATTATTTTAGAAGATATTGGTGTTTGCAGAAAAAAAGAAACTGATAGAATAACAGTAATGACTAGTGAGTTGTCAAAGCTAGGCGCAGAAGTAGAAGAAGGAGAAGACTTTTTAATAATTCGGGGACATTCACCTTTGAAAAAAGATGGTACGAAAAATGAATGTTTTGTTCTTCATGGCGGTGAAGTTGAGAGTTTTCATGACCATCGTGTTGCAATGTCTGCTTCTTGTTTGGCTTTGGGCTTACCTGAAGGCGAAGAAGTTACAATTAATGACTTTGAATGCCACGAAGTTTCTTTCCCTGGATTCTTTGACACTATGAATAAAATAGGCGCAAATTTCACAGAAGTAACTTAAAACATAACACCTTCCTCTTTATGGAGAGACACGGCTTCTTGCATATGTGACATCTGAACGTTTTTACTTTCAGACATATCTGCAATTGTTCTGGCAATCTTGATGCAAGTATGTAACCCACGGGCAGAAAACCCATAACGCAGGGATTCAGTGTTTAAAAACTGTTCAGTTTTTTCATCTAAGGAACAGGATTCTTTTAATTCTGTGGGGGTTAGGTAGCTATTTGCTTTACCCTGCCTTTTTCGCTGAATTAAGGTTGCTGCTTTTATTTCTTTTTGAAGATCTCTAGTTGATACAGTTTGTTCATTTTCATGACGGCAGTCCAAATTTGCCCTCCCAAGAGAAACGCGAATATCTATTCTGTCAAGAAGAGGCGCAGAAAAACGCCTCCAATATTGCTCAACTGCTCGCGTGCTACAAAGACAAATTTTATCTTGTGAACCAAAGTTTCCGCAAGGACACGGATTTGATGCCACTAAAAGTTGGAATCGTGCGGGGAACTCTGTGCTTCTCCCTGCTCTACTTAAGGTTACTTTTCCATCTTCAAGAGGGACTCGTAAGGTTTGCAAAACAGAGGTCTTAAACTCAGAGGCCTCATCTAAAAACAAAACGCCGTTATGGGCCAAGGAAATTTCACCCGGTCTGCAATAAGGGCCTCCACCAATCATCCCTTCAAGGCTTGAACTTTGATGGGGCATTCTAAAAGGAGGATCTATCATAAGACTTTCTCCGGGCCTTAGCTTTCCTGCTAAACTGTATATTCTTGTCACAGGAAGGGCGTCTTGTTCTGTAAGTTGCGGTAAAAGAGAACAAAAATGTTGCAAAGCAAGGGTTTTTCCACAACCAGGAGGCCCATAAACAATTATATTGTGTAATCCTGCAGCTGCAACTTGTAATGCGCGAAGCAAAAATGATTGTCCCTTTACCATGTTGTAATCAAAGCCATCTTCAGTATGCCCAAACGTAATATTCTGTGTAGACGCAGTACCTACTTTAGCCGTGTTTTCTTTTGTGAGAATTTTTTCATAAAAATTTTTTGAGTGAAGCTTTAATAAAAGGTTATACGCGTCTTGTAAATTTTTTACAGTAAATATTCGAATATTGTTTAGACCAGCAGCTTCAGGGGCATTTTCTTCAGGAATAATGCAAAACTTTATGCCTTTTTCTGATGAGGTTGAGAGGGCTGCATGAACTCCCCTTACCGCTCTAACCCTACCCGAAAGTTCTAGTTCTCCCATAACTAATATTTGAATGTTTTCATGAAAGGATGTATTAGAAAGACTTTCGTCTAACTCTGATTTTAACTTTTCTTGTAGAACAGCTAATGCAATTGCTAAGTCAAACCCAGCCCCTTCTTTTTTTACATCTGCAGGAGATAGGCTAATAAGAACTCTTTCTAGGGGGAACTCAAATCCTGAGTTTCTAATGGCAGCTCTCATTCGCTCGCGAGCTTCTTTGACCGCATTATCGGCAAGCCCCACTACTTCAACTAAAGGAATCCCTCGGCGCAAATCTACCTCAATGGAAACCAAGGCACCTTCATAACCAAAAGGTGAAAAACTGATAACTTTCATTTTTTGCTCCAATAAAAAATCTCTAATATATTATTAGTTTTTTATTGCAAAAAAATGTACAGATTTTACTAAAAACTAGCTTTTTTTATGATTTTTTCTCTAAAAAAGGCTGTAATTCTTCAATCCAAAACCTTTCTTCTATGGGAAGACCTCCGCTAGTTCTACCAATTTTCCTATCTGCTCTCACGTGTTCTCCATGAAAATCACTTCCTGCCGTGATATAGTAGCCTATTTTTTTTCCCATTTCTTCAAGCCTTTTTGCTTCTACCACGCGAACTCCAGGGTGCCAGGCCTCAAGACCTTCAACCCCTCGATCAAAAAAATCTTGTAAAGGTGCTTGTATTTTTCCCCAAGAAAGATATAGCGACAAAGGATGTGCTATAACAGGAGAACCGCCACTTTCTTTTATTGCAATGATTGCCTCATCCAAATTTGCCCCTACTTTTTCTTCATAAAAGGGAAGGTTTCGGGCAAGAAATTTATCAAAAGCTTGCTGCCTATTTTTTACTATTTTCTGTGAAACTAAAAAGTCGGCGATGTGGGGGCGCCCTAAAGAGTCTGTAGAAAACATGTTTTTTAGCTCATTTACCGAAGTATTTATACCATAAGTTTGCATTTTTTTTACTATTTTGTCATTTCGTGTATTGCGAGCTTTGCGTAAAAATGCGATAATATCTAGTAGGGATTTACTCGGAAATTTTATACCGAGCCCCAACAAATGAAATTCTCCGGTTGGCCATTGAATGTTTAATTCTACACCCGGAACGAAAATAATGTTGTGCTGTTCTGCAGAGGCTTGTGCTTCTGTAAGGCCTGTAATTGTATCATGGTCTGTAAGGGCCATAACACGTAATCCTTTTGAGGAGCCATATTCAATAAGTGCACTAGGTGATAGAGAGCCATCGGAAGCACTTGAATGTAAGTGTAAGTCAATCATAAAAAAACTATATCATAAATTTTATTTTTATGATATAATGCAAAAAAGTAAATTATGTGATATAATAAACATAGAGGTAAAAAATGCCAAAGGCAATGCAGTACACAAAAGGTTCTATTATTTATTTCGCAGGAGATATGGATGAAAGGATTTTCATTCTCCAAAAAGGAATGGTCCTTTTAACCAGTACCGATATTGAAACAAATATTCCCTCAACAGAACACATTCGCGAAGGCGAATTTTTTGGTGTAAAGTCATCTTTAGGGCATTTTCCTCGTGAAGAAACAGCAACAGTAGTAACAGAAGCCAGTGCAATTGCTTTAACAGTTCAGGAATTCGAAAAAATGTTTAGTGGTAACAGGCAAGTTATTATGAAAATGTTAAAGGTTTTTTCAAATCAGTTGCGAGCAATACATAAAAAAACAGAATCTATTTTAAAAAGTGAGCTTGATATAGATCAAGTAAGTGGAATGTTGTCTGTAGCACAAAGTTTTTTTGATGATGAGCAATATAAGGCTTGTTGTGATGTTTGTACAAAGCTTCTTTCACGTTTTCCAAATACATCGCGAAAAGAAGAGGTAGCAAAATTATATGCTTCTTCTAAAAGACGCTTAGATTTACAAGGTGGACGATCAAAAAAGAATACTCATATCGGAGATTCTGAGGATGAGCTTACAGGAAGTTCTTCTGCTCTTAAACAGTTTTCCTTACCAACCTTTTCTAGGTTTGCAAAAACCTTTGAGCCAGAAGCGGTTATTATTTCAGAATATGAGCCGGGAGACAGTTTTTATTTAATTCAATCAGGACAAGTTCAGCTAGTAAAATGCGTAAAAGGTTCGAAGAAAAACATTGACATATTAAAGCCTTCTGAGTTTTTTGGTGAAATGGCAATTTTAGAGAATACACCTCGTTCTGCAACTGCTGTTGCATTGAACAGGGTAGAAGTTCTTGAGTTTAACAAAGAAAACTTTGAAGTTTTAATAATGGGAAACCCACAAATAGCGCTTATTCTGTTAAAACTGTTTTGCAAGCGTATTTATGACCAAAAACGACGTTTCAAAATTCTTGTTATTGAAGATCTTCAGGCACGTATTGCAGATGTTTTCCTAATGTTTGATGAGATGAACAGAAACCCACAAGGCGCGGATAGATCTAGGCAATTTCATTTAACTATTCAAGACCTAGCACACTGGGCTGGTCTTCCTTTTGATGTTGCACGTGATGAAGTAAATAAATTTGTTGAAAAGCGAAAACTTGAAGTGTATGATACATATATGATAGTTGCAAATATTGTTGATATGAGGCGTATTGTGGATACAAGAGCCGCTGTTAGAACAACATAACGGTATTTTAAAATATCTGCTACAAAAAAAGATTTACCTCAATAATTAATTAAACAAAACAAAAAATGCATTTTTCTTGAAATTTTTTTCATAATGCTATATAATCTATTATATGATTTATGAAGTAATGCTTACTCTTTTCCCTGGACAAGAGGAAGATAAAGAATTAGTTAAAAAAAGAGTTTTACGTATGCTGAGCGATAGTGGTACCTATGTAGGTAGCTCAGAAGTTTCGGCCATAGTGTGTAAAAAAAAATCAATTGATGCAAGAAGAAAAGATGTAAAAGTCCATATTAGATATGCTGTGTATGTTGGAGAAACCCCTTCCGATAGCTTTACGCCTGAATGGAAAAAGGCCGATACTTCTAAACAAGTTGTTATTGTTGGTGCAGGACCTGCAGGGCTTTTTGCAGCTTTGACGTTTTTAGAAAAAGGTATACAACCAATAGTAATAGAGCGAGGATCTGAAACTTCGCAGCGGAAAAGAGATATTGCAGAGATAAGCAGGTCTGGAGTGGTAGAAGAAAACTCAAACTACTGCTTTGGTGAAGGAGGAGCGGGAACGTTTTCAGATGGAAAGCTTTACTCTCGTTCAAATAAAAGAGGAGATATCTCCCACATCCTTTCAATCCTTCACCACCATGGAGCCGATAAATCAATTTTATCAGACGCTCACCCACACATAGGAACAGATAATTTACCGGAAATAATAAGTGCTGTTACAGCAACAATTCGTTCTTTTGGAGGAGAAGTTCTCTTTAACACGAAATGCATAGACTTTGACCTTGATGAAACACATCACATAACCGGAATCCAAATAGAAAACACCCAAACAAAGAAAAAAGAAAAAATAAAAACAAACTCTGTCTTGCTTGCTACAGGGCATTCAGCAGATGATATATATAAACTTGTTGCAAAGGCAGCTTTGGCACATGCGAGTGTCACAAGTGATAACAGGTTGTATATTTTACAGCAAGCGCTGGAAGCAAAAACTTTTGCTATTGGAGCGCGTTTGGAGCATCCACGAGAGCTCATTGACCACATTCAATACGGACAATCTCATGATACCGAAAACCTTCCCTCTGCGGAGTACAAACTTACGGCACAAATTGCAGGGCGCGGGGTATACTCCTTTTGTATGTGCCCAGGTGGTTTTGTAGTGCCTTCTTCAAGTGCTTCAAACCATCTTGTGGTAAATGGAATGTCGGCATCAAAAAGAAATTCTGTGTGGTCGAACGCGGCCTTTGTTGTTGAAACGAGACCTGAAGACATTCCTTCTGAGTTTGGAAACGATGTTCTCGCCGGGCTAAACTTTAGAAACAGCATAGAAGAAGAGGCTTTTAAGCAAGCTAAAAGTGCAAAGGCAAAAAATCCTCAAGCAGCTCCTGCACAACGACTTAAAGACTTTTTAGAGGGGCGCCTTTCAAAAACACTTCCAGAAACATCTTATGCACCTGGTATTGTTTCTTCGAGATTGGATTTATGGTTACCTGAGCATATTTCACTTCGGCTACAAGAAGCCTTTCATGAATTTGATAAAAAGGTAAAAGGTTTTGTTTGTGAAGAAGCGGTCTTAATTGCACCTGAAACAAGAACCTCTACCCCCTTACGAATATTACGTCACTCTCAAACGTGCGAAAATCCTGTATTAAAAGGAGTCTTCCCTGCTGGAGAAGGTGCCGGCTACTCAGGAGGCATTGTTTCTTCTGCTATGGACGGGGAAACAGTTGCTAAAGCAATAATTGAACATGTATTTGAGGAAAAAAAACATGAACACACTGACGGACATTGAAATTGCTCAAAAAAATAAAATGAAGCCAATTGCAGCTGTTGCAAAAGAATTGTCACTGACAGAAGAAGATATTGAATCTTATGGAAGCTATAAGGCAAAGATATCACTAAAAAAGTTACAAGAACTGCAAGCTACTCCTTTAGAAAAAAGGGGAAAACTCATTCTAGTTACAGCGGTAACGCCTACTCCTGCGGGAGAAGGAAAATCTACTGTAACAGTTGGCTTAGGCGACGGCCTTCGGAAAATAGGAAAAAAATCCATAATAGCACTTAGAGAGCCTTCTTTAGGACCATGTTTTGGGGTAAAAGGTGGTGCCTGTGGAGGTGGTTATTCTCAAATAGTTCCCATGGAGGATATAAACCTTCATTTTACAGGCGATATACACGCCATTTCAATTGCAAATAATCTTATAGCAGCCTTAATTGACAATCATCTACAACAAGGAAATGAGCTTGGCATTGATCCAAAAACAGTAACATGGAAAAGATGTGTTGATTTAAATGACAGGGTTTTGCGAAATGTGATTGTGGGGCTTGGAGAAAGAGGAGACGGTGTAACAAGAGAAGACCATTTTTCTATTGCAGTAGCAAGTGAGATTATGGCTATTGTATGCCTTTCAAAAACAATAAAAGAATTAAAAGAGAAAATAAATGCTATTGTTATTGCAAAAAACTATGCAAAGCAATTTGTAACGCTTGGGGCGCTTGGAGTTTCAGGTGCTATTGTGGCTCTCTTAAAGGATGTTATAAAGCCTAACTTAGTACAAACATTGGAAGAAACACCTGCCTTTGTGCACGGAGGCCCTTTTGCTAATATTGCTCATGGTTGTAATAGCGTCAATGCAACTCTTAGTGCACTTGCACTAGGTGATTATGTGGTAACTGAAGCAGGTTTTGCCGCCGATTTAGGGGCCGAAAAATTTATGGACATTAAGTGCCGAAGTGCAGGCCTTGAGCCAAGTACTGTTGTTATTGTTGCAACAATTAGAGCTCTTAAAATGCATGGTGGTGTAAAAAAAGACGACTTATCAAAAGAAAACATTGAAGCCGTAAAAAAAGGTTTTGAAAACTTACAGACGCATATAGAAAATATTTCTAAGTTTGGAGTTCCTGCAATTATTGCTTTAAATAAATTTATATTAGACACAGAATTGGAAATTAAAGCTGTTACAGAACTTTGCAAAAACCAAGGGGTAGAATGCGTATTAAGTGAAGGTTGGGAAAAAGGCGGCGAAGGAACCTCTTTATTAGCAAAGACTGTTGTGAGTACAATTGAGGCCAAAAAGAGCCATTTTAAGCCCATATATGAGCTCTCAGAGTCTTTTATAGCAAAAATTGAAAAACTTGCAACAAACATTTACAGGGCAAAAAGCGTTGAGTTTTCACCTCTTGCACTGAGAAAACTAAAAGAATACACTGAAGCAGGATATGAAAACCTTCCAATTTGTGTTGCAAAAACACAGAATTCAATAAGCCACGATAAAGCACTTTTGGGCGCGCCCAAGGACTATGTGTTCCCTGTTCGCGATGTGCAATTGTATTCAGGGGCGGGCTTTGTGGTCGTTTTAGCAGGTGACATTATGACCATGCCTGGCTTGCCAAGGGTACCTGCGGCTTGTTCTATTGACGTAGACGACGAAGGCAACATCTCGGGTTTGTTTTAAGCGAAATTACGATAAAGCTTTTACATACTCTTCAAAGGTTTCAGAATACCAATCGGAGATTTTTTTTATTTCTTCTAAGTCTCTTTGTGCTGCTAGGTCATAAAGGGCTGCAACAGGGTATCCAGCCTCTTTTGCCGTTTTCATGGCAAAATATGAATCTTCAAAAACAACGGTTTTTTCAACTGTTGTTCCCAGGGCTTGCAAAGCCATATCAAAAATAGCAGGTGATTCAGCCTTAGCACTACCCGCTTCTGTTGAGGTTATAATGCCTTTAAAATAATCTGCAATACCATGGCCTTCTAAAGCAATTTCTACCAAATGCCTATCTGTTGCTGTTGCAACATACATAGGAATATTTTTTTCTTTTAAAATATCTAAAAAATTTTTAACAAAAGGTTTTAGAGAAATTGTAGTATTGTATTGTTGTTCCATAACTCCATTGCATTCTTTTACAACTTCTTCTTTTGTAAGATTTAAGCCGTAAGTCTCTCGTAAATATTCAGCAGCCTGAATGATTGTTAATGGGTATAACTTCTCGTTAAGTTTTTCTTCCGGTTCAAGATTTTTTAGCGTTATGTATGTCCTACCCATGTTTTGCCACTGTTGCATTGAGTCTAAAAGGGTTCCATCAAGGTCAAAGATCGCACCTTCTATATTATTCCAGGAAAAAGTAATCATCTAAATATCCTTATATTTTTTTTAGGTGCCAAATGAGGCCTTTGTTTTTTAACTGTACAAGGCCTCTTTTTTCTGCATCATGCGCTAACTTCTTAAAGCGAGCATATCCATATTTTTTATAGTCAATGTTTTTTGCTGCGTCGGCAAAGGACTTCCATTCGTCTGTTTTTAGTATAGATAATAATTCTGTAAATTCTTTAGGCAAGCTTTTGTTTGTCTGTGCTTTTAATTGTAACTTGTTATGCTCTTCTTCAGAAAACTTTATAGCTGTAACTTTTATAGCGGCATTGATAAAGGCTTTCCACGTTCTGTAACCAAGTTGTCTTTCATCAAAAAAGGAGTTTAAAAGCTTCATTCTGATTTTTACTGCACCCAAGAAAGGCTCTTTTCCTTCTTGAATCATTCCTGTTACGGCCTCTTCTAAAAGCACAAAGGATTGTTCTTTTGAAAGTTTTTTTCCGTGCAAGATATCTTCTTCGTTATCGTCGGCAGAATCAGTTGCATCAATAATATCTCTATAATCCTTAAAATCATCTGCCATTTTAAGAAGGTCTTCAGAAGCGTTTCGTGTAACGTCACAAATAACGAGCGTTTTTTTGCCATACTTTCTAAGGCTTTGTAAAAGAGGCCTAAAATCAGCATCTCCTGTAATAAGAACATATTTTTCTATGTGTGGATATTGAAAAATAATCTCAACACCTCTTGCAACCATCGCCATATCGGAAGAGTCTTTTCCCGTTGGTGGAATGTGAAGTAGCTCAAAGCTGTTGTCTGCAAGTTCTTTTGATATTTCGCTTATATGTTTTGCATTCCAATTTCCAAAAGCCATAGCATAGTTAATATGCCCTTCTTCAGAAATAGAATCTTTTATCATTTGTACATAATGCATCCCAAGTGGAGGCGTAACGTTCTCAATATCCCATAAAATTGCTGTATTCATATTTATTTCCTTTTTTTATCGTGCTGCGGTTCGCACCTTATCTGTTTTCATTCTCATAATCCAGTTTTCCTCAAGTTTTTCACTTGTATATAAAAGGCAATCATGACCATAGCTCACCCACTGCATCGTGGTGCCGTCAGTAGGGTTAACAAAACAATATTTTTCTTTTTTCATTGGAAGACTTACCTTGTTTGGTCCAATAAACTCAAAAGGAAAACATTCTTCTATTTTATTCATAGCTTTAAATGGATAAAATCGCCAACCCTCTTTTGCGGTGGGTGCGTAAGGGACTTTTTCTGGGTGGTCTTCATAATCTTTTAGTTTAGCCTTTTTTGCATCTGGGTGAAGACTAGCAAGCTCCTCTTCAAAGGCTTTTACGGTGTTTTGTCCTTTTTGTAAAATAGCATCTTCTTCTTCTTTTGAAAGATGTTTGTCTATCGTTCCCGACATCTCATACGCCCCAGAGGATTCTCCTGTTGTGGTTTCGTTTGCATCCTCTGTCCCAAAGTAAAAGCCAGTTCCAAAGGCTCTGTGTTGCAAATTAAAAAGTTCTGCAACATATGGCTTAGCATCTTCTTCTGAAAGGAGGCCCTCCTTTGCGTCTATGGCTTTTCTGTAAGCCCGTGCGGTTAAAGCAACATAGTAAAGACTTTTCATTCTGCCTTCAACTTTTAAAGAGTCGACGCCTGCATTTTTAAACTCAGTTAAATAGTCAATCATACAAAGATCTTTTGAAGATAGTACAGCTGTAAAATTTTCACCTTCAAAAACAGGAAAATATTCCCCAGGGCGTTTTTTTTCTTCTAAAATTAAATCTCCGCTTTGTGCTAATTCTTTCGCTGTTTTAATATCAAAGTCCCATCGGCAAGAGTGGGAGCACGCACCTGCGTTTGCACTGCGACCATTCATATATGCACTCATCAAACATCGCCCTGAGTATGCGATGCACATAGCTCCGTGTCCAAAAGCTTCAATTTCCATTTCGGGAACAGCATCTTTAATTTCTCGAATTTCTTCTAAAGAAGCTTCTCTTCCTACTACTACCCTATTAAAACCTAAAGATTTATACATCTTTACGGCTTCTCTGTTTATACAGTTTGCTTGAGTGCTCAAATGTAAGTTTGCATTAGGAAAGTGCTTTTGAACCAAAGAAACCATTCCAATATCTTGAATTATAAATGCATCAAAAGGATACTGTTTAAAATAGTCTACTTCATTTAAAAAGGCATCCAAATCCTTGTTGTGGAAGGTTATGTTCATGGCACAAAAAAGTTTTTTATTGGGGAATTGTTCTTTTAAGTGTTGTATCTTCAAATATTCTTCATCGTGAAAGTTGTCAGCTTTTACTCTAAGAGAAAAATTTTTTAAGCCTATGTAGGCTGCATCTGCTCCGTATTCGTAAGCATAGCGTAGTTTTTCAATGTTTCCGGCAGGACATACTAATTCCATATTAAACCTCTTTTTCGCGAATAAGTTTTCCTACTTTTTCTATAGCTAAATGAGATTCTTCTAAGTACTCATCAGCTCTTTGGAACATATGCATCAGACCCTTCCATCGGTCTACCTCACAAGAAATGCCAAATTTGCGAAGGCGACCTTGAAAATATAGAATATCTGATTCTATTAATTCTCCTTTTGCAACTTGGATATAAACTGGCGGAAAAAACTCTAACATTGCTTGTTCTGCAAAAACAGGAGAGACAAATGGGCTCTTTAAATTTTCTGAATAGGTATACAATTCAGCACACCATTTTAAAGCTTGGGGGGTGAGAATCTTATCTTTTTGAGGTTTTACGGTTGTTGGATTTTCTAAATCATCCGAAACATTTAACCAAGGTGAAAAAAGAAAAATACCTTTAATTTTTTTTCTAAAAGCCCCTTTTATTTTTAGAAGAACTCCGAGGGCTATGCTTGCTCCAGATCCGTCTGCCAAAAGAATAATATTTTTAGATTCTGAATATAGTTTTTTAATAACAGCCTTTATATCATCAAAGCCAGCAGGATAAGGGTGCTGTGGTGCTAAGCGATATTTTGGTATAATTATTTTCGCACAAGAAGCATGCGCTATTGTAGCACAAAAGCCTCTCCAAGAAGAAGGAGATCCACCAACAAACGAACCACCGTGAACATACAATAAAATTTGAGAAGTTGAGCATACTTCAGGTACCAATACGTCACATTCTATATCATTTATAATCGTATGCTCCAACTCTACCCTATTTGGTAAGATAGGAGAGGCAAACGTTTCTTCAATATCTTTTCTAAATTTATCAATGTCCGAAGACGGCGTGGCAACCAAAGTTTTTAGCTTTTTTATTGCTTGCTTGGTTTGTTGCATTTTCATACGAAAAGTATAGCAAAAAACAGCAAAATGTGCTATAGTTTTACCGTTATGCCAATAAAAATTCAATCAGATTTACCGGCTCGAGAAGTACTCGAGGCTGAAAATATCTTTGTGATGACAGATGAAAGAGCGACACACCAAGATATACGCCCTTTAAAAATTGCAATTGTAAACCTCATGCCAACAAAAATAGCAACAGAAACACAATTGTTGCGTCTTTTGGGAAATACACCATTGCAAATTGAAATCTCTCTTGTCCACATGGAAAGTCACTCTGCTAAAAATACTGGTGAAGAACACTTACAAAAATTTTATATAAACTCTAAAGATATTTTAACGCAACGGTTTGATGGTATGATAATTACAGGGGCTCCCGTTGAACAGATTCCTTTTGAAGAAGTAGATTATTGGGCAGAGCTTCGCACAATAATGGAGTATGCAAAAGAAAAAGTATTTTCAACTTTATATATTTGTTGGGGGGCTCAGGCAGGACTTTATTACAACTATGGAATTCCAAAATACAACCTTGATAAAAAAATGTTTGGAATTTTTGAACATAAAAAATGCACGGAAAACGAACCCTTGCTAAGAGGCTTTGATGATATTTTTCTCGCTCCACAATCTAGGCATACAGAGATCAAAAGAAGTGATATCGAAAAGAATCCTGACTTACAAATTCTCGCTGAATCTGATGAGGCTGGCATTTTATTGGTTAAATCAAAGGATGATCGAAAAATATTTATAACTGGACATTTTGAATATGATGCAGATACTCTCGCAGGCGAGTATAATCGCGATATTAATAAAGGACTTGATATAGAAATGCCTGTAAACTATTTTACGAATAATGATGCAGCAACAACGCCGTTATCCACCTGGCGCAGTTGTGCAAATCTTTTTTATTATAACTGGATAAATTATGTTTATCAAGAAACTCCATATCACTTTGTTTGGGACTAGCAATGGAAAAACAAACTATAGGTTATTATGATTCGTTCGATGTTGCCGTAGTAGGAGCAGGACATGCAGGACTTGAGGCAGCTCTAGCAAGTGCAAGAATGGGAAACAAAACAATTGTTATTACACAATCAATAGATGCCATTTGTCGGCTTTCTTGCAACCCCTCTATCGGTGGAATTGCAAAAGGAAATATAGTTAGAGAAATTGATGCTCTTGGTGGCGAAATGGGAAAGATAATTGACCAATCAATGCTACAGTTTCGCCTTTTGAATAAAAGCAAGGGTCCCGCAGTACAAGCACCAAGAAGTCAGGCAGATAAAATTTTATATGCAGATATTGCACGAAAAACACTTGAATCACAAGAAAACATTTATATGCTGCAAGATACTGTAGTAGATATCGAAGCTATTGAGGCAGATAAAAACAGCAATCGTGAACAAAAAATTACGGCACTTATAACACAACGAGGAAGGCGCATTTCAATTCGTTCTGCTGTTTTAACAACGGGAACTTTTTTGGGTGGCAAAATTTTCATTGGTCAATATGACGAGAGTTGTGGAAGGCTTGGAGAGCAAGCCGCTTTTGGATTAACAGAGGCTCTGAATAGATTAGGCTTTTCGACAGGACGATTAAAAACAGGTACTCCACCAAGAATTATACGTAGTAGCATAGATTTTTCTAAACTAGAAATACAAGAAGGTGATAAAAAAATAATCCCTTTTTCGTTTGACACTCAAAAAGTGGAAAGACCTATGGTACCGTGCTATCTAACGTACACCAACGAACACACACACCAAGTAATTCAAAAAAACATAGGATTATCACCTCTTTTTTCGGGAAAAATTAGTGGGACCGGGCCACGATATTGTCCCTCCATCGAAGATAAAGTTGTTCGCTTTGCAGACAGAGAACGGCATCAATTGTTTTTAGAGCCTGAAAGCTTAATGACAGAAGAAATGTATCTTAATGGTTTTTCCTCTTCCCTTCCCGAAGATGTGCAAGATGCTTTCTTGCGTACTATGGATGCATTTAAAAATGCAATAATCTCAAGGCCGGGCTATGCTGTTGAATATGATTATATAGACCCAACAGAACTTTTTTCAAGCTTGGAAACTAAAAAAGTTGCAGGTCTTTTTACGGCGGGGCAAATTAATGGAACCTCAGGCTATGAAGAAGCGGCAGGACAAGGTCTCATAGCAGGTATAAATGCAGGTTTGTATGCAAAAGCGCATACATCGCTTTGCGGAGATCATCTTCTAGAAACAGATAAAAATGGAAACACAACAAGCACTGCTGGTCATAAGGATAGAGTTCACGATGTGCCGATGTATGAGCCAATAGTATTGGGTCGAGACGAAGCATATATCGGAGTACTCATTGATGACTTGGTTACGCTTGGGACAAAAGAACCATACAGAATGTTTACTGCACGCGCAGAATATAGATTAAAACTGCGACATGATAGTGCAGACGAAAGGCTTTTTCCAAAAGCATACTCAGTGGGATTAAAAACACAAGAACAAATGGCAAAACTAAGCACTAAGCTTGAATTAAAAAAAGAAATAATAACGCTTTTTGAAAAAGATGGAACTTTAGCAAATGAAGAAACACTTTTTCAAAGCGAGTTAGCCGGTAAATACCCCAGTGAAATTTTGGAAGCTGCAGCAATTGATTTTAAATACAAGCATTATGTAGAAAAGCAAGATAAACGAATAGAAAAAATGCGAAAAATGGAAAACGCAAAAATTCCTGAAAACTTTGACTATGCAAGCATAGCGAGCCTTTCAAATGAATCACGGCAAAAACTTGAAAAAATAAGACCGAAAACACTTGGGCAAGCAAGTAGAATTTCTGGTATAAGAAACTCCGATGTAATGCTCTTGATGGTATATTTACGCTAAAAAGTTACTTTTTTTTATGTTGTTTTTTTCTTACTAAAAATTCCTTAGCAGTTTTTTTACTTTCTTTTTGTGCTCTTTGCATATAAAGAGAATAAAGGGATTCTTGGCTTCTTACAGGAAGGCTGTTTTTTTCAGAGATTTGTGACCAGGTTCCATCAGAATGTAACAGATGAGACTTTTGATTATCGCAAGAGTAAATTCTCAAAGTTTCCTTTATATCCTGAAAAAGATTTTTTTGCAAAACGGGAAACATTAATTCAACACGACGATCTAAGTTTCTAGACATCCAATCTGCACTTGAAAGATATATTTCTTCAGAACCCCCGTTTTGAAAATAAAAAATTCGTGTGTGTTCTAGGTATCTATCAATAATACTTATTACTTTTATGTTTTCGCTTTGTCCTTTTATACCAGGGACAAGCATACATACTCCGCGTATGTTTAAAAGTATTTCTACATGGCTACAACTTGCTTTATATAGTGCTTTAATAATCTCAGGGTGTGCCAAGCTATTCATTTTGGCTATAATTAAGCCAGGGTTTTCTTTTGTCGAAGATTGAATTTCTCTATCAATCATAGTTAAAAGCTGTGTTTTTAAATTTATGGGTGCCATAAAAAGGCGATTCATGTATTGAATCTCAGAATAACCAGAAATCATGTTAAACAATAAAGCTATATCATTTGCGATTTCGGAATTCGTTGTAAAAAGGGACATATCAACATATAGGCGTGCCGTTTTTTCGTTGTAATTACCTGTTCCCATGTGCACATATCTAACAATGCCAGAAGGCTCTTTTCGGACGACATAGAGTATCTTTGCATGTACCTTTAAGTGCGCAATTCCGTGAATGACAATAACACCAGCCCTTTGCAATGTGTGCGCCCATGATATATTTCGCTCTTCATCAAAACGAGCTTTTAATTCAACAAAGACAGTAACTTGTTTGCCTTTTTCAGCGGCTCTTATCAAGCTTTTAATTAGTGGAGAATCGCCACTTGTTCTGTACAACGTCATTTTTATTGCAAGAACATTCGAATCCTCTGCAGCATCATTTACAAATTGTAAAACAGGATCATATGATTCATATGGGACATGCAAAAGCATATCTCTTTGTTTTAAAATATCCCAAAGAGGACTTTTTGCCTCCAGGGTATCGGGATAAAAATTTTTCCATTTTGGATATCGCAGATGAGAAAAGCCGTCAAGAGAATCAAGAGTATTAAAACTTTTTAAATCAATAAAATGTGTTTCTGTGCTATAAACATCTTTTTCAGAAAGGTTTGATTTTTTTATAATTGTCTTTGCAATTTCGTTACTGTCAGATGTACAAGTGAGGCGAATAGGAACCGCTTTTTTTCTTTTATCAATGATATTTTCCATTGCTTCAATAAAATTATCTTCAACTTCTTCGTTAACAGCAAAGGCCGCATCACAAACTGTTTTAAAAATAAGGGTTTGTTCAACACTAAAGCCAGAGAAAAGTGAGGTTCCAAAAAGGATAATAATATCTTCAACAAGAGTAAAACGCCGTTCTTTTGTATTTGAAGGTAACCATATTATTCTTTCCATGACTGTCGGAACCTGGACAAAGGCTAGAGGTTTTTCATCTTTACTCTTCAAAGATTCATATAGAGAAGAACCTGTTTCCATTTGTTTTAATAAAAACGCAACATGAACTTTAAGATTTGAAAATAAAGGAAGCTCCCCATCTTCTTCTGTTCTAAGTGGAGTTAGTAATGGAAAAATTTGCTCCCTAAAAAGATTTTCGGTAAAGCGTTTTTCTTCTTGAGTAAAAGAGTCTGGCGGAATATATACTATTCCTTCTTTTTTTAGATCGCCAAGGATTTCACTACTAAAAAGTTTATGTTGTGTTTCAAAGACCTCATGAGCACGCTTCGAAATCAGAGAAAGCTGCTCTTTCGCTGTTAACCCTGTAATATCTGTCCATGCTGGATCAAGAAGGGCTTGGTTTTTTAACCCAGCAACACGAACCATAAAAAACTCATCAAAATTGGAAGAAACAATGGAAAGAAATTTTATTCTTTCAAAAAGGGGTACGGTCTTGTTTTGAGCTTCCTTTAAAACTCTGGCATTAAATTCTATCCATGAAAGTTCCCTGTTAAAAAAAATATTGTTTTTTTGCATTTTTATCTCCGGATAAAGTTTGTTTTAGCTATTTAAGAAAGCAAAACTGTATAGCCAAATACCGATTCAAATAAATCGCTCTTTTCTGATATAGCTTGTTTTTCCAAGTTTGTATCCCGTGCTTTTTTTAGTTCAATAACAAGCATTGTTTCCCGAAGCGAAATTGAAACATTTGTAATTCGTTGCGAATGCCCACGATCTAAAGCATCTGCTACGCGCAAGATGGCAGAAAGTTTTAATACTTTCATTCTGTCTTTACGAGGGAGCGTTAAAAATTCGTCATCATCGGGAAGGGTAATACTACCCCTATGATAGCGCGCAATAAGAGCAATGATATTTAAGGTTTGTTTTTCAAGACCAAAAATATTTGAATGAGTAATTATATACTGACTATGTAGCTCATGGTCAGCTTCTCGTATAAAGGTTCCCACATCGTGTAACAAGGCTGCAATTTCTAAGATAAGACGGCTATCATTTTGCAGACCCATTTCTGAGCCCATAGCATCATATATTTTTAAAGACATGTTTTTTACATATTGAGCATGTGCTTCGTCTATTTTATATCTCTTTCCAATCCTTAATGCAGAGGCCAGAATCTGTGAAAAAAAGCTACTGTCCAGCTGTGCATTTTCTGAAAATTTGCTAATAAAAAGACCTTCTCTAATTGTTGTATCTGATACAATAATTTCTTCGGCCTTCGTTAAATCTAAAAATATTTTATAAATTAAAATGGAAACGGGCAACATTCTTATATCATTGTATTCAATTTGAAATTTTGATACTAGTTCACTCAAAGAAAGCTGTTCAACCTCTTCTACGAAAGAATAATATCGTTCTCTTGGAATGGACCAAGTTTTTTTACCTAGTGGCGTGCCTATTTGCTTTGCAATAACTTGCGCATCAAACCCTATCGTAATAAGATGATGAATTTTTTTTAATCCCGAACCTATGTTAAAGTTGACTCCTGCATTGTTGATATAGGTTTCTAGATATCTTTTAGTATCACTTTTTGAGCCACCCATTGATTTAATGTATTGATCAATTAAAACCGTTCCCAAACGTAAGCTATGTACTGTAACAATTTTTCCTCTACTAAGAAACATTACTTCCGTAGAGCCCCCGCCTATTTCTAAAATTACGGAGTTCTTATTTTGATGTTTTGGAATTTCTTGGCGTAAAGCGTCAGAGACAGCTAAATAAACAAGTCTGCTTTCTTCAATTCCATCAACAAGTTTAATGGGAAAACCTGTTTTTACTAAAATTCTGTCTATAAAAGAGTCTTTGTTTTGGGCTTCTCTAAGAGCGCTGGTTGCAATGGTTCTCACCTGGAACGGTTTGATGTTCCAACCTTCTAGTTGCTCCCTAAAACTATTAAAAATATGAATACACTGCAATAAGCTGTCTCGACTAACAGAACCTGTTGTAAAGACATCCCAACCTAGTGAAACGGGTAGCGCTGATTTATCAATTATTTTCCACTTGCTGTTTGTGTCCACTTCGCAAACCATAAGGCGAATGCCGGTAGACCCTAATTCGATTACAGCTTCAATTGTTTTCATAGTAAGACCCAAAAAAACAGAAACACCCCATTAAAGCTTATCAATAAGCATTGAGCATTTTCCGGACGGAATAGGCAGTGTTTTTTTCTTTTCTCCCAAAATGTTTATTGTAAAGTAATACAATTTTTCACTTTCCATTTGTATTTCCCAGCCCCGAGAACTTTTGTTTGACAAAATGGTGATCATGTTGCGTGTTAAAGATAAGTTCTCAATACCCATCATTTCTAAGTTAGGTATTGTCCAGTCAACCGTTTTTCGAGGCAAGCTGATGTTTAGGCCAATAATATTTTCTATCATTATTGCAATAGTTGAAAGTCCTGCAAAAATAATATGGCGTTTCTTTGGGAAAGTCTCACTGTTTGCCATCTTCGCGTGCCCATCATGTAAAGGAAGATATGCTTCCCACAGGTCTCCGTTCTTACTTGATCCTTCAGGGAAAAGAGCTTCTAGCATATGATAAAGATGCTTAATGGATGTTTCACGTGCGAGGTCATAGCGCTGATACTTTTCGAGACCCTTTATTATCATAAAATTAAAGGCAGGAAAAACACTTCCTCTATACCCTTCACCGTCCGTGCTAAACTTTTTATTGTCTACAGATAGGGATGGGAATGGGTGTTCTGTTCCAAAGGCCTTTGGATCTGATAAATAGGCAATGAGTTTTTCTGCTTTATCTTCATTTGGAACCTCTGCTAACAAAGGCCAAAAATTCGCAACTGTTTTGTGTAAAAGTTTTTTTCCGTTTCCATCAAGATCGTAATAAAAACCTGTTTCATTATCCCACATAAGAGCATTGATATTTGTTTTTAAAGAAAAATATAATTTTTTGTATTGAAAATTTAAATCTTTGTCATTTATTATATCACCAAGTGCTGCCATATACAGAGCATTGACGGCCATTGTAGCATTAAAATCTATAGGGTAAACGGTTTTTTCTCGAGGAGAATTAAACATTGTGCTTGCCTCAACAGGAACTGAAAACAAATTATTTTCTTTTTTAAAGTTTGTTTCGATCCATGTTGAGTACTTTTGTAAAATAGGCATAACTTCTTTAATGCGCTTTTTATTTGCAGTTTTGTGATAAAGATTAAATTCTGCCCAAGCAAAAAGAGGTAACCCAACACCTTCAGGGTTTGTGCTGTCAACAACAGGTGTTTTCTTTGTTAAATTATATTTCCAGCGAATAGCACCGTTTTTTTCTTGACGCGCATATAAATAGTCCAAGTTTTGGTGTGCGGGAAAATTTCGGTTTGAATAAACGAGGAAAAAAGATGAAAAAACAGCTTCAAGTTGGTCAATTATACACCCATTTTCAGTTGGGTATACAAAGTACCCATCAAGAGATTGTTTTTCTGTTTTTGAGTCCTTCCAAAAGTCTTGAACCCAAGACCATGTTTTATCATATATATCTACAAAGTCCTGATCATAGAAGTGTATTTTTGGAAAATCGCGCTTGCTCACCGGTACTCCTTATTTCTGTAACGCACATTTTTTACTATACTAAACTATTATATTTACTA
>CAYJMR010000008.1:0-26994 GCA_964371375.1 uncultured Treponemataceae bacterium
CAACTTCATCCTTTGCTTCAAAAACATCGCCTTCTGAAACATCGAGTTCTGCAATAATACCATCAAAGGTTGCAATAACTTGCCTGTCTTCAAGATCATCGAGCCTCATTTCTCTTTCTTTTTCCATAAGTTCAATTTCTTTTGCAGAGCCGTTTATGCGAGTTTGCTCTAAGTTATAATCGAGTTGTGCAAGGTTGTATTCTGCTTGCGATGTATTTAGTTCTAGAATAACTGTGCCGTCAGTAACAAAATCGCCTTCTTTAACATATACTGCCTCAACTGTTCCTTCTCCAGCAATTTGTAATGATTGACTTTCTGCAGCTTCCACTGTTCCAGATATTTCAATAACATTTTCAAAAATTTCTTCACGAACGGTGTACGTAGATTCGCCTACAGATGAACTTGTGTTTCCAATAATTCTGAAAAGGACAATTACGAGTATGACCGCAATTAGTCCTATTCCAATGATGTATTTTTTTTGTAATTTTTTCTTTGTCATTTTATTCCTCTATAAAAAGTTGTGTTAGTTTTAGATTATATATTTTCATGTCTATGAGCGTAGCGTTGTTTGTTGCTACGGCTTGCTCATAGTTTGTTTTTGCTTGTAATAAGTTAAGGGAAGAAACTATTCCTTGGTCATACCATGTTTGAGTGTCATTGTATAACTCTTCGTATAATTCTAATTCTTCTTTATTCGTTTCTTTTTGCCATTCTAAATCTAGAGCATCCGCAAGCGAGGATTGCACTTGCTGCTCAAATGTATTTTGTGCTTTTTCTATAGAGAGTAAATCAAGATGTGCTTCATGCTTTTTTTCTTCGTCTGTTAAAGATGAAAGCCTTGTTGTATTCATATCCCATGAAAGCGATAATGTTAGACTTGCCTTCTTATCCTCTATAGGAAATAAAAAACCTGCACCCATGCTTAGCCCTTGCCAGTCTGCATTAAGTCCTGCCCCTATAGCATTTTTTTCTGTGGTTGCACTTGTTGTTTTTTCATGTTCAAAAGAAGCTTCTGCCGTAAGGGTAAAGTTTGTGTCTGCGCTTCGCGCCTTTTCGTTAAATGCTGCACTCCAAAGGGATTCTTCAAGTGTTGCAAACAAAGAAGAGTCAAAATCTTGAATAGATAAAAGCTCTGTGTTTGCGAGAGATTGTGGTAAAGGAGGGAGATTTACGATCTCTGTTGGAGCATAACCACAATCAACCAAAAAAAGTTGTAGTTCGCTCGAAAAAAGCCTTCTTGCTTCTTCAACTGTTCTTTCAGCTGTTTTTGCAGCGAGTTCTTGCGTTCTGTATGCAGCAGACTGAGGAGCAAAGCCTTGGGCTTGAATAAGCTCAAAATCTACCTGTTCTTCAATGAGGTCATCTTCTGCCCTTAATATATTTGACTCAAGGGTGTACAAAGATTGAAGTGACGTCCAAAAACTTTCTTCAACGAAGAGAGCTTTATTTGTGAGAGATCTACTTGCAAGCTCAACATTTCTATCTGCCTGCTCTATTTCTAAGGATACATTTTTCGCATCAGCAGATATGATATCGGTACTCAGTTGCACATTGGCCTCACTAAATTCTGTGCTTTCCCCTAGAGTTAAAGGTGTTTGAACATTTAAGCTTGTATTATTTAAAAAAGGAAAATCCAATGTTAGTTCAGGTGTAACGATAACAGTGTCGTCAAAATCAATCTCCATAGTTCCAGTGGAAAGTGCAATGTTTAATCCATTTTCAATGTTTGATTTTTTTGCATTAATCATTTGTTGTTGTAAGGTTATGCTTAGTTCTTGTAGTTCAATATCATTTTCTGCATAACCTTGCAGCAAATCTTCAATACTGAGACTCATTGCGAAGGGTATTTGCATAAAAAAAAGGGCAGTAAAGATGACCTTTCGTAGTTTCATTCATTGTTCTCCTATACTTTTTTAGTCTAGGAAAAGTATATAGGAGAAAAAATAAAAAAACATTAGATGAATCTTAGAATAATATTAAAAATTTTTAAGAAATTGCGCTAGTATCTTCTCTTAATGCTTTTGCAATTCTAATTATTCGTACAATGCCTGTTAAAAAAACAATTGCATTAAATACGTTCAGAATAATAACTATATAAGACGGAAACAATATTAAAAGCGAAAAGAAAATAAAAGTTTCAGTTCGCTCTGCTAGGCCAAAGTCATAGTGCATGCTTTTTACACCAGTATTCTTAAAAAGATTTCCTGCAAGCATAAAAGTTGTAAAGTTAAACAATACTGCAACAAAAAAGAATAAATATGTTAATGCATGCTCAGGTGCTAAAAAGAAAAAGCCTACAATAATTGCAGCTTCAACCATTCGGTCAAAAATCATGTCTAAGTAAGCGCCAAATTGTGAGCTTTTTCCTGTAAGTCGTGCAACAGTACCGTCCAGTACATCTAAGGTTCCAGATACCCATAGTAAACAAAATGCAATGATACTAAACCCTCTAGAAATTGCAAAAGCACAACCTAAGCCAAGAATAAATGCTATGGTGGTTATTACATTGGGATGAAGATATATCAATCCTGAGTACTTGGCAATGCCATCCATTGCCTTTTGAATATATTTTCGCATTCTTGAATCTAACACAGTTTTTCCCTTATCGCCGCACAATTTTCTTAAGCAAAGCTTTTTGCCAATCTTTTGCAGATGTTTTAAAATCTTGAAGGGCGAGCATTTTTACAATTTCACCTTGGGTTGGGTATTGATAAATAATTGACATGGCAGAACTTAATTTCATTTTATGAGTTACCATAACAGAAAGTTGTGCAAGCATGTTCCCTGCATGTTCGCCTACAATTGTTGCCCCTATAACACGCTTTTTGGCATCGAGTAAAACCTTTATAAATCCTTCTCGGTCATCTTCTGCTTTTGCTCTATCATTGTCATCAATTGGAAGTTTGTATTGATATTTTAATACACCTGTATCCTGTGCTTCTTTTAAGCTTATTCCAACATGTGCAACTTCGGGTACAGTATATGTTGTCCATGAAATATTGTGGTAACTTGTCTTAAAAAGAGGAGCAATAAGGGCATTTTTTACAACTACACCTGCTTCATAACCTGCAGAGTGTGTGAATTGGAATTTGCCGCGAACATCACCACAGGCAAAAATATTTGGAATATTTGTTTGGAGTTTATCATTTACGTGGATAAAGCCTCGTTCATCTTGTTTTATGCCTACTTCTTCTAAACCAAGATTTTTTGTGTTTGGGCTTCTACCGACTGATACTAAAAGAGTATCGCCCGTAACCTTGGTTGTTTTTCCATTTTTTGAAATTTTCACTGTAATGGTTTCACCAGATTTTGACACTTCCTCAATGGCAGAACCTAAATGAAGTTTTATCCCATCTTCAATAAAGGCTTTTTTCATTATTTCAGAGACATCACTGTCATCTTTTGCAAAAAGCGTTTCTCCTCTATCTATAATGTGTACCTCACTTCCTAAGTGAGCAAAGCCCTGTCCAAGCTCTAAACCGATAGGACCTGCTCCTAAAACGATGAGTTTTTTAGGTTGCTTTTTTATTGAAAAAATAGTTTCATTTGTTAAATATTTAACCTTGTCTAAGCCCTTGATGGGCGGTATGGCCGCAGTAGATCCTGTTGCAATAACAATAGTTTTTGTTGTATATGATGTTCCCCCAACTTTAACTGTGTTAGCATTGATTATAAATGCATCTGTTATTTTTACGTCTACTCCCAAACCTTCAAATCGTTCTACTGAGTCGTGCGGGGCAATTTCTGCAATAACGCTTGCAACTCGTTTCATTACCTTTGTAATTGCAGGTTTACACGTTGCGCCATCTAAACCATATAGAGAAGCTTTTTTAATTTTTTGGGCTAAGTGGGCAGACTTTAAGAAAGCCTTACTGGGAACACAGCCATAGTTTAGGCAGTCTCCACCCATCTTTCTGTTTTCAACCAATAAAACTCGTGCCCCCATACCTGCTGCTGCACTGGCAACAACTAATCCTGCACTTCCGGCCCCAATTATTACTATGTCGTACTGATATTTCACGAGCTTTCTCCTTGATGTACATTGTTTATGTACTATAATTGTACCATAGATTATGAATAATGCAAGGTATTTTTTTTAGTTTTTTACACATTTTGGTGATATTATTTTTTGATTGACTTTAAAGTCAAAATATGTAAAAATACTATCGATATTTATGCATAATATATTGCTACTAGGAGCTTTGCTTACATGGAAATCCGCTTAGATTCACTTTCAAGGACTTATAAAGGTGCTGCTGGAAGTGTTCATGCAGTACAAAATATATCTCTTTCTATTCCTTCCAATACAATTTATGGTATCATCGGACGAAGTGGAGCAGGTAAGTCTACTCTTGTGCGTCTTATTAGCCTTTTGGAAGAGCCTGATTCTGGCAATATTTATTATAATAATGAAAAAGTTGATTCTCTTTCAAAGCATGAGCTTATAGCACATCGGCGAAGACTTGGAATGATTTTTCAAAATTTTAATTTGTTTAGTTCAAGAAATGCAGGTGAAAATATTGCATACCCACTTGAAATATCTGGTATGCCAAAAGCACAAATAAAAGAAAGGGTCCTAGAACTTTTGGATTTAGTTGGACTTTCTGATAGATATTTTGCTCCTATAAGTACACTTTCAGGTGGACAAAAGCAGCGCGTTGCAATTGCACGAGCTCTTGCAAATAAACCGGATATTCTTTTTTGTGATGAAGCGACAAGTGCCCTTGATCCTGAAACTACACAGTCTATTTTAGAGCTCATTCGTGAGTTGCAAAAAAAGATGAACTTAACAGTCGTGATGATAACACATCAGATGGAAGTAGTTAGAGATGCGTGTACACAAGTTGCGGTTTTAGATGATGGGAAGGTTGTAGAGGAAGGCTTTGTGGATGAAATATTTACTCGCCCTCAATCCGCAGTTACTAAGGGATTTTTGTCTAATCTTATGGTTGCAGAAACTGTTCATACTCCTGAATCTTTTGTGCGTTGGTCAGATGATGGGGGAGAATACACATTTCGTTTTATCGGAGAAGCAACGGGTGAACCTCTTTTAAGTTTAGCAACAAAGAAATTTGATGTTGATTTTAATATAAGGGCTGGTGGTATTCAGCATTTACCAAATAAAAATATTGGAACTATGATTACAGACATTAACGGAAAAGCCCAAGATATAGAAAAAACACTTGCATGGCTTTCAGAACAAGGCGTTGTAATAGAAAAAACCCAAGAAGGAGGAAACGGCATATGATTGATTTTCAAGAATTATTACATTTAGTCGGAGAAGCAACAGTAGAAACTCTTATCATGGTTTTTGTTTCAACTTTTTTTTCATTATTGCTTGGCTTGCCTCTCGGTATTCTTTTATGCATAACAGATCCTTCCAGTGGAATAAAGCCAAAACCTGTGTTATATCTAGCGCTTACAAGAATTGTTAATGTTGTACGCTCTTTTCCGTTTATTATTTTAATGATAGTTTTATTTCCACTTTCAAGAATTATAATTGGTACCAGTATTGGGACAAGTGCAACTATTGTGCCTCTTTCCATTGCTGCAGCACCTTTTGTAGCAAGAATTATTGAAACTTCACTCAAGGAAGTTGACCCAGGTGTAATTCAAGCAGCTCGAGCAATGGGGTCCACAACGTTTCAAATAATAACCAAGGTTTTAATTCCAGAGGCTATGCCTTCTCTTATTGCAGGACTTACCTTAACAATAATTAGCTTAATCGGTTATTCTGCCATGGCAGGGGCGATTGGTGGCGGTGGATTAGGAGATCTTGCCATACGTTTTGGATACCAAAGATTTCGAACCGAAGTAATGATAGCGGCTGTTGTGGTTATTTTACTTGTGGTAGAAATAGTACAATTAGTTGGCACAAAGATAAGTACAGCACTTTTGAAAAAGCGTTAAAACACAGTAGGTTTTGAGCATAATGCTCTTACCATATATATTTTTTTTTATGGAGATTAAAATGAAAAAACTACTTTTCGTATTGATTGCACTCACTTTAAGTTGTGTGCTTTTTGCCTTTGGTGCACAAGAAGACGACATGTCTGTTCTTAAAGTTGGAGCAACCCCTGTTCCTCATGCAGAAATGTTAATGCTTGTAGTGGATAACTTAGCAGAACAAGGTATAACTCTCGAAATTATTGAGTTTACTGATTATGTTACTCCAAACGAAGCTGTAGAAAATGGAGAAATCCACGCTAACTTTTTTCAACATGTACCTTACATGGACTCATTTAATGATGAAAGAGGTTATAGTTTGGTAAACGCAGGTGGAATTCATATTGAACCAATTGCAATGTATTCTAACACCCTTGATAGTTTAGAAGATTTAGCAAACGGGGCAACAATTGCAATTCCAAATGACCCAACAAATGAAGGTCGAGCACTATTATTGCTTCAATCAGCAGGTCTTATTGAACTTGAAGCAGATGCAGGTATTACTGCAACTCCTTTAGATATTGCATCTAACCCAAAAGGATTAGAGTTTCATGAAATTGAAGCAGCTTCTTTACCAAGAGTTCTTGCAGATGTTGACGCAGCTATTATTAATGGTAACTACGCTCTTCCTGCCGGTTTAAGTGCAGCGAGAGATGGTCTTTATATTGAGGGAGCAGATTCTCCATATGTGAACATTATTACCGTAAAAGAAGGAATGGAAAATGATTCACGTGTTATGGCTTTAGTTAAAGCTTTGCAAAGTGAAGAAATCTCAAATTATATTGTAGAAAGCTATCCTAACGGTGAAGTTGTAAAAACCTTCTAAGTTTAGATTACTTATACAAAAAAAGAACTCTCAAAATATGAGAGTTCTTTTTTTATACATCTTCTTCTTTTGATAAAAAGAATTTCATTAGGGTTACAAAGTGAAAAATCTTTTTATATACTTCAACACCCTGCTCTTTTATTGGTTTTTCTGCAAAGTGAGTTAATTCCGCCCAGTTAATAATAAGCTCAGGCTTTTTCTTTTCAATATCTTCTAAAAGCATTTTTGTATGTTTTGCTACGACAATGAAGTTTTTTGTGGCATTTACAAGAGTTGCTTGGGCCTCTTCATTGGTGTCTTTGATAAGTGTTTTGAGTATGTTTTTTGCTTCTCTATCACGGTCTGCCCGTGCAAAGTATGTTTTTATCTTTACACCAGTTACGCCTTCTTCGCTAAGATTTTCATCAAATTCTGTAATTTTTTCAGACAGATTTAATAACTCATGATATGTTTCGGATAACGGGGCTGCTAACGTTGAAGATACCCACTGACCTCGAATTAGAACTAAGTCTGCAAATTCTCTTACACTTTTTTTGTAATAATCATTTAAAAATGCTTTTAAATAATTTAGGGGGGCAGCAAGGGTATATCCACTTATGGATTTTTTTTGAAGCATTTGGGTAGTATCATCACTGTAATATTTTAAGCGAAGGACATTTGTAGTTCCAAAAATTGCTGAAAGTAAATCATCTATTTTGGAGCTTTTTTGTTCTGCCTTTACCTTGCTTAATGCCATCTCTGTGGTTGATTTTATTGTGTTTAAGTGGTTGTCAATAATGTTATGGCTGGCTTCAGTTATGACTGCCTTATAGCCAGGGTCTTTTGCGATGAGTTGAATAACCATTTCAAAAACACCCAAAGATTGAAATTTTCTGAGCCTTTGTAAAACTTTATTCCATATTTGTGGAGTTATCGGCTGTAAACCCATAGACTCTTTTAGTATTGAAAAAACTTGATTCCAATTTGCATCAAAAGGAATTTGCCATGCAACATCAATAAATTCTTTTAAGTCCTCCACAACGTATTCAGCTCTAATTGGAGCAAAGTGGGGTGTAAAATTATAATTATCCTCTTGGAGTGTTGAGTCAAACTTTTTTAGTAAAAAATAGTAGTCAAAAGAACAAAACTCTATTAATTGCGATAATTGTGTATACATTGCATCAATCATAACAATTTTTTCTTCATTAAATACATTTAGATATGTAGATAAATCTCTGTTTACATGCTCTGTTAAGTCTTTAAGAGGTATCTTCTTTGACATTTCAAAAATTGATTCTTCTCCCAAGCGCAGTTCAATTTCTTTTTGTTCATCTGTTAAAAAGTAATTAATTATCATATTTTTAAAGGCGTTGGGATTTTTTACATTTCGGAACATAGCTTGAGCCGGTCCAACTACTTTGTATAAATCAAAAAAGAATTTTGCCATTTGAGGTAATGCTTCATCAGAGCTATATTTATAGAATTTAACTTTAGTTTGAGAAAGACTTTTGCTGACTTTTTTTAAAAATCGTTTTTTGTCTGCTTCAGAATCATTAGAGCCAAACATATCCATAACGCGAGTAACTAAATCAGAGAAAATTGAACCTGCCATACTATAAATATGGGCTAAATTTGCGATAATGTCAAGTAGGTTTGTATTGAAATCAATTTTCAGGCTTGATTATTATCAGCATAGCATTGTTATGATCTCATTTTCTTCTTTCCTTTTTTTGCAATCTGTAGTATACTTACTATATGAAGTCAAAAGAACATGTGCAAAACCCTGAGTACGAAAAGGAAATTGAAAAAGGGCTCAAAGAATTATATAAGATAATTGGCGAAATTAAGGACCCAAAATTAATTGAAGATTTTTTAGGGTGCCTTCTTACTCCTTCAGAGCGAAAAGATATTTCTGCTCGTTGGCTTTTAGTTAAAGAAATTAACAAAGGAACCTCTCAACGCGATATAGCTAAAAAGTTTAATATGAGCCTTTGTAAAATTACCCGTGGCTCTAAAGAACTCAAGAAACCCGATAGCGCATTTTGGAAGATACTACACAAAAATTAGCGTAGGTCGCTACACTCCCTGCTCTAAGGAGCAAAGCAAAGGAGTTAAACGGGTCCATGCTAATTTTTGTTATCGAGTTTTGCTGTCTAGAAGAAAAGAGATTAGCACAAAACTCGTATACGGTTCAGTTATGTGCCGTCCGTGGCACAACTACTGAGACTAGTGAATTATACTCATTCGACTAATCGCATCTATACATAGTTACCCCATATATGATATAATTTTCTGTGTGCCACACTTCCAGGGTGGCCGAAGGAGAGAAAAATGGAAGAGCATTCAATTTCAATGGAAAAAATCGTTAGTTTATGTAAACGACGCGGATTTGTGTTTCAGTCATCGGAAATATACGGTGGACAATCAGGTGCTTGGGATTATGGGCCTTTAGGAATTGCCTTAAAAAACAATATCCAAAGTGCATGGTGGAAAGAAATGACCCAGCTTCACGATAATATTGTGGGCTTGGATGCTGCTATTTTAATGCACCCAAGAGTTTGGGAAGCATCAGGGCATGTTGCAAACTTTTCTGACCCACTAGTTGACTGTAAACAATGTAAAATGCGCTTTAGAGCAGACAATATGGAACCAGCAGATTTAGAGGCAAAAAAATGTCCTAACTGTGATGGGGAATTAACAGAACCGAGAGCTTTTAATCTTATGTTTAAAACACATATAGGAGCCGCAGAAGACAGTGCAAGTATTGTTTATCTACGTCCTGAAACCGCTCAAGGTATTTATGTAAACTACAAGAATATAATTCAATCAAACAGAATGAAAATTCCTTTTGGTATTGCACAAGTAGGTAAAGCCTTTAGAAACGAAATAGTAACTAAAAACTTTATTTTTAGAACTTGTGAGTTTGAACAAATGGAAATGCAATTTTTTGTTAAACCAGGCGATGATGATAAGTTCTTTGAATCATGGAGAGAAGAACGTTGGGCCTTTTATAAAAAGCATGGCATAAACATGAATAAACTTCGATGGCACCACCACGAAAAATTAGCCCATTATGCAAAAGATGCCTACGATATTGAATATGAGTTTCCAATGGGATTCCAAGAACTTGAAGGTATTCACAATCGAACCGACTTTGACCTTTCAAGACATGCAGAATATGCAGGAAAGGACATGCAATACATTGACCAAGATAACGGAAATGAGAGATACATTCCGTATATTATTGAAACATCAGCAGGTCTTACACGAAACCTTTTAATGTTCCTTTGTGATGCATACGAAGAAGAAAAGGTAGCCGATAAAGGTAATGATGATGACTGGCGAACAGTTATGAAGTTCCATCCTAAAATTGCACCTGTTACTGTTGCGGTATTACCATTAATGAAAAAAGATGGTCTTGCAGAAATTGCCCTTGAGATTCAGGCGGAACTTAAAGAAGACTTTATGACCGACTATGACCAATCAGGTGCAATAGGAAAAAGATATCGTCGCCAAGACGAAATTGGCACCCCCTTCTGTGTTACTATTGACTACGACACAAAAGAAGACGATAGTGTAACACTTCGCTTCCGTGATTCAATGGAACAAGTTCGAGTAAAAAGAAGCGAACTCGTGGCGAGAATTCGAGAAGAAATTAAAAACTATGGAAAGTAATTCCTAGTTGATAGTTTTCAATTAAAAATCCCTTGAGTTTTAACCCAAGGGATTTTTTAATATTAGCACTAAGTACACTAAAAAAACAAACCTACTGCTTTTTTAGTGTAAGGCCTTCGTACTCAAATTCACCATTTTCAATAACGATAACACTTGTAAGACTAAAGTCACTGTCTAAGGTAACAATGTTCCCTGCTGCACTCCACGTTCCATTTTCAAATTCCTCATCTTGTCCAAGTAAAACAGAGCCTTCAGTATATCTACCGCTGCTATATAGTTCAACATAATAAAATGGTACAAATAGTATTTTTGCCTCATAACGTCCTGGAATCCCATCATCACTCATTGCACACCCTGAAAGTGCCAAGCTAATTGCAATAACTGCTAATACCACACACAATTTTTTCATAACTAACTCCTATAGATTCATAATACTCTTTTTTTTTATAATGTCAAGGGTAGAAAAATAAAGCACTTAAGATACCTCTTAAGTGCTTCTATCTGTAATTATTTTAGATTTCTTCCAATTCTTCAAGTTCTTCTATATCATCAACATCATCGTCATTGTTTGTATGACTAACGGAAGGAACATCTTTTGGTTCAAGTGTTTTTAAGAATTCTTCTGTTTCTGCCTTTGTGAGAACTCTTTTAATTTTTATCTCACCTGTTCCTGATTTTACAAACTTGTCCGCGCCTGTTTCTGTTTTTTCGTTAATAAGCTGTACAATTGGGTTTTTGGGATCTTCAGGATTTGTGTCAGCAATAAGTCCAACTCTACCATCAGCAAGGAAAACATAGCTTCCAATAGGGAAGAGTGACATGCTATAAAGGAGGGCTTTTATAACTGTTTCATCATATTGCTTTCCGGTATTTTTGAGCATTTCAACCATTGCTTCATGGGAACTTTGTGCGCTTCTGTGATGCCTTGGTGCGGTGATTGCTTCAAACGAACAAGCAATTGAAATAATTTTTGCATATAAAGAAATATCTTTTCCTTCTAGTTTTCTTGGATACCCAGAACCATCTTCTTTTTCATGATGCTCAAGTACTGCAAGGCTTACTCCTAGTGGGAAATTATAACTTTTTACAATATCATATGACAATACTGGATGCGTATATATTGTCTTTTTTTCTGCCGGGGTTAAAATCCTATTTGTCATATAGTACTGTGGTGGTAGTTTAATCATTCCTATTTCATGAACAACACACGCAACCCCAATTTCGGTAAGTTTGCTTAATGGGATTTTCAATTGAATACCTATTACTATTGCAAAAATTGTTGAACGCATTGAATGGTATACAAGAAAATCTTTGCTTTCTGGATCCATTGCAGGACTTATGCGCAAAATGTAGCGACGGTTTTGATTAACAAAAATGCATAAATCTTTTATAATTTCATATAATCCCTTGTAGTTAAGCTCTCTATGTGTTGCATAACGGGTGTATATGGCATTGATGTATACAAGATATTCATTGTATACTAACTTTACGATATCATATTTGCTTTTTGACCCATCTTCATTCTGTGTAATTTGTTCTATGTTTGCTCGTAAGGTATCAGCTGGGCTGGCATTGTTTTCACTGCCTTGCATACCATCGCTGGTTTGTTGTACAGGCGTACCAGCCGTGTTTATTACACCCGGTGAATAAACTTCTTTAAAGTTCCAATCCAATAAGGCTTTTATTAGATCGTCCTTAATCGGAGTCATAGGATTTAATAAAGAAAAAGTATTATCAAGTTGTACTTCTGCGGTAAAAAACATACCTTCTTTTAATTCTGCAACTGCAAATGTATTCATGCTTTCCTCTTTTAACCTCAAAGGCTTCATTACTATTATATTAAAACATTTTAAAAAAAAGGCTGAAAACCATACTGTTTTCAGCCTTGATACTTTCAGTAATGGTGTCTGGATGTCTATGGACACACCCTTACTTAATATGTTTCTTACATATTTAATATCGGTGCCATAAAAAAAAACTTAAGTACTATTTTACGCTTTTATGTATTTTTTCGCAAGTAGCGAATATGAAATTCTATACTCTTTTTTATTAACTTATATAGTATACTTGTTTTTGCAATATTATATTGTGCGTGCATTGCGTATGTTCCATCTGGGGGCATAGGTGGTTCTGAAGAAAGCTTTTCGTGTATGATTTTTTCAAATTGGCTAGGGGTTGGGAACACAAGGGATACTATATTTTTGGCAGAAGATTCAGAAATAGAAACATCTACAAGAGTAAGCTTGTGCAATAATTTTTCATAGTCTTTATCTGTTTTGCATATTTCTTTGCATAATTCAATGCCATCATGAACAATCTTTTGCAAGGTCGAAAAATCTTTAAGTAAAGAATCTATAATATTCAAATGTGAGTGTTTAGCTTTGTGTTGAGTGGTGTTTTCAATAAATTCTATAATGCGTTGTGTGTGTTTTTGAGTTTTCATAAGAGATTCGATTGTAGTGATGCTCATTAGTGGTATTGCAAGCGAACTCTTGGAAAGTGAATATGTTGTTATATGGGGATGTGCCGCATACTTGCTTTCAAACCACCACGCATATAATTTCATTCTTGAATCAGTAATAGTTTCTTTTCCTTCAAAATCTCTTGATCTTTCGGTATAGGGATTATAAAGTACTTTTGCCAATGCGGTTTCGCTTGGATGTATTTTTACTGAATCAATGTGAGATTTTTCTTCAAAAGTGCTACCTTTTGTATGTGTTTTTTTATCTGGATAAGATAAGTCGAGCCCTGCCATATAAATTTCTTTGCAACCTATAAAACGAGCAAAATCCCATGCGGTAGTAGCAACAGAACCACCTGCAGCAAGTTCTCCTTTTTCTCCAGTAAGGTTTTCAACATATTTTCCTAAAGGGAAAAGAGAAGAGCATAAGAGGATTTCTTTACATTTGAAACGGAAAACACTCGGGTAGGCCGCAGCTTCGGTAATAAGGATACTTTTAGGGCTTTGTAATCCTTCAATATGCCGTGCATTCCAATATTGAGGGTCTACTAAAATAATAAAATGTGGTTCTACTCCGATGCTGAGGCAGGCTCTTAAAGCTGTGTCTACACAGATAAGAATACATCTTTTTTTAATTTCGTGTAAAAAGGGAAGTATATCATCTAAACTTGGTCCTGCAGCTACAACACAGGCAGGTATGTTTTCTATCTTATCTTTATATCTAAGTATCCCATCAAGTTTTTCTATTGTGGATAGATTTTTGCACATATTGGAAAGCCACAACGTTGAAAATTTTTCAAGGGTGCGCATATTTATTTTTTGTTTGTCTAGGTTACGCGAAATGAGTGTTTGTATATTGGTAAAATATTGAATGTTGTGCTGCATAATTGATTTTTGTGCAATAAAAAAGCATTCATTAAGTCCATAATGTTCAAGGATTGTGATAACTGTTTGTTGAGGCGCTTCAATTAAAAACACAAGAGATGAATGTGTAAATACATCTTCCCAGTCGAGTAGAGAAAAACTCAATAGTATTCTATAGGGATCAGTTTCAATAATAATTATTGTTTTATTTTTATGTAATTTTGCGCATTCGATAGGTCCATAGCCGAGACCTATGCCTAAAAAAACAATAGAATCTGCAGAGCAAATATCGCTGTTTTGCATATGTTTTTTTGCCTCAGATGATGGATTGTATGCAGAATGCAAGTATGCGTTTTCAAATGTTGCACTTACGTCATTATTCTTTGCGGTAATAAGTTGTAAACCTGTTGGTAATGTGTTGTGTGTAGGTAATGCAATAAGCGCTTTGTGTAGTTCTTCAAAACGCTTTGAAAATAAGTGTAAATTTTTTTGTAACAGTGTGTTATTCATAGCAATTACTCTAAGTAAATCGTTATAGTCATACCCTCACTAATTGGGGTGCCGGGTAGGGGGCTTTGTCCTGTAACCCAACCATCGCCTTGTAATAGATAATGAATAGAGTCATTATTTAAAAGTGGCATCAAGGCTCTCTTTGACATTCCTGTAAAATCGGGTACAATATTTTCTACAACTGGAGTTCTGTCTGCTTGGAAGGTAATGCGCCCTGAATGCTCCAGGGAAGCTGCATTAGCCCGTGCTAATCCTAAATGGTCAATGATAGTGTTTGCAGCTTCTGCAATAACAGGCGCTACTATTCTTCCCGATAGAGTTTCGCCTTGTGCCTTAGTAATTACTATGTACAAAACAATTTCTGGATCATCGACGGGAAAAATAGCGGCAACATTAGAAACAAAGTCTGTATCACTGTATTCCCCTGTTTCAGGGTCAGTTATTTGAGCCGTACCTGTTTTTACCCCTATTGAAATATCGCCTAAAGCAGCCCTCGTTCCCGTTCCGAACTGAGCTGTTGTTTCCATTGCACTTAAAAGATAATCAGCTGTTGTTTTTGATACAACTCTATTTTTTTCTTGTGGGGTGTGTTTATATAATACATTTCCGTTACTATCGGTTATTTGCGAAATAAAGGTAAGTTGAAGCGGAACACCACCATTTGCAAGTGCTGTAGTAGCTTGCACCATTTGTAAAGCAGATACCGAAAGTTCTTGTCCGATTGACATTGTCGGTTTAGATCGAATTGACCAAAACCTATCATCTGTTGTCTTCACAGAACCTCGAGTTTCTGATGGAACTTCAAGGTATGTATACTCACCAAAACCAAATTGGCGAATCATCGATAAAAAGTTTTCAGAATCCATTTTTTCACTCATTTGGGCTAGAGCATCATTACATGAATATTGAAGGGCTTCTCTTGCCGTTACAGAACCATGGTTGCCTAAACAGGTTATAACAGATTTTTCACCATTAGATGCGGTCATTGTATGTATTCCATCACAATAAAAGGTTTCATGTTGTGCGATGGAGCCTGTTTCTACAAAACTTGCAACAGAAAATATCTTAAAAACGGAACCAGGCTCATATGCTAGTACTGCAGGTCTGTCAACTCTTTCTGAACTACTTGTACTAGGGTATTCGTTTAGATTGGCTGCAGGTAAACTTATGTATGATAAAATCTCCCCTGTTTTTGCTCCACTTGCAACAAGCATAAAACTTTCTGCTTGTGTTTCTTCCATAGAGTTGTATGCAATCTGTTCTAGTTTGTATTGTAAATTTGCATCTATAGTCAAAAAAACATTGTTTCCAACTGGGCTTTTGTTCGTAGAATAGTTTACAGGTACGAGGACATCTTGTTGTGAAAGTTCTATTCCTGATAGGCCTTGTCCATCATATCCCATAAAGCCTATCACTTGAGATGCAAGTGTATTTTCGGGATAAACTCTGCGTGCAACTGTGTCAAAACTAATGCCGCTTAAATCGTTTGCATTTATAACTGCATCAATCATTTTCATTTCATTTTCATCAATTTCTTTTTTTAAATATAAAAAATTAATTTCTGCATTTTCGATTTCAGAAATGATAAACTCTTGAGATAAATTAGAAACAGGGGAAAGTACTGCTGCAAGATGCCTAAGGTCACTAATATCTGACGGCGTAACTTTTAAATGGTAAAAATCAGTTTGAACGGCTAGAGGTTTGTTGTTTCTGTCCAAAATGGAACCGCGTAAAGGCGTTTCAGCTTGAAGTACAATTTCATCAGGTGGCATAAGTGCAAGTTTAGCGTATGAGCTAATTATATAAACCATCACTGCTATAAAAATAATTGAGAAAACTATAATTCGCGGTTTTGAAAAAAAACTAGTTTGCATAAAAGCTATTCAACAACCCTACCTAAAACATTTTTTATCGGTATAAAACCATAATCTCGAGAATCAACAGAATGCAAAGGATTATCTCCTATTGCTAATACTGTATTTTCGGGAACAACTGTATTAAACTTTATCCGTTGAAACTGTCCTTCTGAAAGAGGGAATGTTTTATCACCTACTATAATATACTGTGAATCGTCAGAATAATCCAGTACTTCGCCGGCAATTCCAACACATCGTTTTACAACCATTTTATTGTTATAAAGATATACTATGATGTCATTTTTTTTTGGTGTTTTCCATTGAATGAGTAAATCTGCACCAAAAGGCTGGGGGAGACCATAGGCGAGTTTGTTTATTATTACGGTAGACTCAGTTTTTATTGTGGGTTCCATAGATTCACCTGAAACTCGCACAATATCAAAAACAAAAAGCTTAAGAAGTATACCGACAAAAAGACCAATTAAAATCGTAAAAAAAATGTTAAACTTCATACTCTATATTCTAATATGCATTACGATTTATGTCGATAGTTAAAGCATGGAAATTATAAGTTATTTTGACACAAAGGCTCTGCCTATTGCAGCTCCTACACTGGAAGAGATGTTGCGTTCTCAATTACCAAGGAGAAAAAAATCTTTTAGTGTGCAAAAAAAGTCGCAAGTAAAAAAAGCAAACGCTACGGTGCTTCATACAAAAAAAACTCATGCCCTAACTGTTGATATAATCGCTGATGCAATAATAAAATCACGGTATGTGTTACTTACTCTGTGTGCACTTTCTCTCATAGCATTTGTAAGTGTAAAAACAGTATTATACTTTCAAAACTTTGCAACACCCCTTGAGTTTAATGAAGCTATTTTATTTGAAGAAGAAGTACTTGCAAGCTCTATGCACAACTTTGTAGAAAATTCTACCGCATCTCAAATATATGAAGAAGAAGCTCTTGCCCTCATTATGATTGCAGAAGGTGGGACGTTATTTAGTAAGCCGGTTGAATTTATAGATTATACGGTGCAAAGTGGTGATAGTATTCATTCAATTAGCAATAGATTTGGACTTAATAATGTCTCGACATTAATCGGTATAAATGAAATAGATAATGTACGTCTGTTACGCTCAGGCCAAAAAATAACAGTTCCATCGGTGGATGGTTTAATGTATTCAGTTAAAAAAGGTGATTCTTTAGAAACAATTGCAAAAAATTACAGTGTTACTATCGAAGAGATATTAGATGTAAATGAACTTGATAGTTCTGTTATACATGTAGGAGATATGCTCTTTGTGCCAGGAGCTCAGTTAGATTCAGTTTCTTTGCGTCAAGCAATGGGAGAATTATTTAAACATCCACTTGCAGGCGGATGGAGGATTTCTTCTAACTATGGCTACAGGGCAGATCCTTTTACAGGAGTAAGAAGTTTTCATACCGGCACAGATTTTGCAATCGCAAAAGGAACGCCAGTTAGAGCGGCAATGAGTGGTACAGTTTCTGTGGCAGGTTATTCAAGCGTGTATGGTTACTATGTTATAGTAAACCATGGTAATGGCTACCAAACGCTCTATGCCCATTTTATGGAGGCAGCACCTGTAACAAAAGGGCAAAGTGTTAGCCAAAGTACCGTAGTTGGTTATGTTGGAAGTACAGGGTACTCAACAGGAAATCACTTGCATTTTTCTGTGTACAAAGATGGAAAATTAGCTAATCCGAAAACAGTTTTAAGCTTTTAGAACGTAATTAAAAATCTATGTAGATTCAAAACCGAGAGAATAAAAATTTTCTCGGTTTTTTTGTGGACTTTTACTGTGTGTTTTAGTATATTAAGTTCACTATGGCAAATAAAATTATACAAATTGATGAAGATACATGTGTTGGCTGTGGCCTTTGTGCAAACACATGCAGACAAAGTGCAATTGAAATAGTAAATGGAAAAGCGAAGGTTGTTCGCGATGACGCATGTGATGGCATAGGGAGGTGCTTACCTGTATGCCCTGTTGATGCTATTTCTTTTTCCGATAAAGATGTAAAAAATAATACGGTAGATATACAAGAAAAAAAGATTCCATCGGTTTCTTTACCCTGTGGGTGTCCGGGTAGCAATGCAAAATTATTGCAAAATTCAAAAGAATCTAATGCTCCAACTGACTCTTTTGTATCTCTCGAAAAAGTTCAGTCTCAACTTATGCAGTGGCCTGTGCAAATAAAACTTGTTCCACCCACCGCACCCTATTTTAATAATGCTAATCTCTTGATTGCAGCAGATTGTTCTGCCTTTTCGTACGCAAACTTTCATCAAGAGTATATGAAAAACAAGATAACAATTATCGGCTGTCCAAAACTTGATGATGGTGATTATACAGAAAAACTCACTGAAATTATAGCAAATAATTCAATAAAGTCGGTCAGCGTTGTTCGTATGGAAGTTCCTTGTTGTGGCGGTATTGAAAAAGCAGTAAAAAATGCACTCATAAATAGTAAAAAGATGATACCGTGGCAAGTGGTAACAATTTCTACAAATGGCCAAGTATTAGAGTAACTTATGTATTCTTTTTCTTCCGTTTTTGAGTGTACATTTTTTCGTCTGCTTGCTCTATAATATTTTCCACAGATTGTTTTTCTTTTGCAGGCGAATTTGAAATTCCAAAACTTATTGCCATTGGATACGCTTTTGAACTTTCTTTTAGTTGCTTGTTAACAGTTTCCATTTTGGCAATAGCAGTTTCCACTTTACAATTTTGAAAAAGAATGGCAAATTCATCTCCTCCAAGTCTGCAAACAATATCAGTACTTCTGGCTACACCCTTGAGAGCATGAGATACCGATAGTAAATATTCATCTCCTGCCGAATGTCCAAATGTATCATTTGCATGTTTTAATCCATCTAAATCAATAATGCAAATACAATATTGAATATTTTGGAGCTCTGATGATTCGATTTGGGAAAAAAAGTAATGTCTATTAAATAGACCTGTTAGTTCGTCATGGTATGCCATTTGTTCAATCTGATTTTGGTGAGCTTTTTCTTCACTAATATCTACAATGTAATGAGCGTGTGCTGACATGTCGTTCCATATTACAGGAAACACATCAATTGAAAATGTTTTACCTAATGAGGGGCAAGTATATTCTTTTTTGATTTCTATATCTGGATCAGCAGATTGTAGCAGTTGGTCCATTTTAATACAGTACTTTTCAGTATAGTCCGCTTGGGTCTCAGAATGATGAAAAGCTTTGTGAGCAGCTTCATTACAGTATACTACTTCATTTGTATCTGTGGAGGTAACAATTATCCAGTCTTTTAACCCATCCATAATAGATTTCATTAACTCGTTGCTTTCTGTAAGTGCATTAGATTGCTCTTTAAGCTTTAATTCCCTTTCTGAAAGTTGTCCAACCATTTTATTAAAAGAAGCAGAAAAGTCTCCTAAAAAACTTACAGTTTGATTGTAATCACCATTTGCAACTTGATCTGCTTGCCACGTTACGTGCTTTAAACCTGAATGAAGCTCTTTTAAGCTTCCTGCAAGAAAATTATGTCTGCTTGGTGGTACGGTTTCAAGGTTGCCTTTTGCAAGTTCTTTTAGAAACTGATTAGACTCTGATAAGCAGTCAGATAAATATGCAATAGCTTCTTGTAAGCGTGCAAATTCTTCATCTGTTTCACTTAGTTGAGGAGTAATTGGCTTATTTAAGATAATGCTTCGTATCTGTTCTACTAAAAAATCTATTTCTTCTTTTTTCATTTTAAACGTGCACTAAACCTCTTTTATTTTCGCTTCAAATCTACATACTCTAGACCCTGTAGCCCAACAATCAATTTCTGTAACAACATAATTCTTCTTTGTGTATGCTTTTAAGATACCGGCAATAAACCCTTCATCATAATTGCATACCGTTTCTCCTGTTACTGGCAACCCAGAACAGTCTAAATCTTCGCTTACAGTTAAAATGGCTTCGCCGGTTTCAGGATCAAATTTTTCTATTCGTAAAACACCAATTTTACTGTCTTCAAGAGTTTTTTGTAAGTGAGCTATAAACTCATTAAAATCCAATGATAAATCAAGTAATTTATTGGCAAATTCTCGCCCCGCTAAATCTCCTGCATTTCTAAAAATTTCTATCGGTGCATCATTTCCATAACGTTTAGCAAGTTCATCTTTTATAGTAAATTGAAACAATCTATATACAAACACGGGCATGTCTTCACCAAGATTTTGCCTTCCGTCAATTACATCTCCAATGTTATCCCATGTAAATTTGTTTTCATCTTCTTCGTTAAACAATTTAAACATATCTTCCTCCATTTGAATACACTTTTTTATTATATATGTTTATAGTTTTTTTTTCAATAATAGTTTTATACAATGGTGATAATGTAACACTAGCCTTGAATTTTTTTAGCGTTTTGTATATACTGTTCAGCATGATTAAGAGACTAGAACAACTAAAAGTGCGATATGAAGAAGTAAATGAGCTTATTCAAGATGCTAATTTGGTTAAAGACCCAAAAAAATATAAAGAAACAATGCGAGAGCATTCTTATTTAACTAATCTTATGGAAGCTTTTGATGAATACAAACGTATCTTGCAAGGTATTGAAGATTCAAAAATAATTATAACAGAAGAAACAGACCATGATATGAAAGAAATGGCTCGTGAAGAAATGCGTGAGCTTGAAGAGCAACAACCGGCTATGGAAGAAAAACTTAAAATGCTTTTAATTCCACCAGATCCACTAGAAGAAAAAAATATCATTATGGAAATCCGCGGTGGTACTGGAGGAGATGAATCATCTCTCTTTGTTGCAGATCTTTTTAGAATGTACAGCCGTTATGCCGATATGAAAGGCTGGAAATACGAAGTAATTAACATGAGTGAAACCGAAGTTGGTGGATACAAAGAACTTTCTTTTTCAATAAGTGGAAAGTATGTATACGGAAGCCTTCGATATGAAGGTGGGGTTCATCGTGTACAGCGTGTTCCTGCTACAGAATCTCAAGGACGTGTTCATACGAGTGCTGTAACAGTTGCAGTTCTTCCAGAAGCTGAAGAAACAGAAATCGAAATTAAAGCAGAAGATTTACGTGTTGATGTAATGAGAGCTGGTGGACCAGGAGGACAGTGTGTTAACACAACAGACTCAGCGGTGCGCTTAACCCACCTTCCAACTGGATTAGTTGTTATTCAGCAAGACGAAAAAAGTCAGCATAAAAATAAAGACAAGGCAATGCGTGTTCTTCGCGCTCGACTTTTTGAACTTGAAGAGTCTAAAAAAAATGCAGAACGTTCTGCACAACGTAAAGGTATGGTTGGTTCAGGTGACCGCTCAGAGCGCATAAGAACCTATAATTTCCCTCAAAACCGTGTAACAGACCATAGAATAGGCCTTACACTTTACAAGCTTGATCAAGTTATGCAAGGCTATTGTGATGAATTGGTGGACGCACTTTGTATTTACGCAAAAGAAGAAAAGTTGCAAAATCAAAGTGTAGACTAAATAAAAAAAATTGGCCATAGGGCCAATTTTTTTTGTCTTTATGGGTTATAGTAGGGAGATTTTCCAACGGGGTGATGGTCAGATAATTGTTCTTTTAGTTTTGCCTTTGTTTTTTCAATATACCAGTCATATAACACAAGTTCTTTATCTTTTGAAATATAACCGATGGGGTCATATTCAAAAAATAACTTAGGTTTTCCGTCTTCTGCTTTATACATTTCAATGGGGTCATAACGAGTTGGCACTTCAACTCCAAAAGCTCCTGTCCATTCGCCTATTTTTACATAGGTAAAAACAAGTCCTGTATAAGTATCAATTGCATACATATATGTGTCTAATGGTATGCCCATGTTACTTCCTGTCCAGCGGTAAAATAAAAATCTATCAAGTACTTTTTCTGTTGTTGTATCAATGCCACTATACGACAAATTGTTATATTCACTTGTTGGCGAAAATAACGGATTTTCTCCTGTGTAGCGAAAGTATTGTACATTGCGTGTTTTAAATCCAAGTGCTGAAAAATTTTTACCAGTTGTGCTTTGTTCGGTATTTGTAGTATCTGTTTTTTTCCAATCGGCAATATCTTGTAAGTGAATCTTGGGTATTTGGCCTTTATCAATTTCGGTTATAGTGTATGCTTGCGTGTAAAAGTCACTTGTTTTTAAATATGCTATATCGGGTGAAAACATTGCTTGTAAGTTTTCTTTGTTTCCTTCGTAGGAAGGATCAATATTTCCATCTGGAAGTATATACATAAAATTTTTAGAAATATTTTGAGATTGAGTTTCTATTTGTTCATGTGTTGCATATATTTCGCTCATATCTTTTTCGGTTACTCCGCCTGAGTACAATGCAGTATGCAAGGATAAAAAGGAGAAGGTAAAAATAAGAACATCTGTTTTTGTTATATATTTTTTCATTTTTGCTAGTATACAGAAAAATATTGTACAAATCAAGTATAAAATGTACAAAATTAGAAAAAAATCCACAAAAAACGATGTATTTTTATAGCGGCGAAACTTGCTCTTTGTAATAAATACTGCTATATTTACTCATGACTAAAACTGAAAATATGGCAAAAAAAGACTACTGTGCTCCAATGCACACGGCAGAACATATCTTAAATCAAACAATGGTTAGAATGTTTAATTGCCCTCGTTCTTATAATGCACACATAGAAGCAAAAAAATCAAAGTGCGACTATCGCTTAGATTCACCTCCTAGTGATGAGCAACTAGCTGCAATCGTACAAAAAGTAAATGAAATAATTTCTCAAAACCTCATCGTAACAGAACGATTTGTAACACGTGAAGAAGCCGCTGCAATAGTAGACTTATCAAAGTTACCTGAAAACGCAGGGGATACTTTGAGAATTATTGAGGTTGGCGACTATGATGCTTGTGCATGCATAGGGAAACATGTTGAGAACACTAGCGAAATAGGTATCTTTTCTGTTATTAGTCATGATTTTACAGACGGTAGATGGAGGCTTCGCTGGAAGGTTACATAACAATGCTATCTGTTCAGTAATTTAGGATCTGAAAAAACCATCAATGCCCAAAAGCATGCAAAAAAACGGAACGAGTATAACTCAGGTATATTTGTGTCTATAATGCTACTAATAAGCATTTTTACTGTCATCCCTGCTTGTTTTTTTGCGTAGTTTGCAATATTTTGTGTAAATGCATCTTTGCTTTTTTCATCATGCAAAAAATCAAGTATGAGTGGTGGCATGTTGTTAGTGCTAAGCTTTTTCTTAGAAGCAATTTCATCAAATAGAGTTTGCAAGATATCTTCTGCTGTTTCAGGGTTTTCTGCATACTGTGAAAATGCAGGAAAAAAGACTTTATCAACTCCCATAATCGATGAAAAAGCAAGGATTACTTCATTTTCAATGCTTTTATTATCGATATTAAGCCTTAACACGTTTTGTAAAACAGGAACACTTGTTGCGTTTGCATACATTTCCATAGCTCGAACACCCCAAAGAGTAACATAGGTGTTTTTTGTAGTCTCTAAAACTTCCGATATTTTTGTCTGCGCACCCTCGTCTGCAATTTTTGCTAAGGCAATCATTGCTTCTCCTGCCAAAATATAATCGTCGCTATGTATACATTTGAGTAATTCAGGAACAGCTCTTTGTATTTTAAAATTACCTAAAATTCTTGAAGCTCTATATGCAGTTGTAAATTTACCCCTTTCAAGTTCTTGTATTAAAATATCTGTAGTTTGTGCATTTAATTTTGGAAGACTTTCCATTCCTGCAATTGCTTCGGAGCGAACAGCGAAGCTTGGTGAGGAAAGGTGTTCTAAAAGGTTTGTTGTAGCTGCACTTGTGTTTGAAAGGCGGAGTTCTGTAAGTAGTTCTGTTTTTTCTCTAACCGTTTTACTTCTATCCAGTTTATATAAAAGGCTTAAACCCCGGATATCGCGCATTGAAAAAAACATTGGAAGCGCTTCTTTTAGGGAGTAACTATCTAATGCTTTCAGTTTCATTTGAATAATAAATGATATTCCAATAATAATAATTTGAATTGCAAAAAAAACGCGATAAGAAGAGGTCATAGAAAGACCTGATTGAGAAAAGGCATCAAGAATAACACCTGCAACCAATGAGCCTGAAGCCCCTGCCATACCCGAAACAAGAAAATATACAATACTTAAATCAAGCACAGCTTCTTTGGGGATAAGTCCAAAAAAATATGTTTGCCCTGCATTTTCTTCACCAGAAAACCCAAGATTAGAAACAAAGGCAATAAGACATAAAAAGATAAAGCCAATTATGTTGTTATTTATTGAAGGAGAAAAAACAGCAGGTATTAAACTTGCAATTGTAAGGGCACTAAATAATAAGTACATTGGTTTGGCGCCTATTTTATCAATAAATAGGCGAGTCACTAATCCCATGCATAAAGCTCCAAGGCTACTAAAAAAGGTTATAAAGGTTACAAAGCTGTCCGGTTGTGCATACACCTCTCTTGCATATACAATTATAAAGGGGCGGGCCATTCCAACACCAAAGCCAATAATCATAAAAGCCATCATAAAGAGCCTAAAGCTCCTGTCATGCATTGCTGTTAAAAAGCTTTTAGTAAAATTTGTAGCTTCTGTTTTTCTTTCTGTATCGCTTGAGGGCATTCTAAATAGAATAAGTGATGAAATAATACCTGAAACAATACCAATGGCAACTGAAGCATTTAGAATAAAAAGTGAGTCTCCAAATTGTAAAAAAAAGGCAAGAGCAAGCGTTGCTAAAAGGGCGGATGTATTCCATGTGAGCGATAAAAATACTAAAAAGCTTCCTCTGTCTCTTCCTGGTGCTAAATCACTTATTACAGGGTTATTGGCAATGGTTCCTATTCCTCTAAAAAAATTAAACCCGAAGTTGCTTACGAGGATACAAAATATACCCATTTCGGGTACACCCGAAGCAACTAAAAAGGGAATAGCCAACATTAAGGTAACGCATAAAATACGAGCCAACCATGCGCGGGCATATACTTTTATAATAGAATGCTTTTTTGTTAAAAATCGGCCTAGGGGAATGGCAAAAAAAGATAAAAAATTAAAGGCGTTTATTAAACCGATGACAAGTGCACTTGCATCTAAGTATAGTGCATAAATCGACAGAACATTGCCCGTAACTAGCGTAAAGGATATTGAGTTAAACGCGGTAAAAATTCCATAGAGCTTTCGGCCCCTGGCAATTTGATACTTCGACAAAGTTCCCATAAACTCACTGTATCACATAGATAAAAAAACTGCAATGTGGTATAGTAAGAATTATGAGTGAACATGCAATACCATTGAGAAAAAATGTAAAAAAAGATGACTGTTGGGATCTAACAACCTTATTTAAAACAGATAATGATTGGGAAAGCTCCTTAAAAGAGATTTTACCACTTGCAGAAAAATTGAGCACCGTTAAAGGTAGTTTGAGTGATTCTTCAAAGCTTCTTGAAGCTCTAAAATTAAACGAAGAGCTTGAACTTTTAAGCGAGCGTTTAGGAAACTATGCCTTTTTACTTACAGCCCAAGATGCAAGTGACAGTAGTGCTCAAGATAAAATGGGGCGCTACATGATGAGTGCAAGTCAAGCTGAAGCATTGTTAAGTTTTTTAGTGCCTGAAATTCAAGCCATTGATAAAAATATAATGGATAAAAACCTTGCGCATGCCGATTTTGAGCCGTACAAAGTATTTTTACAAAAGCTCATACGCATGGCTCCCTACATTTTAAGCGAAAAAGAAGAGCGTATTTTTGCTTTACAACAAGAAAGTATGCTCACCTGTTCAAAGGCTTTTTCTATGCTTACCAATGTAGACATGGATTTTGGAACTATTAAAACAAGCGAAGGAGAACTTCCGTTAAGTCAAACAACCTATTCTTCCTTTTTAATTAATCCCGATAGGGGAGTGAGGAAAACTGCCTATAATCAATTATATAAAGGCTTTGATAATCATAAAAATGCTATCACTACCTTGTATGCAGGTAGTGTAAATCAAGATGTGTATAAAGCACGTGCGAGGGGGTATGCTTCTTCGATAGAAAAAGCTCTTTTTCCCGATAAGGTCCCTGTTTCAGTATATGAAAACTTAGTTGGAACGGTGCGTTCAAATTTAGCGCCGCTTCACAAATATTATTCATTGGTAAAAAAAATTCTTAAACTTGATGAGCTTAGGCATTATGATGTGTATATGCCACTAACAAAGGATGTGAAGTTTGTTACCTCGTATGACAAGGCTGTTGATATGATTGGTAGCGCTCTTTCTCCCTTGGGAAGTGAATATGTTGATGTTCTCACTAAAGGATTAAAAAACGGTTGGGTAGACCGCTATGAAAATAAGGGAAAGAGAAGTGGCGCTTTTTCTTCTGGGGGCTATGAAGGTTATCCCTACATATTGATGAACTACAAAGAAGACGTTATTCGAGATGTTTTTACCCTTGCTCATGAAGGCGGACATTCAATGCATTCTTGGTATGCAGCAAAGGCAAACCCATTTATGAGTTACAACTATACTATTTTTGAAGCGGAGGTTGCTTCTACCTTTAACGAGCAACTGCTATTTGAATACATGCTCAAGAACACCGTAGACGCAAATGAAAAAGCATACCTTTTATGTATTAGGGCCGGGGACATCCTTGCAACACTTTACCGACAAACAATGTTTGCAGAGTATGAAAAAAAGACACACGAGCTTGTAGAAAATGGGACTCCTTTGTCAGTTGATGTTTGTCGTTCTACCTATCGCGAACTACTTGAAACATACTTTGGAAGCGAAATGGTTTTTGAAGAAGTGAGTGATTTGGAATGTCTTCGTATTCCACATTTTTACAATGCCTTTTATGTGTATAAATATTCTA
>CAYJMR010000009.1:0-26746 GCA_964371375.1 uncultured Treponemataceae bacterium
AAGCTGCAAACGTTCTATTACTCGACGAACCTACCAACGACCTCGACGTTGCAACACTCCGTGCACTCGAAGACGCAATTGAAGATTTTGCAGGTTGCGCATTAATCGTAAGCCACGACCGCTGGTTCTTAGACCGCGTTTGTACCCACATTTTGGCATTCGAAAACAACTCAAACATTCAATGGTTTGAAGGTAACTGGTCAGACTACGCCGAATGGAAAAAGAAAGAGTTTGGCATTGACGTAAACAGCCCACACAAAACTGTGTATAGGAAAATGGAACGGTAAGTTAATGTATAATTGTTTGGGCGGAGCACGGTAGCCTCTGTTTGAGAAGGTGGGCACCTCGCCTTTCAGGCGACCGCTTGTGCCGCTGGTGCATTAGGGTAAAGCACAGTAGCTTTGCAAATAAAAAAGAGTTGGAAAATTTCCAACTCTTTTTTTGTAATCTCAAATTTCTAACTGTTTCTAGCGAGAAATTAGTTTTGCTAAGTTTTCTGCAGTAAATCCAAGCATTTTTGCAACTTCGCCGCCAGGTGCTGATTCGCCAAAGCGGTCAAGGCAGAAAAGGTCATCTTTTGATGATGCAAATCCTTCCCAGCCCATTTTGCTTCCTGCCTCTGCTACAATTACACGTCCATTTCCAATAATTGTCTTTTGGAGTTTTTCATCCTGCCGTGCGAATAATTCGCGGTCAAGAACAGAAACAACACGTACTTGTTTTCCGCTGATTTTTGCAGCTTCAAGAGCAAGAGAAACTTCAGAGCCTGTAGCTAAAACAGTAATATCGCAGTTTTCACCACCTTTTTGTACAATGTAGGCTCCGCACTTTGCTGTGTTTTTCCAGTCCGGGTCTTCTTTTGCATACACAGTAAGATTTTGGCGAGTAAAGGCTAAGCATACAGGTGTTTCGGTGCTTGCCATAGCCATTTCCCAAGCGAGATTTGCCTCTTCTGCATCACCTGCTCTAAGAACTTGTACGTTTGGAATACAGCGTAAACTTGCCAATGTTTCAATTGGTTGATGCGTTGGGCCATCTTCTCCAACAAAAATAGAATCGTGCGTAAGCACATAGATAACTGGTTGCTTCATAAGTGCAGATAATCGAAGAGCTGGTCGCATATAGTCTACAAATACCATGAATGTTGCACAAAAAGCTCTCAAGCCTCCATGTAATTGTATACCGTTACACATTGCAGCCATCGCAAATTCTCTGATACCCCATCGAACATATCGGCCTTCAGGTGTAGCGGCACTGTAATCGGTTGTATCAGCTAGTTTTGTAACGTTAGGTCCTTGTAGGTCAGCTGCTCCACCTGCTAAGTTTTTATATACTTTACTAAACTCTAAAAGAGCAGAGCCTGAAGCATTTCTTGTTGCTAAAGAATCTCCTTCTTTGTATTCAGGAAGCGTTACATTCCCACAAGATTTTCCTGCATGGAATGCTTCCCACTCTTTTGCAAGCTCTGTGTTTTCAGATTTCCATGCATTAAATGTATTATTCCATTCTTCTTGTGCTTTTGCAAAATCCTGTGATTTTCCTTCAAAATAGGAATAGGCTTCTGGTACTACATAGAATTCCTTGTCTGTTGAAAGTCCCAATTCTTTTTTTGCAGCTTCAATGCCTTCTTTTCCAAGAGGAGCACCATGGGCGCTTGCTTTTCCGGCTACGGTTGGTGCACCTTTCCCTATTACAGAATCAAGCATAATTAAACTTGGTCTATCATCTTTTTTTGCTTGCTCTACAAGAGAAATAATTTCTTCCATGTTGTACATAGAACCTTTTAACACTTGCCAACCGTATGATTCGTAGCGTTTTGCAACATCTTCAGTAAAAGTTATGTCTGTTGAACCATCAATTGAAATGTGGTTTTTGTCATAAAATGCAATGAGTTTACCTAGCTTCATGGTTCCTGCAAAACTGCTTGCCTCAGATGATACCCCTTCCATTAAGCAACCTTCACCGAGAAGTGTATAGGTATAGTGATCAACTACTTTGTGTTTGCTTGTATTAAATTTTGCAGCTAGCATACTTTCTGCAAGGGCTAATCCAACTGCCATGGCTATACCTTGTCCAAGAGGACCTCCTGTTGCTTCAACACCATCTGTTATACCGTATTCAGGGTGCCCAGCGCAAACAGAATGTGCTTGACGGAATGATTTAATATCGTCTAAGCTCACCTTATAACCACTGAGGTGAAGTATTGAGTAGTTAAACATTGATCCATGTCCTGCTGACAAAACAAAACGATCTCTGTCGACCCATGTTGAGTCTTTAGGGTTGTGCTTCATTAATTCACCATACAAAACGCTAGCGAGTTCTGCGCATCCTAAGGGTAGTCCTGGATGTCCAGAATTTGCTTTTTGAATAGCGTCCATTGATAAGCTTCGTACCGATAAAGCCACGGCTTCAAGTGCTTTTTTGTTCATTTGTTTCTCCTGTTTCATTAAGGCATATTTATTGCCATTTATAAATCTTTAAATAATTGTAAATCCATCTACGTTTTTTTTCCCCATTGCAAGGGTAAGGTCTTCGGAAACTTCATCAAAGCTTTCTAACATGCCATCTAAGGAAGTGCTTATCATGGCGATATCTTCTTTTGATAAGTTTGACTCAGTCATAAAGGCTTCTAGAAATTTTGTTGTATGAGAAAAGAGTTGCGAAACAATTACAAGTTGCTGTTGTGGAAGCGATGCAACGGGAATCCCACAGGAATCCAATTCGCAAATCAGCTTTACTAACGATGAATATAACTCAAGAGAACTAGACCTTACTTGTCCTTTTTCAAAATCCAAAAACCGATTATATTTACTTACTAGTTTATCATATCGCTCTTGAATATGCAACATAAATGTTTTTATTTGTATTTCATCAAGAGTTGTTTTATCTGGAATTATTCTATCAAAAATACCAGAAAAGCCTTTTTCTTTTCGATACAGAGCATCAAAAATATATGCATCTAACATGTAAAAGGGGATAGGAATGCCTATTTCTTCATATAAGGTGTTAACTAGGTCATCTAAGTCACGCTGTCCGTCATTCCAAGCTCCAACAGCCGGTATTTCTTCGCCTTTTTTCCATAGTCTGCTTTCTACTCCGTAATACTCGATACAAACCGATTTATCTAGTTCCATATACTCTTCTATAGAACAACAAAGCTCTGTGCACAATAGTGCTGAGTGGGTGTAAAACGTATAGGCCAATTGTTCCTCGATGCTAGAAAGAGGGCCGTAATTAGAAAGTGTATGTAAAAGGGCTTCATCTAAGTTTCTAAACCACTGTTCTCGTGATTCATCATCTGCAGTGACTTCGAAAGGTGTTGAACGGAGTGTTTTTTGTGCTTGTATATCAATAACTCCCATATCCCAATCAACAACATTTGCTAGAAATCTATCTCCATATTGAAAATCTAAGTCTGAATATAACTCTTGTAGGTCAAAAACTGTAATATCAATATTGTTTGGAATTGCATAATTGTTTTCTGAGAAATCAAAGGTATTATTTGCAGGGTCTGCGCTAAACAGTTGGGGTATATACTCTTCTCCGTATAAAAAGCACACTTCCATTACCTCAGATAAAGGAAGGTTTATTATTTTCTTATCAAAGGGTTTTTTGTTGTATGAAAAAAATTGCTCATGCGGATAGATATCTGGATCTACAAAGGGAAGGCAGCGGTGGCCTGGTATTAATATTCCATGAGCAATTTCTGCTTTTGTTGGTTTTATGCTAAAGAATTTTTTTGTGAAAACAGATGCCCTGGTAATATAACTGTTATTGCTTATTTGAAAAACTAAAGGATGAGATTTTAGATAGGAAAGAATTTCAGCGTCTGATGGGTCAATATTTAGAGAATGGAAAAATTTGTAAATTGTTTGTATAGAAAAGACACCTTTGGCATCGCGTAAAAAGCCGTCTAAGTTATCAAAAATTATTTTTTCTTTCATATTGTTATATACACCAAAAAACATGTAGTGCCACTTTTGTGGGTAGATTTCGCCAAAATAATGGATTAACGAATGTCTTCTACAATGGCCCCCATACTTTCCATGATTTTCTTTAACTCTTCAATGCTTATTCCAGTTGTTTTACATGTGCATCGTTTGTGTTTTACATCAACACCTTCACTTGTTATTAGAGAAATAATATTACCATTGTGGTTTGCAATAGCTTGCGCAAGTTTTGCAATTTGTCCTGGTTTTTCATCAAGTTCAAACGTTATACGCACACCTTTATGCCAAGCTCCAAACATACCGGTCATGGCGTTAAATAAATCTGTTTTAGTTACCATTCCGACAACATTAGAATCTCTCATAACGGGTAAACAGCCTATACCCTTATCGGCCATTATTCTCGCTGCTTCTTCAATTACTTCTGTCACTTTTACAGAGAGAACTTCTTTTATCATTATTTTTTTTACTTTTATTTTTGAAAGTAAGTAGCCAATTTCGTATACATCTAAAGTTGTTGCAGAGGAAGGGTCTGCTTTCATTAAATCTTTTTTTGTGACAATTCCAACTAAGTTTGAATCCTCGTCTAAAACAGGAAAATGTTCAATTTCTTCTTTTACCATTAAATCTCGCACTTCTGTTAATGACATTTCAGGAGTGACATAAACGGGATTTCGTTTCATTATAGTTTCTATAATCATTTTGCAAACCTCTCTTGCTACACGAGTTGATTGACATTTTCAATCTTATACAATAATTGTACACCCACAACACCCCGTTGTCAATCTAAATTATAAGTATTAACCACCGAGATATGCAGCTTTGATGCTTTCATCATTCATTAATACGGATGCATTGTCTGTCTTGATGACAGCACCTGTTTCAAGCACGTATGCACGCTGCGCAATAGCCAAAGCTTTAAAAGCATTTTGCTCTACTAGTAAAATTGTTGTGCCTGCTTTATTTATTTCTACGATTATTGAAAAAATTTCATCAACTAAAATCGGAGCCAATCCCATTGAGGGTTCATCTAATAACAAAAGGTCAGGTTTTGACATTATGGCTCTACCCATAGCAAGCATTTGCTGCTCTCCGCCCGAAAGTGTTCCTCCAACCTGCTTAATTCGCTCTTTAAGCCTTGGAAACAATTCAAAAACTCTTTCCATGTCGGCTTTTATCCCTGCTTTATCTTTTCGTGTAAAAGCACCCATTTCTAGGTTTTCTTTTACACTCATATTGGCAAAAATGCGTCTTCCCTCAGGAACATGGATAAGGCCTGATCTAACAATATCATCGGGAGAAGAAGAAGTTATATTGTTGCCGTTAAACTCTACGGTTCCAGATGTTTTTTTAGTAATATTTGATATAGCGTGAAGCGTTGTTGTTTTTCCTGCACCATTAGATCCTATCAGCGAAATTATTTCGCCTTTATTTACATTAAAGGAAATACCTCGTAGTGCTTGGATAGCTCCGTAGTGTACTGTTAAGTCTTTTACATTAAGCATCGATGATTGCCTCCTCGCCTAAGTAAGCTTTTATTACATCAGGGTTTTTTTGTATGTCTTGCGGTAATCCTTCAGCAATGACTCTACCATAATCTAACACAATGAGTCTTTCACAAATTCCCATTACCAAGTGCATATCGTGTTCAATAAGTAAAATCGTAACATCAAATTCTTTTCTGACAAAAGAAATTAATTCCATAAGCTCTCGTGTTTCTTGAGGATTCATGCCTGCTGCTGGCTCATCTAATAGAAGAAGTGTTGGGTTTCCTGCGAGAGCCCTGCATATTTCGAGTTTTCGCTGCTCTCCATAGGGAAGATTTTTTGCCAGTTCATGTGCCTTATCGGGCATTTTAAAAAGTGTTAAGAGTTTATGAACCCGATCTGTCATCCGTTTTTCATCTTTTCTAAACCGAGGAGTTCTAAACAGAACATCAAAAGGGCTTACCTTTCTGTTTTTATGAAGTGCAATTCGAATATTGTCGGCTACCGTTAAATTATTAAACAGTCTTATGTTTTGAAATGTTCGGGCTATTCCTATTGCATTGAGCCTGTCGGAAGACATTTTCCCTGCTCTGTACACACGTCTTGATTTGTCCCAAAAAGATATTTCGCCTTCAGTTGGTTTATAAATCCCAGAAAGCATATTAAAAACCGTTGTTTTTCCGGCACCATTTGGGCCAATTAAACCAACAAGCTCTCCCTTATGTAGTTCACAAGAAAAATTATCTACAGCTCTTAAGCCACCAAAAACGATAGAAATACTTGCTTGTAAAAGAAGGTTTTTATTTTCCATTTATACTATCCTCCTTTACAGTAGTTTTTGTATTTCGAGTTGTTTTTTTGTGTATAAAGGTACTGAAGCTATCCCATAATTGTACAAAAGATAACTCTTTCATGCCTAATAAGCCTTGGGGTCTAAATAGCATAACAAGAATGAGAATAACGGGGTAAATGATGAGACGAAAATCTTGCAAAAAACGCAAGAATTCTTGCAAAAAGGTAAGAACAAAGGCTGCAATAATAGAGCCTGTGATTGAACCCATGCCTCCAAGCACAACAAATATCAAATAATCAATACTTCTATTAAAAGAAGCAAGATCTGGTTTAATAAAGCTTAAGAACGGTGCATAAAGGGCGCCTCCAATTCCTGCAACAAAAGAGGCAATAACAAAACCAATCATTTTGTAGCGGAAAACGCCTATTCCAGAGGAAGCGGCCGCTGTTTCATCTTCTCGTACAGCTAAAATAGCCCTTCCGTATGTGGAACGTAAAAAATTTTGCAAAAGTATAACAATTAGTATAAGGGCAATAATAATTACATACCAAGATACACTTGGATTTAATGTCATGTTTACAGCAGCAGGGTCTTCAAAGCGAATGCCGTTAGGCCCTCCTGTGAGGTCTTTAAAATTAACTAAAAGAACGCGAATTATTTCCCCAAAGCCAAGTGTTACAATCGCAAGGTAATCACCTTTTAGTTTCAAAGTAGGAAAGCCTATAAAGAAACTTGCAAAAGCAGTAAACAACCCCGCAAGAAGAATGCTCACGTACATCGGGATGCCAAAGTTTTGTGTAAAAATAATACAGCTATAGGCTCCTATTGCCATAAAGCCGGCTTGGCCAAGTGAAAGCTGCCCTGTAATACCACAAATGATGTTTACGCTTATTGCCATAATAGTATTAATAGCAGCAAGAGTGAGTATTTGGGCTGTATAAGCATCAATAATGAAGTATTGAATTAATACACCTGGGATAAAGACAACGAGCAATGCAAAAACTGTCGGTATTAGAAGGTTCTTAAAAGATTTGTTCATATGTTACACCTTTTCCCTTATTTTTTTGCCCATAATACCTGTTGGCTTTACCAGAAGAATAACTATGAGAAGTGAAAAGGAAATGGCATCTGCATACTGAGATGAAATAAATCCTTTTGTAAGTGTTTCTCCAATTCCTAAAATATAACCACCAAGCATTGCTCCTGGAACAGAACCGATGCCTCCAAGTACAGCTGCAACAAATGCTTTTAGTCCTGGCATTGTTCCCATAACCGGTTCAATTTGAGGATAGGCACTGGCATAAAGAATTCCTCCTGCTGCAGCTAAAACAGCTCCGAGGGCAAAGGTAAATACAATTGTTTTATTCACACTTATTCCCATTAAGCTTGCTGCACTCATATCAAATGAAACAGCACGCATTGCTTTTCCTGTTTTAGTGTGGTTAATAATGTAATTAAGAACAATCATGAGAAGCGCCGAAAGAAGAATAACAATAAGCTGAATGTTAGAAACCGACACAGGGCCTAAAGAAATATTTTCTATCGCAATTGCTGGGTATTGTCTTGGGTTAGGACCAATAAACGGGAGAATACGTGCTCCGTTTTGTAAAATTAGTGAAACTGCGATTGCAGTAATCAAAGAATTTAAACGTGGTGCTTCTCGCAAGGGACGATAGGCAAAGCGTTCTATAATGCCTGCTAAAAGAGCACATACTATCATTGAAAATAAAAAGGCCAACATCATTGACATTGGGCTAGCACCCATTGTACTCATTATAAAGTAGCCCGAATACGCGCCGGCCATCAAAATGTCTCCGTGTGCAAAGTTTATTAACTTTACTATGCCGTATACCATTGTGTAGCCTAATGCAATTAGAGCATAAATACTTCCAAGTGATATACCGTTTAATAATTGTTGAAGAACTATATTCCCTGTTTCCACAAATACTCCTCTAAAAATTAGGACGATAATAATGTCTCATATACATTGGCTTCCATTATACTAAAAATTAGTATTGAAGTAAATAACCCCTAATACGTGAGCTTGCAGAGGGATTATAATAAACGTGTCCAATTGTTGAATCTGTAAGTATTGTTGTAACATTTTGCCCTTTATTGTTGTTTAAAACGTAGTGTTATGCAGTCATTTTTTGTTAATAAAATGCTCAGGAGTGATGGGTTTTTAACTTGACAAGAGCTTTTAAGAAAGGTACAATATATTAGAAGACAACTGTATAAAATTGAGGTTATGTATGGTGCTTGCAAAAAAAATGTTTTTATTCTTTATCTTCCTTTCTTTTATGATTAGTGGGTTTGTTTTTTTTGTTGAAACAGAATCAAGAAAGGATAGGCTGGGTAATGTTATATCCTTGTACTCAGAGCGCATTATAAATGAAATGCAACGGGCTGTGTATGCAACTGAGGTGCTAAAGGAAATTACAAGGGCAGGGCAGGGTCACTTATCTCTTGAAGACTTTAATGCTCTCGCCAAAGCTGTTGGAGAAGGAATAAGTTATATTACAATTCAGTATATGAAAGACGGAATTGTAATGTATGCATACCCATTAGAAGGAAATGAGGGAACAATAGGCCATAATGTACTTCTTGCTGATACAACTTCGATGGAAGCACAAAAAGCAATGCAAGAGAATAAATTTACGGTTTCAGGTCCGTTTGATTTACTTCAAGGCATGAAGGGACTTGCAATTAGAAATCCTTTATATATAGAAGGTGATACTGGTACTGATTTTTGGGGATTTATTACCATAGTGCTTCCAGTGCCTGAGGCATTAAAGAATACAGGTGTATTCGAACTTGAAAGTTTGGGCTATCAATATAGACTAACAGCAACCTATAAAAATGAAGATATAATTTTTGCAGAATCAAGTGAGTTTAATACTCAACATGCCGTAGAAAATCCAATTGTAATTGGTGAGAATACATGGAAGCTGTTACTGTATAGACAGGATGATGCACGTGAAGTTTTTGTGTATGTTTTATTGTTAACGTTTGCCTTTATTCTTTTTTCGGTTATACTTTTTTATATTTTAAGACGTGTGGAGAAGCGCTTAAATAATGACTTATTAACAGGAGCTTTTAACAGAAGGCTACTAGAAAACTATATTAAGCCAAAGTTTTTACAAAGTGGTTTCAGTTTTACTCTTTTTTATATTGACCTTAATGATTTCAAACCGGTAAATGATAACTATGGCCATGAAATGGGAGATCTTTTATTAATAGCCTTTGTAAAAAGATTACAAGGAAACATAAAAAGTGATGGGTTAATATACAGAATAGGTGGGGATGAGTTTGTTATAATTACGCCAAACATAAAACAAGATAAAGCAATAAAAGATGTAATTTCTAGGATTTCAAATTTATCAAAAAAAACATTTGTGCTTCAAGGTAAAAGTATTCATATTTCTGCAAGTATAGGGTATTCCTGTTTTCCTCAGGATGGGCAAGATATAAAAACACTGTTACAGGTAGCAGATGAGAAAATGTATGATGACAAACAAGCATATAAAAAAGCAAACGGAGTTTCGTCGCGGTAATTTATCAAAAGTCATTTTCTGTCTTTTGTATTGACAAGTTTGTGTATTCTCTGTATCCTAACAAAGAGACAAAAGTAACTTTTTAGGAGGCTTTATGAAAGAAAATGCCCTTGGTGTAAAATATGCCCATATGTTTGAAGATTTAAAAAAGCAAGGTAGTGAAGCACATATAATTGATGACACAAATGTGTATCAGGAAGCAAATAAAGAAACTCGCAAGCTAGTAGATGTTATGCTCAAGGACGGCTTACTTGAAGGCTCTCATCTTGAAGGCATAGAAAACTTTGAAGCCTTTTATAATGCTCTTTTAAATGGAAAACGAGGACTTTTACTGGTAGAACATTTTAGCAACATGGATTTACCGGCTCTTTGTTATCTTTTAGAAGAATGTGGAAAACCTTTTGGAAAAGATCTCTCTCATCGCATTGTTGCTATGGCAGGAATGAAACTTAACGAGGCAAACCCTATGGTAAAAGCATGGGCCGAGTCGTTTACGCGCATTGTTATTTATCCAAGTAGAAGCTTAGCATCTATTTCTGACCCAGAAGAACGAGCAGTAGAAGAGGCAAAAAGTAGAAAAATAAATATGGCCTCAATGCACGCACTAACCGAGTGTCGTAGGCATGGTAAACCTGTTTTAGTGTTTCCAAGTGGAACGCGTTATAGACCAGGTAACCCTGAAACAAGAAAAGGCTTAAGAGAAATTGACTCATACTTGAGAATGTTTGATGTAATGCTCCTTGTATCTATTAACGGAAATTGTTTAAGAATGGATCCTGACAACATCGAGAATATGCTTGCCGACTTACTCATAGAAGACACAGTGATTATGACTGCCAGTCCTGTAATAGACTGTAAAGAATTTCGCCATAACGCCTTAGCAGAAATAGATGACTCTGTGGAAGATAAAAAGGTGGAAGTGGTATCAAAGATTATGGATATGCTCAAAGAACAGCACGATAGCCAGCAAAGTGTTTATTTAGAAACCTATAAAAAAGCCACCGGAAAAGATTCAGACTACACTATTTAAAATAGGATCTATGAAAATAATTATTTCGCCTGCAAAAAAAATAAAAAAAGAAGCAGAGCTTATCTTTGAGCCAAGAATTCCTGTGTTTTTAGAAGAAGCGAAGCAACTTGCGCAGTCTATAAAAGCTATTTCTTTTGCAGATTTAAAAACGCTCTTAGCTTGCAATGACGATATTGCTTATTTAAATTATGAGCGATACAAGTATATGGATTTTGAAAAAAATCTGTACCATGCGCTTTTAGCCTATGATGGGATACAATACAAGTATATGTCACCACTTATTTTTGATGATGATTGTTTTGAATATGTTTCAAAACACTTGCGCATTGTTTCTGCTTTATATGGGCTATTACACCCCTTAGATGGCATTCAAGCCTACCGACTTGAAATGCAAGCAAAGCTACAAACCTCTTTTTGCAAAGATCTATATGACTTTTGGGGAAAAAAGCTTGCAGATGAACTTCTAAAAGATGAAAATCTTATAATAAACCTAGCGTCAAAAGAATATAGTAAAGGTATTGAAAAATATCTTCCCGACAGTGCTCAATTTGTTACATGCAGTTTTGCTGAGGAAGACAAAAAAAATGGAAAGCTCGTTGAAAAGGGCGTATATGTAAAAATGGCTCGCGGGGAAATGGTTCGGTATATGGCTGAAAATAAAGTAACAGATGTTGAGGGCTTAAAAGCGTTTACAGGGCTTGGATTTTCATACAATCAGGCAATCTCAGATAGAAATTTATTGGTCTTTGTTCGCTAAGTACCCTTTTTTAGCTTGACCCTCATTGATTAATGGGTATATAATTAAAGTACAATGCGACTTTTTTCCGCTGTTTGTGCTGTAATATGCATAGGAACGACAATAATAGTATATTCTCTTTTTTCAAATGCTCCAAAAGTAATACGCGGAGACGACAAAATACTAAGCCTTAGTGCCCAAGAGATTAACCCCTCATATACTATTGAAATCAAAAATATTAATTTTACTAATACATCAAATGCGCGTATCAAGCTCGTGTCTATACCTTCTAACCAAAGTGCACGAGTAGATGCTATATATAGTGAAGATTTAGATTCTTATGCTTTTGTAGTAGATATGACAAATGACCACATTAGTCTTTCTATGGAAAGCGACGATATTCATCCTATTCAAACTTTTGATGTTACTATTTATGCACCAATAAGTTTTGTTAAAGTTGATGGAAGTGGATACAGTGTATCTGCGGATGTAGCCTTAACTCAAAATTTTTCACTTTATATAAGTGGAGAAGTTACTGTAAATGTTTCTCTCTCTGATGCACTTGGTTTTACGTTGGCTTCTGCAGGTTCTTCATTTGTGGAAGTATCGGGCAAAGCAAAAAATTCTATTATTGGAATAAGTGGAAGTGGCTTAGTTGATGCCGGACAATTTGTAAGTGATTCTGCAACTGTGCGAATTTCAGGATCAGGAAATACTGGTTTAGCAGTAAAACACCATTTAGATGTAGTGCTTAAAGGCTCTTCTTCTCTCTCGTATTGGGGGAACCCCGAACTTGGGATGAAAAACATAGATAAAGAAGCACAATTTGTGCAAGTAAGTGAAGCAGTTCCTGTTCTTGCAAATTACTAAATTAACATCTTCATTTTGATACTCTGGATTCTTCTGTTACTTTGAGTTTGAACCGTGTACAAAACCTTATCCTTTTTTATGCCTTCGCCTTCTTCAGGAAGGTATCCAAAGGCTTCAAGTAACCAACCTCCAAAGGTATCGGAGTCTTCGGATAAAAGATTCATCTTGAAAATTGCATTAATCTCGTCAAGTTCAATGTCGCCGGGAATAATAAATTCTGTAGGGTTAAGAATGGTAATGCGGTCTTCTGCTCTGTGCACTTTTTTATCAAAGCCATCTGTCGCGCGGCCAAATACTGCCTTTACAAGGTCATCCATAGTAATGATGCCAGAGAAACTTCCGTGCTCATTTATAATAATGGCTATGTTTTGTTTTTCTGTTTTAAACACTTGAAGAATTGCGAGAGCATCCTTTGTCTCAGGAATAAAAAGGGGCTTTTTACACAGTTTTTTTATTGAAAAATCTTTTTTGTTTCCGGTGTAGAAAAGAACATCCTTAAAGTGAAGTATGCCCACTATGTTTTCGCTTGTTTCTTCGTATACGGGAAGCCTTGAATAGTCAAACTCCGAAAAGAGTTGAACTGTGTGGGCATAGGCTGTTTTAATGTCAATCATTTTTACAAGAGTTCGAGATCTCTCTATGTCGTGGGCACGGAGGTCTGAAAAATTAAAGATTTTATGAAGCATATCTTTTTCTGCTGATTCAAGAGTTCCTTCTTGTCCACCCAGGTCAAATAGAGTTTTTAGCTCATCTTCGGTAATTTGGCTTGAGGTATGTTTTGAGAGCCCTTTTGATAGAAGCTTAATCACTTGGGTAAATTTTGAAAAAATAAATACAAAAGGAAAAAGAATCTTTTCTAGAAAAGAAAGGGAGCTTGCGAAGTTTGCAGCAACTTCTTCACTCTTATATGCTGCAATAGTTTTAGGTAAAATTTCTCCAAAGATGATAATAATTACAGTCATAGAAAGGGTTGCAATACCTGTGCCTTGGTTTCCAAGCAAGCTAATTGCAAGGGCAGTTGCTAGTGAAGAAGCAAGCGCGTTTACAAAATTGTTTCCGATGAGTATGACAGTTAAAAGGACGTCAATTCTTGATTTTAATTTTGCAATAAGAGCCGCCTTTGGTTTTTTTTCTTTTTGCATCTGTCTTAGACGTACCTTTGGAATACTTAAAAAGGCTGTTTCTGAGGAAGAAAAAAAGGCAGAACAGCCTATAAGAATTAAGAGTGCAAGGCTCATTATAAGTGTACTCATACTTCTTCCGCCTTAATTAGAACTTTTTTAATACGAATACCGTGGCACTCTTTTACCGTAAAGGTAAAGCCCTCTTTAGATATGGAGTCCCCAATTTGCGGTATCGCATCAAGCGTTTCCATAATGTAACCTGCAATTGTTTCGTTAAACTCCGATTCTAATGTTATACTGAATTGCTCAGATATTTCTGTAAGGCGCATTTTTCCGCTTATTATAACCTCAGTGTCACTTGCTCTTACATGGATATGTTCAATGGGGGCTTCGTATTCATCATTAACAACGCCAAAAATTTCTCTTGCAATATCTTCTTTTGTAAGGATTCCAGCAATACCCGAGTATTCATCTAATACAATGGCCATGCTTTGTGTTTTTGATTTAAAGAGTTCTTGGATAGCGGTCATATTTTTAGCTTCTGAAATAAAGAGAGGAGTTCGCATTACTTTTTTTAATGAAAAAGATTTTTTGTCTCCTATATATGAAATAACATCTTTTATGTATAACACACCTTTTATATCATCAATGTCTTTTCCCATAACGGGAAAGCGAGAAAGCCTTGTGTGCTTTGCAAGGGATAAAACCTCATCAAAGGTTGCACTTTCGTGAATATCGGTAATTTCTGTTCGAGGTGTCATAATATCACGCGCGGCGAGGTCTGTAAACATAAATACACGGTGCATCATATGCCGCTCGCTTTCTTCTAAAAGACCTTCTTCTTCTCCAACTTCAATGAGGGTTTTTATTTCTTCTTCTGTAAATGATACTTGTTTTTCTTTTGAATTGATACCAACAAGTTTGATGAAAAATTGTGAAACAGCCGAAAACAGGAGAATAAGAGGTCTAAAGATAATTGAAAAAAAGATTAAAAAACGAGAAAGAGCAAAGGCAATAGATTCAGGATGCTGTGTCCCAAGTGTTTTGGGTGTAATTTCTCCAAATATAAGTAAGAGAACTGTTGTTGCCAATGTTGCATATCCCACACCAGCAACACCAAATAGGTCCAATGCAATGGATGTTAATAGAGCAGAAAGGGCGATATTTACAATATTGTTGCCCACCAATACGGTGTTTAAAAGCTTGTCTTTGTTGTCTAAAAGTTTTCCTGCTCTCATTGCGCCTTTATGCTTTTGATTTCTTAAAAAACGCACACGTAGTTTATTAACTGAAAAAAAAGCACTTTCAGAGGCTGAAAAAAGCATTGAAAGGATTATGAGGATTACCGCTATAATGAGCAAGGTGATCGTTTTTGAGTTCATTATTCTCCTAAGCTGCCATCAGTATAGGATTTTTCATGCTTTTTTTCAAGCATACAAAAGAAAAAATTACACAATTTTTTTCCCCATGAGTAAACCCCAATCTTGTTCTTCAAGAACTTCATACCCTGCTTTTTTATAAAATGCAATGGCACTTTGATTTTGTCCATCAACGCCTAAGTGGACTCCTTGTACGATTTTTTCTTTTAAGTATGACTCGAATGTTTCAATCAATCGTGAGCCATAGCCACTCCCTTGCAGTACGGGTAAAATATCAATGTGTAAGTGTGCAGGATACTCCTTAAGAGAGGCAAGAGTTGCTGTAGTATGGTTTATGTGAATCTTTTCAACTAGTTTTTTTTCTGTTTCAGTTTTTGCATGTGTTGTAAGGGGATATTTTTTTCGCAATGATGGAAGCCATGTTTCTTCCATCCAAAGGTTAAAATTTATTGAATTTGCACAACCGAGTATGTATCCCAAAGCTAGGTCTTTTTCACTATCAATGTTTTGGGATACAACAAAACACGCCTCAGGTTCAAAGGCCAAGTAGTTTACGGCATAATAATCACCAAGCAAATAAGGATTATTATACAAGGAGGATGCATCCTTTCCGCTTGCACCTGTTTTTAAGCAAATTTCATATATGCTGGGAATATCAGAAAAATGTGCTTGCCTAATGTAATACATACCTTCCTCCTAAACTGAGATAGTCCTTTTAGTATACAAAAAAAACTGAGAAAAATAAAGTATAACAAGTATTCTTATTTTTATTTAAAAGCGCTTGCGAAATTGGCACTTTTAGGGTATTCTTATTACATGGCATATGAAGTTACCGCCTCGAGACGGAGGCCGCAAAAATTTGAAGATTTAGTGGGGCAAGATTTTGTCGCTGCCACTCTTATAAACTCAATAACGGAAGGCAAAGTTGCCCATGCATATTTGTTTTCAGGCCCAAGGGGCTGTGGGAAAACATCTACTGCGCGCATTTTAGCAAAAGTTTTAAATTGTACTGATGTGAAAAATGGTGTTCCTTGTGGAAAGTGTACTGCTTGTGAAGAAGTTTCTAGAGGCTCTAGTTTAGATGTAATTGAAATAGACGGTGCTTCAAATACAAGTGTAAATGATGTTCGACAAATTAAAGATGAAGTTCTTTTCCCTCCGAACTCTTCAAAATATAAAATTTACATTATAGACGAAGTGCATATGCTTTCAACAAATGCATTTAATGCACTTTTAAAAACAATTGAAGAGCCACCGCCATATGTGATATTTATTTTTGCTACAACTGAGCTTCACAAAGTTCCCGCAACAATTAAAAGTCGTTGCCAACAATTCCATTTTAGGTTAGGTTCTGTTGAGCAAATCAAAGACCTCCTGTCTGAAACAGCGGGAGAGATGAGCATACAAGCAGATGATGAAGCTTTGTTTTGGATCGCACGTGAGTCAACAGGGAGTTTTCGTGATGCCTACACCCTCTTTGATCAGGTGGCAGCCTTTAGTGAAGGAAACATTACATATGAAAAAATACGTGATAAACTTGGCTTAGTTGGTGTTGAAAGGCTAAACGCTCTGTGTGAACTTTGCATAGCAGGAAAAACTTCAGATGCTATTCAGTTTATTGATGAAGTGTTACAAGTTGGCGTTTCAATTGAACAATTTATTTCAAATGCATCCGATTATGTTCGAAGTCTTTTGTTTATAAAAAATGGCATAACAAAAGAATCTTTGCTTGGTCAGTCTATGCAACGATTTTCTCCTGCTGTAATAAACGCATGGACATCTGTTCAGATGGAAAGAGCCTTGTCACTTTTTTTGCAATTATATAGGGATGTTCGATATTCTCTTAACCCGCGTTTTGAACTTGAGCTTGCTGTTTCCCGCCTTTGCTGGCTTAGTTCTTGGGTTTCAAATGATGAAGTAAAAGCTGCAGTTGATAATGCAAAAAAAATATTAGGCGGGAATACACCGGTTCAGCGTACGGTAGAGAACGTCGCGTCTTCGCAAACAACTTTGCAAGATCCTGTGCAAAGCACACCCGCAACGAAAAATGATGATGATTTACAGGAAGAAAACCCTGTGCAATCATCTATAGGCGAAGAGCAAGTAGTAGAGGCAGAAAATACAGTTTTAATAACAAATGGTGAGCAACTGAAGACCGTTGCAATTGAAGAAGTCAGGGCCACAAAAATGTTTTTGGCTTCCGCGTTAACACAATCAGAGGATTGGAGTTTTGATGAATCTTCAGTGAGTATTTTTGTTACATCTGCTTTCTTAAGACAGCAGCTAGTAGCTGAAATCGTATTTCTTAATGAAGTGGCATCAAAACTATTAGGAAAAAAAACACTTGTACAAGTCCATGTAAAAGAATCAACTGTGGTTGAAAAAGAAGAAGAGGCTATTCCTGCCGATGTTCAAATGTTAGCAGATGCATTCGGAGGAGAAGTAGTTTCAATACAAGATAGAGTGCCTTTGAAAAAAGATGAAACACAATAGCTTTAAGTAGATTTTTGGGGAGAAAAAATGAATATAAATCCATTTGATTTAATGAAAAATTTTGGAAATATCCAAGGTGAAATAAGCAAAGTTCAAGAAGACTTAAAAACAATTACAGCTACTGGAAGTGCAGGCGGAGGGATTGTAAAAGTTACCTTAAATGGCGGGATGGAAATGGTTTCAGTTGAACTTGACCCTATAGCTGTAGACCCACGCGATATTATAATGCTTCAAGATTTAATAGTTGCAGCCTCGAGAGATGCAACATCTAAAATACAAGTTAGTATAAAAGAAAAGATGGGTCCAATGCTCGGCGGGCTAAACATTCCAGGGTTAAACTTGTGACAGCATTAGAAGAATTAACAAATAGTTTTTCACGTCTTCCTGGAATTGGGAAAAAGTCTGCATCTCGTTTAGCACATCATCTTTTAAAGGTTGAACAAAGCTTTTTAGAGCAATTTGCTAAAGAGCTTGTAACATTACATGAGCGAATAAAAATATGTTCTGAGTGCGGGTGCTATACAGAGACAGACCCTTGTGCAATTTGCTCAAATCCTTTGAGAGAGAGAAATACAATTTGCGTTGTTGAGCAAGCTCAAGATGTTGATACAATAGAAGCCTCTCGGGAATACAAAGGACTCTTTCATGTGTTAGGTGGTGTTATTGCCCCTCTTGAGGGTATTGGACCTGATCAATTATCAATTGCTAAACTAATAAAAAGGGTAAGCACAGAAGACATTGCAGAAGTCATTATTGCAACAAACCCAACTGTTGAAGGCGATACTACTGCTTTATACGTGCAACGTTTGTTATCCACTTCGTGCGGAGATTCAGTGACGGTTACTCGCTTGGCATCGGGTCTGCCTGTAGGTGGGGATCTTGAATATGCCGATAAGCTAACATTGGCAAGAAGTTTTCGCGGACGAACAGCTTTATAATTCTATTTTCTTTTATGACACTCGGTGCATCCGGTTACATGTACATGCTTTTTTTCTTGACTTCGGGTAAAAATATAGGCAGTAAGGTGTCCTTTCGTGGGAACCTTTTTGTGGCAGACAGGACATCGCCTTTCTAGTCCATGTTCAACATCAGGAAAACAATGAGGACAACCATGGATCGTACATGGCTGCTCATTCGCACTTCCTGTTTTATAGACACGAGAAATAATATTTTCACCTACATAGAGCATTGTTCCACATAGAGGGCAAGGGCTTTTTGCCTTGCCTTGATTTTGTTTCTTTTTTTTTGGTGGTTTTTTTGCAAAGTAATTTAAAAAATACTGAAATGCCAAATAGAAAAGAATCAATCCAACCAAAAATAGCAAAAAGTAAACAAGCAAGTCAGAAAAAGCCACGTGTTTATTCTGCCTGTACAGCTATCTCTGTGCTACTCTCAGGTACTGCCTGTGCTGTAGGATAGAATAACTGCATTTCTTCAATCTCATTTCGCTGACGATAGCGCAATAAGAGTGTCCCGGTAGATTCTTGATAAACATAACCTGGTGCATTATATGTTTCAAAACGTGGATCTGTTGCATAATCTAATTCATAAATTTGAATACCACTAAAAGGAGATATACCTGTTATTATACTGTGATAAATTTCTGTAACAGGGAAGTCAAACAGCATTGTGATTGTTCCGTCTGCACTCACAGAATAGTCCTTTTCAGGTATTATGTTCCACATCCATACGGGAGTTCCGTTGTTATAGCCAAGCACATCTGCATGCGGATAATATGGGTTATCAGATATAAAATAGGGGTACATATGAGATAGAGTAACAGGAGCTATTGATGTCGGTTCTTGTAAAGCAGAAACTAATAGCATCGTACCACCCGATTGTATGTCGAGCTGTGCAGTTAAATTTCCATACTCTCGTAGAGTAGCACCTGTTTTTGCGGTAAAAGACCTATCTATTGTTCCATTGTCGTTTGTGATGTTGAGGAAGGTTCCGTCAAGAGTTGTATTCGCTTGTAATGTGGTAATACAAGTTTCCAAGACCCCCTCCAGTTGCATTGCTGCCGTTGGTGAGTTTTTTGCTAATGCTACATATGCCGCAATAATTCCTGTTGCCTGTTGTGTTGTTGGGGCAAAAATTTCTAAGCTAGCTGGAAGAGAAAGGATTGCATTTGTCACATTTGCATTTTGCTGAAGTAAGAAAGTAGGAAAGTTATCTAACTCATACACATCAAGAAGGGACCTTTCCAAGGAATACTGCATGGAAAATAAAATATTTTCATTTTCCATAAGCAAGGTTTGATTCATGTTTACAAGTGTATTAAAATATGGAGCCGTAAAGTAAGTCCTGTTGTTCCCACTAATAAAAGCTTGAGGAACATTTGCAAGAGCTTCTCCATACCTTCCTTGTAATGCAAGTTCTGCAACATATGCGGCAACAAATTTTTCGTTCGTTGTGTCTCCTTGCGATGTTTCAAAAGATCTCACCAGATGATTTCTAGCTTGAGTTTGAATTGTGTTTAAAGTTTCTTCTGTTGCATTTTCCATACCTACAACCGAATTAAAGGTAAAGGCTTGGGTTTCTTGAAATGCGGAAATCTGAGCAATGGCGTTTGCAGCAGATGTAAGTGTAAAAGAGTGTGTTGTTACATCATCTGCCATTAATGAAAATGCTTCATCTCGTGATTTTACTATAATTCTGTTTCTTTGCACATCGGTAATATTGTAAACGCTTTCTGCCTCAAATGGAATAATTAAGGAGTCTGTTATAGACGGAGTTTTTGAGTTTATTGAAAAACCTACTTCTGCAGAATGAAAGGTTAAAGATACATCATTAGAAAAATGTAGGGAAAATGAGTCATCGTCCAGTTCTTCCCAGTTTTGGAGAACTAAAGGAAATTGACCTTGTTCGTTTTGAAGAATAATTGGATTTGATTCACTTGCATAAATTTCGAGTCCATTTCCAGAAACCCTAAAACTATTGCTTAAAGCTGGTACATCTGCCTCTTCTTGGGCTGAATGACTAGATAAACGCAGGTTGAGAGACTGAAAATTTTCAAAAATTGACAATTCCTTTCTAAATTGAATTGCAAAAATGCCGAAAATAATAATAATGTATAGGACAATAAGTCCAAAAAAATTTCGAAATAGGTGTTTTTCCATTTGTATAATAGTACATAATTATACGCTTAAAATCAACACCCTGTACGCATTTTAGAAGAATTTTGAGGGGATAAAATGGTTAATGTTTTTAGTAAGCAAAAATTTAATGTTGTAGTAGCTTTTGGGCTAAAGATAGCTGTTAGTTGTATGTTTCTTACCAGTTGTGCCGCTATGGAGACACGCTTTGATGTAAGTGAAATGCTACCGGAAAATGAAGGCCTTCTTTTGCCCGAAGTCGTTGAAGAGCAAGAAACTGTGCCATATAGTTTGACTTTTGCAACAAATTTGCAGGAAGCTTTACAAAACTCCTCGTTAGATGAAGCTCTTTCATTGTTTGACGAGATTCCAGCAGAGTATGCTGATGATGAAGATATACACTATTTGCATGCATCATTATTACTTTCATCAGGAAACCTTGAAGATGCAGATACTGTTATACAAGGATTGCAAGAAAGCAATCCAGAAGATACCGATGTTCAATTCTTGCATGCAATGTTATTAAAAGAACAGGGGAATGCAAGGGAAAGTAAAAAAGTAATTCAAGAGATACTCGAAAAAGACCCTACAAATGTAGATGCAAACGTAGAGATGGCAAATACGTATATGTATGCTAAAAACTTTAGGCTTGCAAATAAGCACTTTGTGGAGGGGTTAAAAGCCGACCCAGAAGACCCGGCGTCTCTTTTTGGACACGCGTTAACTTCATGGTATCTTGAAGAGGATGAAATAGCAAAAGATGCATTAAATAAGCTCATTGAAGTTGAACCCGAAAATAGTTTGGCGTGGTCATATTTAGGAAAGTTGAGTGCAGACCGCGGGAAATTTGATGAAGCAATTGAGTACATGAAAACTGCAATTGAATTTGATGATGACTATTATTCACACTGGCTTGATATAGGCTCTTATTACCGCAATGTAAATGAAAAAGAAGAAGCTGAAAAAGCCTGGACACGCGCGATCGAAATAGACTCTGAGTATTTTTTAGGTTATGCATATAGAGGTGGACTTCGTGATGAAATGAGTAAATACGATGAAGCCCTCTCTGATTATCTTAATGTTGTAAAGTATAACCCAGAGTACTACTTTGCATATGAGTCAATTGGGATGTTATATTGGAAAGAAGAAAACTGGAAAGAGTCTCGTAATGCTTTTTTACGAGCCCTTGATGCAGACAAGCGAAATGTTTCGTATTCACTATTGATTTCTGCAACATATCTAAAAGAAGGAAAAAAACTTGAAAATCAAGAATTTTTGAGAGAGGCTATGCGCACAATTGATAGAGAATCACTTGACTACCTTATGTTAAGGTTGTATTATGACGGGATAGGAGATGCCGCTGTTTTATACAGAGTGGTAGAAGAAGAAAGCAATACAACTCGCGGAAAAATGCTTTTTTATATGGCTTTATTTTATGAATTAACAGGTCTACAAGACTTAGCAAATAAATATTACATAGAAGTAAACGATATTCAAGCTCCGATGTTTTTTGAGTACCGCTTTTGTGAGTGGGCTGTTGAAGACATGAAAAAAAATAACACACAGTATTAATTACTAATAGGACTTTGCAATGGAACAAATGGAGCAAAAAAACGAAAAGGCAAATGAAATTATTTTGCAATTTGAAAATAGAAAGATTGTATTATTAGGAACAGCCCATGTTTCTCAAGAGAGTATACAAGATGCTATTTCAATTATAGACCAAATAAAACCGGATTGCGTTGCAATTGAACTTGATAGCGGGCGATATGCATCTATGCAAGATCCCGAATCTTGGAAAAAGCTTGATATTGTAAAGGTTTTAAAAGAAGGGCGAGGGTTTATGATGATTGCAAACCTCGTGTTATCTTCTTTCCAAAAACGAATCGGTTCGGATATGGGCGTTAAGCCAGGCGATGAAATGAGAGCGGCAATAAAAAAGGCAAAAGAAATGGATATCCCGACCGCAATGGTTGACCGTCCAATTCAGACAACTCTCCGACGTGCTTGGGCAAAGAATAGCTTTTTTGGCAAAATGAAATTACTTGCAACTCTTTTTGCAAGCGCCTTTGAAAAAGAAGAAATTTCGGCAGAGCAAATTGAGAGTTTAAAACAATCAAGTGAGATGGATTCAATGATGAGTGAGCTCGCAAAAGAACTTCCTGTTGTAAAAGAGGTTCTTATTGATGAGCGAGATCAGTATTTAGCTTCTAAAATATGGGATGCAAAAGGTAATACCCTTGTTGCAGTTTTGGGTGCGGGGCATCTTCCTGGTGTGGAGAGATATTTAAATCAAATACATACAGGCGAGAAAACAGCCGATACATCTTCGATAGATATCGTTCCAAAAGGAAGCGTAGGTTCAAAAATTGCAGGGTGGATTTTTCCTGTGTTGATTATTGCTCTTATTGCTGCAGGCTTTTTTGTTGGTGGAGCAGAAACCTCTATTGACTTACTTGTTAATTGGCTTTTGTGGAACGGATCTCTTGCTGCTTTAGGAGCCTTGCTTGCTTTTGCCCACCCGTTGGCAATAATTGCTGGCTTTGTTGGGGCTCCTCTGGGAACATTAAATCCCTTTATTGCTGTCGGTATTTTTACAGGACTTGTGCAAGCTACCTTTGTTAAGCCCAAAGTTGAAGATATGGAAAACCTTGTAGACGACTTTTCTTCACTGAAAGGTATATATAAGAATCGTATAGCAAGGGTTCTCTTGGTATTCTTTTTGTCAAGTTTAGGTGGAGCAATAGGTAATTTTATTGCTGTTCCTGCACTGTTTTCATCGCTCTTTTAAAGTACCAAGCGAAATAGTTTAGAACCTCTTTTTTCATCCCATAGACTTTTTCTCTTTTCGGGAAGAGTGTTAACATCATCCTGTTTGAATCCTAAGGATTCAAACCAGTCGGAGGTTTGGGTGGTTAAAATAAACACGCTTTTTGCGTCACATGTTTTTGCTTTTTCTATTAAATATGAAACAAGTTTTGGACCTATTCCTATTCTAGAAAAACTTTCATCTACAACAACCCCTGCTATTTCACAAGAAACATCTTTTTGTTCTGTGTAAGTATGAAGGGCTGCGCAGGCTTTTATTCCACCGTCCATCTCGTATACTACATAGTCTGAATAGGTAGCGAGTAAATCTTGCTCGCTTCGTTCTAAAAGAATGCCTTGCTCAATTGAAGGATGCATTAGGCTTAAGACCATCGGAATGTCATTTTGTTCCATTGCCCGGATTCCACCATAATTGCTTTTATAAATCATTGTGCCTTGTCCAATATCTGAAAAAATTTCTGATAAAATAACACCGTCTAGTAATCCGTCAACTATGTGCGACCGAGAAACTGTTTTTGAGCATGAATAAGCGCATACCTCTAATAAACTTCGAGTTGTGTTTTCTACAGATGGGTTGTTTTCTGAGAGTTTTGTTGCCTGCTCAACAGTAAGCGCATATACTTTTCCTTTTTCATCTCTTTGAATATCTTCAGTTAAGGAAAAGATTTTTGAATCTATGGTTATATCGCGGCCAATAAAAAACAATTTTTCGGCGTTTAAATGTATTGCCACTTCTGCTGCCAAGGCTACAGAGGATATATTATACGGCTTTCCGGTGTTGCTCCACCCTATGCAGGGAAAAATTGGAATACACCCGTTTTGTAATACTGTCTTTAATCCTTCAGTTTCAATAGAGGCAATTTCTCCGCAGGTACTAAAATCAACTCCCTCAATAATCCCTTTGCCACGTGCCTTTACCCAATTACCAATTAAAGCTGTTTTTCGCTGCCCTGCTAAACTAGTCATAACTCTGTTTGCTATATCAAAGGTGGCCATCTTTATTAGCGGAATAGCTCCTTCATCGGTTATGCGAAAACCGTTGTGCATCTTCCATGAAATGTTTGACTTTTCAAGAATATCGGTTATGCGTTGGCGTGATCCGGGAACGATGACAATATGTAATCCTGCTTCCCGTAATAAACTAATATCGTTAATGTGGCTTAAAAAAAGAGGAGAGTCAATTATAGTATCATCGATATGAATGACAATAGTTTTATCTGTAAATCTTTGAACGTATCTGAGTACGTCTCGGATACGTTCTGCCCTTTCATAATGCATGATATTGCCCTTGTGTAATTAAAAATAGTATCTTAATAGCCATCAGACATAGCTCTGTTAAGGTCTCTTTGATACAGTTCTTGGTATACTAAACTTCGTGTGCGGAGTTTTTCTTTTACTTCTTGTGCAAATGGCATGTGTCGCCAAAAAATACCACGAATTTCTTTTTCGAGGCGCTGAACTCCATCGGCTTCTTTTGTCATCCATAAGAGATAATCTTTTATAAAATAATCTTTTATGTCGCCCTTTAGTTTTTGGGATACAAACCATTGGTAATATTGCCCAGTTATTCCTTCTTCCATCCAATAGTAGGAAGCTTTTTCTTTTGCAACTTGCCAGCGAAGGTCCGCTGTAGCCATAAGGAGTGCATTTTTTATGCTTTTTGAATACATTGGAATTCCAATGCGTGCACGGCTTGTGATTCTATTGTACCTGCTGAAAGGTTCCCAGCACACACCATATTCACCATAGGTGGGAATAAGAATAACAAATGGAATAATACGATTTTGAATATTTTTATGAACCCGACAATAAGCGGTTGGGTCTATTGATTCTATCCAGTTCATTATGTCTATAATGTTTTCTCTAAAGCCTGTTTCCTTTGGTAAGCAATGGAAAAACTCTCGAGTAAAGATTGGAAAGTGATTCCCTTGTCGCCCTACAGTCATTTTTGCCATTTGGTGAATGGTGTCTATTTCTGTGTTAATATCATTTCCGCTTACCTGAAGAGTTGTTTCTCCGTTTACAGCAAGTTTTTGCTCTAGACTATTACATGTTTCTTTTGCATCTTGATAATCGTTGTAGTATGAGTTTAATTCTTTGTCATTTTTTAGAAGAGCTTTTAGCTTTTCGTTGATTTCACTAACCATTTTCTTTTGAGCTTCTGACATAGGTTCTTTGTGAGGTTGTGCTCCAGGTATAAATGGGTGGTCACTAATAATTTCAATTCTAGATTTTACTTCTGCTTCTAACATAGCACGTTCGCTTTCTTTCATTGTTAAAAAGTTTTCTGCTGTTTGAAGCTTTGCAGAGCTCTTTGCTTTTAATTGTAAAAGACGGTTTGTTTCTTCAGTACTTCCTGCAGCAGGTTTTCTGCTTGCCGGTGCTTCATCGGTTGCGGATAGTTCTATTCTACCCATTGCAATATCTCTAAACCATTCATCTAAATAATAAATGGGTTCATTTGAAGTGTTTTCAAGGAATGCCTTCGAAAAGGTATCTTTATTATCAATTGTAAAAAGAGAAGGCAGTATTACAGCGTAGCGCATGAGCATTTTTTTTGCTAATAGTACGCTTTTTGATGTCATTTTTGGAGCAACTGAGCGGAGTAGTTCCCAATACGCGTTTGTCATTTGTTGTCTAAAAACAGTTCTATCTTTTGGATCTTGGCAGTTGAGGTATTTTGACAATACAGTATGTACACGTTGTGCACTGTCGTTTTCACCTGAAAGTGCTTTTTTATAATATTCTTTATCATCAAATACATCTGACTGTTGTTCGTCTGCAATAAACTTCTCTACTGGTTGAAATTGTTTGATAAGCAGGTTTACTGGTGCGTATGGTGCTGTAGGTTTTAGCGTAGATGGGTCAACTGATGCTTCTGTGTCATCAATCATATCCATTGTATCTTCGTCGTACGAAAAATCTTTTGTGCTGTTTTCAAGTAGAGCCAATATTTCGGGAGCTAATTCGTCACTCATGTGCTAATCCTTTTTGAGTTTAAAATGGAACAGTGTCCTATTCTTATTTTATCATTTATATTGTAATTTTTCAACCTTGAAGGTAGTTTTATTTGTAGAAAATTTCTTGTGTGTATAGGAAATATTAGTATTGTTTCTAAGAAAAGTAACAATAATTATTGTAAAGTACTTTATTAAATATTCAATTTTTTGTATAATTATTGCATATTTATACAAAATTAGAGGTTTTATAATGAAAAAATGTATTGCTTTATTACTCGTTGTGTTGCTTTCATTCGGTGCCTTTGCTGGTGGAGCAAGTGATTCCGGAGAGGATACTTCACTCGAAGATGTAATGTCTAAGGGTGAGTTTATTATGGGTCTTGATGACTCTTTCCCTCCAATGGGTTTTAGAGACAGCCAAAATAATATTGTTGGGTATGATGTTGATC
>CAYJMR010000010.1:0-26349 GCA_964371375.1 uncultured Treponemataceae bacterium
CAAGCTTAGAAGATTTAACCAAAGAAGAATACAAGCAAAAAGTAATTTTAATGGATCCTCGCACTTCAACACCTGGATTGGGGTTTTTAGCATGGACAATTGCAGTGTATGGCGATGACTACCTTGATTACTGGAAGCGCTTACAGCCAAGCATTTTAACCGTTGCACCGGGATGGGACACAGGCTACGGTCTTTTTACCGCAGGAGAAGCACCACTTGTATTGAGCTACACCACAAGCCCTGCATACCATGTTGAATACGACAACACCGACCGCTACCAAGCAATTATTTTTGACCAAGGGCACATAATGCAAATTGAAGGTGCTGGCCTTGTAAAAGGTGCTCCAAATTCTGAAGGCGGAAAAGCATTTCTAGACTTTTTAATTAGCGAGGAAGCACAAGCAGTTTTACCACTAACACAGTGGATGAATCCCGTCAATGAAAATATTGAACTTCCTGCTTCGTACGAAGTTGCCGCTCCAAAAGCGCAAAAGTCTTTAAGTGTTGACACTGACCTATTACAGCAAGCAACAATAGATCTTATGGACAGCCTTTCAAACTAAGAATGAAAAGTGCTTCTTTGCACAAACGGTATCACTATATTCGAAGTGCTGCCGTTTGTTTAGCCATTGCTTTAACCATACTCATTATTTTATCTTTTGCGCTGCCCTTTGGTGTTGCGTTAAGCCCCTTATGGGCAAGCGATTCGAGTACAAACATAAGCTTTTGGCGAACTGCAAACATTGCACTGTACACCATAGAGGTTGCCCTTATGTCGAGCCTCATTGCAATCGCTATTGGACTTCCTTGTGCTTTTTTTTGTGCAAGGCGGAATTTTTTTGGCAAAAAATTTTTACTCTCACTTTCTGCCATACCGCTTTGCATGCCGCCTCTTTTAATTGCCCTTGGTTTTGTTCTTGTATTTGGGATGCAAGGATTTATTAATGACTTCTTAATGTCCCTTTTTACGCTCGATGAACCGCCCCTGCAGTTTTTATACTCCTTTTGGGGAATTGTTATTGCGCAAGGATTTTATAATTTTCCTATTATTATGAAAACATGCTCAGATACCTGGAAAAATCTTCCCCAAGAACAAGCCGAATCAGCTCGCCTCTTGGGAGCAAGCGAGAGTCGTATTTTTAGCACCATAACAATTTATCAACTCCTCCCCTCCCTTTTATCATCTGCAACATTAGTTTTTTTGTATTGTTTTTTTAGCTTTTTAATTGTGCTCTTGTTTGGTATAGTTGGAAGTACAACGCTGGAAGTTGCCGTATACCAAGCTTTTCGTACCAGTTTAAATTTTAAGCAAGCATCCCTCCTAGCCCTCATTGAAACGTCCATTGCTCTTTCTCTTGTTTTTGTATGGACGAAGTTTGAAAAAACCAGTAAAAAAAACACGGGAATACATTTTGGTCGAGAAGAAAATAAAGCTAAAAAAATTACCTCACAAGAATGGCCTTTTTTTGCTTTTGTCTTTATATTCGTGCTTCTTTTTTTTCTTTTACCAATGTTTTCACTTTTTTATAAAGCTTTTGACGGAAATAACTTTGTAGCCCTTTTTTCAAAGTCTAGTTTTTGGATATCACTAAAGAACACCGTATCGGTAGGTCTTATAAGCGCAAGCTTATCGGTTATTGTTGCTACCACCGTTTCCTCCATTGTTAAAAATCTAGATCCCTATTCGGAGCAACCTTTATATCGTATTATACCTCTTTTGCCAATGGCCGTATCAAGTGTTGTAATGGGCTATGGAATGACTATGCTTTTTTCACGAAGCTCTGCCCTTGTGCTTATTTTGGCTCAAAGCTCACTTGCCTGGCCTTTAGCATTTAAACAAATTACAGCCTCAATGGACAGGATACCAATTACACATCTTGAAGCAAGTGCACTTCTTTCTAAAAGACAATTTGAAAGCACGTTTCGTGTGTTAATTCCTATGTGTAAACGAAGCATTATAAGCGCTTTTGCTTTTTGCTTTGCCATAAGCTCTGCAGATGCTGTCCTCCCCCTTGTATTAGCAATTCCTCGTTTTGAAACACTCGCACTCTATACCTACCGTTTGGCGGGTTCATATAGATTTAATGAAGCCTGTGCTTCAGGAATTATTTTATTGGCATTGAGTTGCCCTATTTTTTATTGGAACAAAGAACATGACGCACTTTAAAGCACAAAACCTCTGCAAAATTTGGGATGATTTTAAACTCTCCTTTTCATGCGATATTGAAAAAGGAACTATGCTCGGCATAGTCGGCCATTCGGGGTCGGGAAAGTCTACCGTTTTACGCCTCATTGCAGGTCTAGCCGAAAACTCTACTCACGGAAGCCTTTTAACCTTACAAAACAAAGATATTGCAAACCTTCCTCCTTCTAAAAGAGGCATTGGAATGGTTTTTCAAAATGCAGCTCTTTTTTCGCACATGCGTGTTGTAGATAATGTTGCTTATGGTCTTGTAAGTAATGGTATGGCAAAAAAAGAGGCTCGCTCAAAAGGGCAAGATTTTATGAAAAAATTTGGGCTCGAGGGCTTTGAAAAAAGGTGGCCAGATTCCTTATCTGGGGGGGAAGCACAAAGAGTAAGCCTTGCAAGAACACTCATCACAAAACCCGACCTTGTACTTTTTGATGAGCCTTTTTCGTCTTTGGATGCGCCCCTTAGAAAAAAACTTGCACAAGATATTAAAGAGTTACAACGAGAGTTTTGCTTTACCGGCATCATGGTAACACACGACATACAAGAAGCTCAAAATCTTTGCGACATTGTAACTGTAATGCAAAAAGGTAAACAAGTTTGGACGGGAAAAGCCGAAGATTTTAGGGAAGAAATGTTGTAACCTTATATTTCCTCAAAGGGTTTTCATTATTCTGCCAAATTGTTTGCAGTTATATCAACAACACGTGCATACGTACACTGAAATTTTTTAGGGCTCACATGTACTCGGCAAAAAGTTCCCTTATCTCTAAAGTCTTCCATGTTTTGAAAAAGCACCCCTTCTGCAATATGGCTATATTGCTTGTGACTGTGGCCGGTAAATACCGCATCTACCTTCCCCTTACAAATGCTTACAAAATGACGCCGTTCCGCAAAACTTGCAAACTGTTGCAAAACCGTTCTTCTTGGAATAAAAAAGTTGCAATGGCTAAAAACAAAAACATGTTTTTGCCTTGTTTGCAATTGCTGTTCTAGCCATTCAAGTTGATTTTTACCCAAGTATCCATTTGCAGAATCAAGCATAATGAGAGTTGTATCTTCTTTGTCCACCCTGTACACCGTTTCACCAATCATGCTTTGCCATGTTGGCCAGTTGTGTTTATAAATATCGTGGTTTCCTATTACGGGATAACAAGGAACTGGCATTTTTTGCATAATGTCAACAAAGTCTTTAAGCCCCTCTTTTCCACCTGTCGCCGTAATATCACCCGTTACAACAATAAAGGAATCTCCCTTGATAAAGGCATGTTGCAGATTTTCGAGCATGCGGGTATCATTTTTTTTAAGATGAATGTCACTTATTACAATAAAACTATATGTCGAAGGAAGTGTCCAAATCATTTCAGGATTTATGGGGAGGCGAGTATTCTCTTCTTTTGAGCGCTCGGTAAAACGCGTATGCAAAAAGGAAAAACGCCCTACGCGAATGGATTTTTTGCTTGTGGCCCTACTGAAGCCCAATTTAAAGCGAAGCCCAAAAAATCTTTTAAAAATTTTTTGTTTAGAAAAGTTGTGAACTATCCTTGAGTACTTCATGTACCTTTTTTTCATAGCTTTACCCTATACAAATATAACAACTATTTGTTAAAAAAGATACAAAAACCAAACTTTTTTTACCATTTAGTTCCCTTGCAAATAAGGCATTTTTGTGCTAAAATATGACCATCTTTTGGAGGTTGGTATGAAAGTTTTAGTAATTGGTGGCGCAGGCTATATTGGAAGTCATGTTGTAAAAGAGCTTATGGCAGATAATCATGATGTAACCGTTTTTGATAATTTTTCTTCCGGATTAAAACAGAATTTATTTGGAAAAAATGCTCTTATTGAAGGCGACATTCTCAATGTTACAGACCTTGACAATGCTTTTTCTAAAAACTTTGATGCATTCATACACTTAGCAGCTTTTAAAGCAGCAGGCGAATCAATGATTGCTCCTGAAAAATATTCTGTAAACAATATTACTGGTACTCTCAATATATTAAACTCGGCAGTAAAGTATGACTGTAAATACATGGTTTTTTCTTCTTCCGCTGCAGTTTTTGGTGAGCCACAATACTTACCCATAGATGAAAATCATCCAAAAAACCCTGAAAATTACTATGGTTTTACAAAATTAGACATAGAAAGCTACATGGATTGGTACGATAAACTTAAAGGCTTAAAGTTTGCTTCTCTTCGCTATTTTAATGCTGCGGGATATGACCCAGATGGTGTATTAACAGGATTAGAACAAAACCCTGCAAACTTACTCCCAGTTATTATGGAAGTAGCTTGTGGCATGAGAAAAGAGCTACAAGTATTTGGCCAAGATTATGACACTCGTGATGGAACATGCATAAGAGATTATGTACACGTCAAAGATTTAGCTATAGCCCACGTAAAAGCACTTAATTTTATTTCAAAAAATAATGAAAGCTTAAAAGTAAACCTCGGAAGTGAAGTTGGCATTACGGTTACTGAAATGCTCGAAGCTGCACGAAAAATAACAGGAAAAGAAATTCCTACAAAATATGTAGAGCGCCGAGCAGGAGATCCAGCCTGTCTTTACGCAACCTCTGCCTTTGCACGAGAAAAACTTAACTGGAAGGCAGAAAACTCTGATGTAGACACTTTAGTTAGTTCAACATGGAACGTATATAATAAATAAGGCATTTTATGAAAGATACTCAACACGATGCTGTTTTTGAATTTCTTGAAAACAGCAAAGATATTATTGTAGATTTACAAACAACACTCACTGCAAAAATTGCAATCGCCCCGGAAAGTGGAGGGGATGGGGAGCTTGAAAAAGTTCTCGCTTTGGAAGAATGGCTTAAAAAAAATGGTATTACAAATCTTGAACGATTTGATGCTCCTGACTCACGAGTGTCCAGTGGCATTCGCCCAAACCTCGTTGCAACAATCGAAGGCGAAAGTGATGAAAAAAACATTTGGATTATGTCGCATACCGATGTAGTTCCAGAAGGCGAACTTGCACAGTGGGACAATAGCCCTTGGAAAGTAGTAGAAAAAGACGGAAAATTATACGGGAGAGGAGTTGAAGACAATCAACAAGGTCTCGTTTCAAGTGTTGTCGCTTCTCTTGCTTTTTTAAAAAACAACATAAAACCAAAAAATACTATCAAGCTTTTGTTTGTAGCAGATGAAGAAGTAGGTTCTGCCTACGGTATTCAATATCTTTTGCGCGAGCATAACCTTTTTAAAAAACAAGATATTATTCTCATTCCCGATGCAGGAGATGAAAAAGGTGAAATGGTTGAGGTTGCCGAAAAGACAGGTTTTCCTTTAAAGCTCACGGTAAAAGGAAAACAAGTTCATGGCTCTCGCCCTGATTTAGGGTCGAATGCTTGTCTTGCTGCCTCAGCTCTTTCACTAAGTTTACACGATTTAGAAAATTATTTTAATAAAACTGATGATATTTTTGAATCTAACTATTCAACGTTTCAACCAACAAAACGAGAGGCAAATGTTCCAAACATAAACACAATACCGGGAGAAGACATTTTTTACATGGACTGTAGAATCCTCCCTTGCTATGAGCTCGAAGATATCAGGGATGAAATAGCAAAACGAATTGAAATTATTGAAAAACAATATAATGTTAACATTACTTGTGAAGAAGAAAAAACAAAAAAAACACCGCCAACACCGATTGATGCTCCCGTTGTAATTGAACTTACACGTGCCTTAAAGGAAGTTCGTGGTATTACCGCGCGCCCTATTGGGATAGGAGGCGGAACAGTAGGTGCTTTTTTACGTTTAGAAGGCTTCAATGCGGTTGTGTGGGCAACCTTAGAAGAAACAGCTCACATGCCAAACGAAAATAGTTCAATAAAAAATACAATAGACGATGCAAAAGTTTTTGCATATATTTTTGGAGGTCATTGATATGAAAAAAGTAAAGTTAGTAAGCCTTTTGTGCCTTGTAGCCTTATTGGCAGGTTGTGCAACTACAAAGGTGGAGCGCATTGATGCGCAAACGCAAACAGATTTAAGCGGTTATTGGAATGATACTGATGTTAGAATTGTTGCAGAATCACTTGTTCAAGAATGTGTTGCAGCGCCTGCAATTGCAAACTATATTCGCGATAATCAAGAATTGCCAGTAGTTATTGTAGGGACTTTCAGCAATCAAAGTGATGAACACCTCGATACATCTATACTTGCCCAAAAATTTGAAGCAGCACTTATTAATAGTGGACGCGTAGAATTTGTGGCAAGCGCAGACCAACGTGAAGAACTTCGCCAAGAAAGACTTGAACAACAAGAGTGGGCCAGTGAAGAAACAGCAAGTAGATTAGCAAATGAAACAGGAGCAGACTTTATGCTCGTAGGCTCTGTAAAAACAATCGTGGATGCAATTGACAACGAAGCAACAAGAACATATTATGTTACAGCAGAACTTATTGCAATCGAAACAAATAGAAAACTTTGGGTAGGTGAAAACTCTGAAATAAAAAAATATATCACAAACCCTAAAACACGCTTTTAATAATGTTTTTATGGTTGGGGAAAAATACAAATAAAGTCTCGTCTTTGCGTACAGCGTCTTTTTGTATTTTTTTCTCAATCATCGGGTTTTTGTCAACATCTTGCATTTCAACAAGAGATTTTTCACAAATTGATTCAAATGTGTACACTGGAAATTTTTCAGAAGCATATGAGAATATTGAAGAAAAAAAAGACAGTCTTTATCCTAAAACAGATCAAGTCTTGTATTCCTTAGATTCAGGAATGATTTCACACTTCAATGGGAATTACACACAATCAAATGAAAGCCTATCCCATGCAGAAAAACTTATTGAAGAATACTACGCAATAAGTATCACTCAAACAATTAACTCTTTCTTACTTAATGATAACGTAGCCGATTATGCTGGTGAAGATTTTGAAGATATTTATACAAATCTTTTTATGGCTCTTAATTACATCCAGCTAGGAGATACTGAGTCGGCTTTTGTAGAAATAAGAAGATTTAACAACAAGTTACAGCTACTCTCAATAAAATATGCGCCTGCATTGGAACAAGCAAGGTTGCAGACAGAACAGGAAGGTTTTAATGCAGACACCCTTTTTTCTAATGGACAAACCTTTGATACAATAGAGTTTTATGATTCTGCTTTCGCCCGATATGTGAGTCTGTTATTGTATCGTTCTATTGGAAGAATGGATTCAGCCCAAATTGATAAAAATTTTATCGAAAAAGCCTTTGCAACGCAAGCACAATTATACCCCTTTCCTGTTCCCAAAGCAATTGAAGAAGAGTTCTCAATCCCATCAGATAAAGAAAGGTTAAACGTTTTTGCATATACTGGACAAGTACCCGAAAAACAAGAGGAGGTTATACGTCTTCCTGGCATTGTTGATGATACATGGTTTAAGATAGCCCTCCCTGTAATGACAAAAAATCCGTCACGAATTGCATCAATACACATAGATGCAACTGATATAAATGGAGTAGTTCAAAGTGGAAAGCTTGAAGTCATAGAGAGCGTTGAAAACATAGCTATAGATACGTTTCAACAAAGACAGGGTCTTATTTACTTAAAAGCCCTTTTGCGTTCTATTTCAAAAACAGCCGTTAATCAAACGGTTACTTCAGCTATGCAGCAATCAGATGCAGCTGAATGGGCTTCAGTTTTTAACTTGGCGGCAAATCTTTTTACCGAATTCTCTGAGCAAGCAGATGTTCGCTCTTCAAGATATTTTCCAGGACAAATATGGATTGGCGGTTTAAACGTAGAACAGGGCTTGTATGACGTAAGGATAACATGTTATGATAGATTCAATAACATAGTAATGCAACAAACAACAGAAAAAATTAAAGTAACAGCAAACAATGTAAATCTAGTGGAGGCGGTATGCTTACAGTAAACAAAATAAACATTTCAAAAGCAGTAATTATAGCAATGTTTTTATGCACCATTCTTTCGTGTGTAACAACAACTAAAGGGCAAGGTACTCCTCCTTTATGGGTAACCGATCTTAATGCTGTTTTTCCTGAGTCGGAATATTTAGCAGCAGTGGGTTATGCCCAAGACAGAACAACAGCCGAGGCAGAAGCCATAGCAAATGTAAGTAAAATTATCAAACAACGAGTAGAAGCAGAAAGCAGTGCTCGTGAATCATTTGAAAATAATTTAACGGAACAAAGCAGAGAATATGAAACAACAGTGACTACAAGCTCTGTTATAGATGAAATTATGGGATTGAAGGTGCAGGAAGTCTGGAGCGCAAAGGATGAAACTGTATACGCCGTTGCCTTGATAAACAGACAAGAAGTTGGGTCTTTTTATTTGCAAAAAATTAATGAAAATGAAGATGCAATAAATGCCTTACTCAACTTTATGATTGATAATGAAGCCACCTTTGAGGGCATAAGAGCAGCTCACAGCGCCCTAGAGATAGCATATGAAAATCAAACCTACCTTGAGCTTCTTTCAGTAATAAACCCAACAATGTTTACTAGAACCGATTTAGCATATCATAGCACAGATGCAATCTCTGTTCTAATCCAATTAGAGAAAGAAAAAATTTACATTGGTGTTTGGGTTATGGGAGATGTTGATAAGCGGGTAACAAATGCATTAAGCGATGCCTTTAAGTCTGTTGGCTACAGAAGCACTAGTCTTTCCTCTATTCAGAATCCCTCTATAACCATGCCCTACGTTTTATATGGGGAACTATTAATTTCGCCCTTTGAAATGAGCTCAAGTCAGAACAACAAGTATGTTCGTTTTACTTTAAACACCGATCTTGTAGATATTAAAAACAAAACTTTTTTACTTTGGGGAAAGAGCGGTAGAGAAGCTCACTTAACCGAAGACGAAGCGGCTCAAAGAGCTCTTCGAACACTTGAGGAAGAAATAGAAAAGGTATTCACAAAAGAGGCTGAGAACTTAATATACAATTGAGTATAATTCACCAGTTTCTTTTTCTATTTTTAGACTGACTTCTACAGTACAAGGAAACTTCTCGGCGTGCTTTACAAAGTATTTTGGGTCTTGACTGTATGGGCTAAGGATATCATCGGGATGATAATTCAGACTTACTTGACTTTCTTTGCCTTCAGCAACATATGCCGATATTGACGCATTTAAATCAATTGAATCAGCAGCAAAGCGAATAAGGTGCTTTATATTTTTTTGCGTATAAAGCATCTTAATAAAATCTTTTTGAAGCCAAACAATGTCTTCAAATGTGTAGTGTTTATCAACAGACACATTTTTTTCTTTCATGAATTGCAGAAAATCGAGAAAAAAAGTTGAAGGATTTTTTTGCAAGGGTTTAATTAGTGATAAAAACCAAGGAACAGCCCTTCCTTGCGTATAAAATAGAGAACATGCCAAAGAAAGGTTTTTTGCTTTTTGTATATCATCCTTTGAAAAAGTCTTTGTTTCTTGAACCAAATATGGAGCGGTGGGCATAAAAGAGATTTGTAAGTTTTTTGCCCTGTCAAATAAATCTGTGCCAGGCAGCACCGATAATTGAAATATCTCTACATGATTCGGATATAATTCTAGGGCAAAATCTATGCTTTTCATAAAACCTTCAAAATTATCACCCGGAAGGCCATAAATCAAGTCAAAGCCAAATACAACCCCGGCTTCATTGAGGAAACCAACATTCTTGATAAATTCTTTTCTGTTAAAAGTCCTGTTTACTGTTGTTAGAACTTTTTCACTTGAAGACTGTAAGCCTATTTGAAGAGAACAAGGAATTTGAGAAAAGGCCCGTGCAAGTTTCACATCTATAAACTCAGGCCGACATTCAAAGTGAAAAAAAAGTCCTGGGGCTTTCTGTTCAATAATCTTAAGAATCTCTAGAGCTCTCTTTTTATCCACATTATATGTTGGATCAAGTACAAATACCTGTCCTATTCCTGCCTTCACAAAGTAATCCAATTCTTCACTCAGCCTTTTTCTTGGCATATTGCGAACTTTTTTTTCACCTTTAGATTCGTAACAGTACGAGCATGAATATGGACAGCCTCTAGCAAGCTCCCATAATGCACCAGAATATTTTGATACATCTAGAGTTCCATCCAAATACGGAGATACAGCTTCTTCGAGATTACACGGTGTTCCATATATAATTGTCTCTGTGGGCTTTTCTCCTTTTTCTAAAAAGGTTTTTACAATTGCTCCTACAACATTTTCACCCTCACCACAAACTATGCAGTCAAAGACTTTTTCATTCTCTTCATAAAAACTTTTGGGGCTTGCCGTGACTTCCACTCCTCCGGCAATAAGAAAAATTGACGGATTTGCTGTTTTTATCTTTTTCGCTACACCAAGCAAAACATGGCGATTCCATACATATACAGAAAAGCAAACTACACTGGGATTTTTATCTATTAGCTTTTTTGTAATTTTATCAATTTTTTGGGAGTCATTTAATTGTAGTAAAAAATCATCTTCAGGTGAAAAATCTATAATTTCAACAGCCGCTTTTTCACATTCTTTTTTTATTGAAGATGCTATGCACGCACAGCCAAGCGGAATAGCTTGAGGAGATGTTTCTACAAGAAGCGTTGTACACACAACGGTGTTTTTATGTTTTTCCATTATTATATCCCTGAAATTCAATTTTAAACAAGCATAATTTTTAGCTATTCTTGTGTAAATTCCTTATTGTCAAATTCTATCGCTCTGATATAACCCTCTTCTGTTTCATAATATATTATTTCGACATTATCGCCTGCTTGTGTTAATGATAACTCAGGAGTAATAGCTTGGGATGCATAAAATATCTTTGACTCCATCCCTTCAACAATGAAATTATAGTTTTGCTCAAACTCTCCTTGTTCAGATGATATCCTTAAAATGCGTCCAGCCAGAATAACTTCTTCTCCTGCTGCCGTTTCAAAGCTAATTGTAGCACCAATATCGCTATTGTAGTCACGCAAAGCTTCGGCAATAGTATCTCCTGTTCCTACAAGTGTAACATTTTCTACCGAAACAAACGCATACTGTTTAATGAGCCCTGAATTATCTTTGAGCGTAATAAAATAAGTTGGAATACCATTATGATTTATAATAATTGGAGATGTTGCAAAATAACCAAATTGTTGAACAGCACCTTGTGCAGAAAGCATAGCCGCATATTCTGTTGCACCACTAATTCTATAGAGCTTTGATTCTTTTGTTACCATATCTACCATCAAAAACCCAATTGCCGATTCATCTGCACCAACAGAAGTTAATCCGGTAAACAGAAAACAATTTCCTTCTTGATACACAATAGCCATTTGTCTACTGGACATAAACTTATCTCTGTTTGAAAAATTAAAAATACCGTGAACGTATTCACCTTGGTTATTTATTTGGTCAATAATATACTCTTCTGGTTGCACCCGGTCCACCCATGAAGGAATAGAATCCATATCATATTGTACCACATCTCCTGTTGTTGCATTTAAAGTTAAAACTCCGGTAGCTTCAGGAAGAGAAAAAAGCCATTTATTTTCATAAGTTGTAATTATCCAATAAGCTTCTCCGTCATCAGAAACTTCAAAAGAATAATCGGTAAGCCCATTAAATAACTGTCCATTTAACAAACGTACATACCTGTTAATATCATCAAAAAAATACGAGTTGGGCTGATATTTTATTGGCGTATTTACAAGCTCAATGTCTTGTAAATTTGTTGCTGAAACTTTAATATAGCCTCGAGCACCCGACATATTGTTCAACCACATAAAAAGTCCAGAGTGATGCAAAGGAACTGCCCAAACAAGTTCCCCATTAATTTGCTGTATTACAGGATCTCCAACGAACACTTGTGAGCCAAGCCCCGGATCTTCACCAAGCTTTCTGTCTGCAAGAGTTCTGGCAAGCTCTTTATCAACAATAGGAACCTGGCTTAAGTCAACTAACTGAACATCATCTGAAAATTCCGTAAGAGTAGACTCACCAAACTGATCCCTATATGCTCGATAATTGAAAATAGCCATTGAGAGCACAGAAACTATAAAAAAGGTAGCCCAACATAGAGCCAAAATAATTACCCTTTTTTTTGCGCGCCTTACCACTGGCCTTATATCAAGCTTTTCTTGACCAGTTGAAACTGCCATAAGATTTAATGCAGAAATTACATCGAGAGAATTAACAACCAAATATGACGTTACAACAATAAGAAAGCTCCACGCACTTGAAGCGTAGCTTAGATTAAGGGCTATAGGATTTAATATAAAAGCCAGAAGCCAAAACAATGTTAAAAGAGTATTTAATGATGTTTTATTCTTTAAAAGTTTTTGTCGGACAAATTTGTTCATGATATACCTCTTGCAGTAAGTATATCATAAAAATCAAAAAAACGCAGTAGGCGCACCTTTTTTTATAAAACGGATTGTAAAAATTGCTGCAATCTAGGATTCTTTGGTCTTTCAAAAATTTCTGCAGGGCTTCCTTTTTCTGCGACAATTCCTTCATCCATAAAATACACCTCATCGGCAACTTCGCGTGCAAAACCCATTTCATGTGTTACAACAACCATTGTCATACCTTCTTTTGCAAGTTGTTTCATTACCTCAAGAACTTCTCCAACCATCTCTGGGTCTAAAGCGCTTGTTGGCTCATCAAAAAGCATTACATCTGGTTCCATTGCAAGAGCTCTTACAATTGCAATACGCTGTTTTTGACCGCCCGAAAGACGTGATGGATACTCATCGGCTTTGTCTGCAAGTCCCACTCTATTTAAAAGACTCAGAGCCTTTTCTTTTGCTTGCTCTTTTGTCATTAGTTTATGTGTTAAAGGGGCAAGAGTAATATTCTCTATAACCGTCAAATGGGGAAATAGGTTAAAGTGTTGAAACACCATACCCATTTTTCTCCTTAAGGCATTAATATCTGTTTTAGGGTCTGTTATATCAGAGCCTTCAAAAATAATATGTCCTCCTGTAGGCTCTTCAAGCCTATTAAGACAACGTAAAAAAGTACTCTTTCCTGAACCAGAGGGCCCAATAACAACAACTCGTTGCCCTTGCTTTATGGTTTCAGTGATATCTTTTAATACATGTAGGTCCCCAAAATGTTTATCAAGGTTTTTTGCTTCTATCATGTTCATAGTTTACCCCCTGTCACTTTTTGCCATTCTTTTTTCAAGGGCAGAAAAAATCTTTGTTAAACCTAGTGTCATTATTAAATATAACACTGCACAGCTTATAAGAGGGAACCATGCATTATACGTTGCATTTCTAATCATATCCCCGGCCTTTGTTAGGTCCATAACGGCAATAAAACTTACGATTGAAGTTTCTTTAACCAAAACAATAAACTCACTTGTATAGGTAGGAAGAACAGCCTTTGCAGCCTGAGGGAAAATAATTTTTAATAAGGTTTGCCACCTTGTAAGGCCTAAAGAGCGCCCTGCTTCCATCTGTCCAATATCCACACCTTGAATACCTGCTCTAAAAATTTCGGTGCAATAGGCACCAGAATTAATGCCGTATGCAAGAACAGCCACAGTAAGTCTGTCCATACCTAACGGAGCAAAAATAACAAAGTAAAAAATCATCAATTGTGTTGCAAGTGGAATTCCTCTAATAACAGTTGTGTATAGATTCCCGACACCACGGGCTAAAGGATTTTTCGAAATTTTTAAAATAGCAAAAATAAATCCTAGTACAGTACCAATAGCAATTGCTGTTATAGCTATAAAAAGGGTAATGCCTAAGCCTTCAAAAAGAAGTTTCCATCTATCCCCTGCAATAATTGTGTCATAAAATGATTGAAACACTCTGTGTTCTCCTAATAATAATATACCAAGTTTGCGCTCGCAAACTACTTACGGAATTTAAAATAATAAAACCCTATTGCATCATTATAACACAACAGGGCCTTTTTGTCATAAGAAAAATTATTTTCTTACAATGATAACTTGCTCTGATTCATAGTAAGGAATAGAAAAGTCAACATTCTTTTTTCGTTCTTCTGTTACGCTCATACCTGCAGCAACAAAATCAATTGCGCCTGAATCAACAGCAGCAATAAGGCTGTCAAAAGACATATCTACAACTTCAAGAGGTCTTCCTAGGTCATTAGCAATATATTGTCCCATTGTAATATCAAAACCAACAACTTCTGTTCCTTCAACATATTCAAATGGAGGGAAAGCCGCATTTGTTCCAAGCTTAATAGCTGCTCCTGTTCCTGTCATATCTACTGAAGGAATTACGATGTTTCCATCTGTAGGCATAAATGCTAAAACTAAAGCTTCGTACCCACCATTGGCTTGAAGTTCTTCAATAGTTGCATTGATTGAGTTAAGAAGCGCTGTGTTTCCTTTTTTTATTGCAATCGCATATTCTTCTCTTGCAAACTGATCTGTTACAATCATTAGGTCATCGTTTCTTGCAACAATTTCTTTTGCTGGAAGTTCATCTAGAACAACTGCATCAATAGCACCGTTTTTAAGGTCGAGAGCTGCATCAATTCCTGATTTAAAAGAACTAATTTCTGCATCTGCAACATTATCAGTCACCCAATACTCACCAGTTGTTCCAGCTTGAACACCTATTTTTTTACCTGCTAGGTCATCTGCACCATTAATAATAACTTCTTCTTTTGACCCACCGGCAAAAGCAACAGTTGTAATAAGAAGAACAGTTAAAATACTTAATACTTTTTTCATTTTAATCTCCAAAATAATTTTTATTTAGTATACAAATTTTCATCTTTAAAGTCAATGATTTTTTGTATAAAAATACATTTTTTTTGTATGTTTATACATAAAATTTTAATAGCAGCTGTAACCTTTTACCCTCTTGAAACTTCTTATAGTATAAGATATATTTCACAGTACAATACATTTTCAAGAGGTTTTATTATGTATGATGATGAAGATGATGATTATGAAGAAGATTTTTATGCAGACATCCCAGACGAAGCTTTTTACTATGAAGAATCTGCAAGGCGGTATGGCTTAAAATTAGGTTACAAAGAAGCATCTGAAGGTATTGATTCTGAAAGTACTGTTGAAAACTTTCCTTATCCAAAAGATGCAGACCCAGATGCAATTGATATTTTTAAAGATGCATATTATGAAGGCGTTGATAAATATAATAATGAGTTTGATGAAGACGAAGAAGACGAGTGGGACTAGTCAAATCTATAATATTGTCCCGCTTTAGTAAAACCCGCAAAACCATCCTCTTTAGGATTAAAGTTTTCTGCTGAATCTCCATAATGGCATAAATGCGTGATTTTTTTAACATCCGCTTGAAGTGTTTTTAAATCCTCATAATAGGAATGAACTCCTCCAGGAAAAAATTGACAATCGTGAAAAATGGTTTCTATTGTTGGATATTGTTTTAGCATTGTGTCTATGAGTTCTTTATCAAACTGGGTATCACCTGTAAACAATACCTTTTCATCAACAAGAATCCCACATGAATAAAAGGCCTTGTTCCAATCCCCTTTACTGTTTGGAATGTGTTTAGTTCGAAACAGTTTTATATCCATACACCCAAAGGTAATTTCATACATTGGTCTAAATGTATTTTTCATGAGCTGCGGTTTTATTTGAGAAAAAAAGGTTTCAAAGTCGTGATATTGTCCATCTGCTGTTTCTCCATACGACATACCGCCTTTAAGCGATTGTTCCCATAGAATTTTTTTATATTCGTCTGAAATAATTACATTTATCTTTTTCTTTGAAAAGTACTTGCCGATTAATGCAATTTCCTCTATACCACCAATGTGGTCGGCGTGTGAGTGTGTTACCAAAAGGTTATCTACCATTGCAAGTTTTGTATTATACTCGTTAAATGCAAGGGGGCACAGTGTACCACAATCAACTAAAAGATGATCGTTTCCCTTAATTATGAGAAGGTTTGTTTGAAAATATTTTTTTGAAAATGCGCTCCCCGTTCCTAAAAAAAAGAACTCTAAAGAGCCTTCATTCGTGAACCGAATTTTCTCTTCAAAGGGTATAATAGTCATACATATATTATACCCTATAAATCATTTTTTTTCAGAAGAATTTTGTGAAAAATTCAACATTTTTTTCAAATTATACACATCTTTAACATTTTCTACCAAGATCCCACCCATTCCCATTTCTAAAGGTGTAGCAATGTCAATATCGTAGCGATCTCCAACGGATAAACAAGTTTCCACAGGAACACCGGCTCTTTTTGCAGCAAGTTCATACATCTTTTTATCAGGTTTTGATGACATACACGTATCTAAGCCAATAATTTCACTTATAACGGCATCAGCACCCAGGCATGCTAGCGTTTTACGCGCCACCGAAACAGGGTTATTTGTAACACAAATCAAGGTAAATTCTTTTGATAAATCTCTTAGTGTCTCTATGAGTTCTTCATCAATAGTTAGATATTTTTCGGGAGTGACAAGTTCTTTTCGCCACTGAATACTTTCTTCAATAGAAACACCCAAATCTACAAAGGTATTGCCGAGTGATAATTTTTTTCCACCATTTAGCTTTGCCCATTCTTCTTGATAGGACAGTACCATTTTTTTCGCGTCTTCATATTGAAGACCTCGTAGTTGTGCAAAGCGTTGAATTTGTACATCATTTTGGGCATTTGCAAATTCTTCATGTGTATACAAGGTTGAATCAATATCAAAAATTATTGCCTTTAATGTTTCCGGTATGTGATAAATGGTCATTTATTCCTCCTCTGTTAAACAGGGTAACTAATCTATTTTTACCAGTTTTTCAATAATTCCGCGGTTGTCTAATAAGTCGCTGAGCGATTGCCCATGATGAACTCTCATAATAATATTTGCAAAAAGTCCGCTTACATCAGTATTAATATACCATTCATAATTCAAGAGCTCTTCATGCGTTACCGCATTTGTACCAATGATTCTGTAAAAGTGTCCTTTTTTATATGCTTCATCAAAAAATTCAATTGCCTTTCCATTAAAAAAAGGTAAGCTTATTGCAGCTATTACTTTTTTTGCACCTTGCTCTTTCAAAAACTCCATGGCTTTTAATAGTGTGCCTCCGGAGCCTAGCATATCATCTGCCAAAAAGGCAACCTTTCCCTTAACATCTCCGAGCAAGGTCATCGTCTTTATATTTGTTTCTTTTCCACTTTGAGTAACAAGTGAATAATCTCTTTCTTTATAAATCATTGCAAGTGGTTTGTTTAAGCCAAGGGCATAAAACTTATTTCTTTCAACCGCACCTGTATCGGGTGCAACAATTACCAAATCATCTTCTTTTCCTGAAAGATCAACAAGTTTTATTAGCTCTCTGATTATTTGGTAGCTGGCATGAAGGTTTTCAATATTAACACGTGTAAAGGAATTTTCAATTTCTCTTGAGTGAATATCGAGTGTAATAATACGAGAAACACCCATACTTTCATAAATTGTTCCAAGAGTACTTGCTGTTAAACCTTCTCTACCCTTTTTTTTGTCCTGGCGACTATACGGATATGTAGGCAAAACTAAAGTAATAGAAGAAGCACCGGCCCTTCTAACAGCATCTATTGTTACAAGCAAAGACATAAGGTGGTCATTAATTGATAACTTTTTTTCACTTTTGCCATCATTTAATGACAATACTTGTTCATTTGCAACATCTTGAATGATAAAAACGTCTTTTCCTCGAACGCATGTTTTTACCTGCGTTTTAAGTTCTCCATTTAAGAAGCGTGTAAACTCTATCTCTGTCTTAAACTTAGCAGGCCTGTACTTATCTACGCTTCCTTTTATATAGAGCTCAGAAGCAACCATATCGTTGTTGTAATTTATATCTTTGATTACTGTTTCTTTATCAATTTCATACCGCTTTGAAATAGCATCTTTTTTTAGACCAAAACGATGCTTATACATATGGCGAAGGTGCGTAGTGATTTTGTTTGCGAATACTTCTCCACCGGGGCATGCGATTATTGCGAGGTTTGACGGTTCTGAATACGGCATCAGGACTTCCTTGTTTTGTGGGACTCACTTAATAATATCACATTCTCTTTGTCTTTTCAAGTCTTTATAAAACTTTTATGTTTCATATTTTATAATTCTATAACACACAATAAAGGAAGGTGGTCAGAGGTTCCGTTACCTGTATAAACTTCATAACGAAAAGGAATTCCTTCTGCGCTTAGGGTAACGATATTGGTTATTGTTTGAAAATCAAGCACTTCCATTTCTGGGCTCATGAAGAAGTGATCGATTTTTTCCCAACTTCCTTGATAATAATAAGAGCCTGGCGCACTTGTTTTTCCGTCATATGTAAGCCACGGTGAAGTCACTTGAACAAAACCTTGTGTACCTTGCAAAGAAAAAACATCATCATATTGAAGACCTTTTTCATCTTGCATAAATTCTTCAAGAGTACGATTAAAATCTCCTGTTACCAAAAAAGTATTTGTTTCGTTTAATAAAATATCTGCTAATAGCCTCTCTTGAGCATTTCGCCACACTTCGCTTTTTTCTGAGCCTCCAAATTTTGACTTCCAGTGACAGGCATAAAGAGAAAAAACGCTCCCCTCATTTACCACGACTTGAGCTTTAAGAAGAGAGCGCATCGAAGGTTGTTCTAAAATCATTCCGTCTATAATATGTGAACTTGTTTCAAATTCTGATAAATTTAACGCTGTTTGTATATCGATTTGGTGAGCGGAAACATTCTGTAGAGGATGACGAGAAAAAATTGCTATTCCTAGCGCATCCTCTTCATTTTTACTAAAACCACTATACCCGTAACCTATGCGGCTTCTTTCTAACTCATTATTAATATCTTGCAAAATTGCTGAGTTTTCAATTTCTTGAAAAATATATACATCTGCTTTGGTAGTTTCAATGAATGAGCAAAGTGTTTTTACTCGCTTTTTATACTTTTCTTCATCCCACCTTGTTTTTGAACCTCGATACTCCTCATATTCTGTTCCAACAGTTTGTGAGTCAAAAAAAGTTTGCAAGTTCCAGGTGATAATTCGCACAATATGCTTATCATTGCTTTCTGAACTTGAGCCAAATTGCATTGAACAAGAAAGAAAAAAGCTACTCAAAAAAATAATTATCCATACAGTTTTCATACTTCCTCCAAAAAAAATTGGTAAAACAGTATCTGTTTGTATAGAATTTATAGTATTTTTTTTAAAATATTTATACGTTTTTTACGGTTATTTCAAATTAAACAAGAAAAAACCCTCTTTTTTTCAAAGAGGGTCACCTTTTTTATCTTTTTGCAAAAGATGCATCTTGCACATCGTCAAATATATCCCACCGACTATCATTGAATCTAAAGCCAATTGCAACATACGGTGTTGTTCCAAGTTTAAAAACATCTGCAACACTTATAAAGTCGTTAGAATAAGCCCTTAAAGGGTCTGCATAATAAATGCCATCTTTACTTTCTTCCTTTTTCATTCTTGATGCACTAAACTGCATCAAAGGAAAATCGAGTTCAATACCATATCTGACGTACACATTATCAAACCTATGCATCATTGCAATATCAAATCCTAACCGAAAGTCTATTCCGACCATGTAACCTTCATATCGTGTTTTTTTTATGTCTGGCTCTACACTTTCATCTGTATTGTAGTCAATATCGGTCCAAAAGAAACTTGCTCCTAAAGAAGGTATCAAATGAAATTCAAAACTTTCTTCTCGTACGAGCCTAAAAACATATCCACGCCTTGAAGGAAAAGAAATGGTATCAGACTCTAGGTCTTGCACTTTTTCATTCGCTGGAAATGGTATACCGATTACTCCATCTGTATCTCTTGCGCTGTAATTATACAAGAATCCAAATTCTGAATAAGAGCCGCCTCTTGAACGCAGTCTTAGAGTTGATAGGTGCGCTCCAAATAGTTGGTCATTATCAGTAGCACCTGAGTTAACGGATGTTAGATTTGAAAAGGTTAATCCAAAAAACTGAATTTCCTCTTTGCGTCCACTGTATCCATCTGCATAAAGTAGCGAGTGTCCAGCGGAAATAATAAGGCACAGGGTTAATACAAAACTTTTTTTCATTATGTCCTCGCTTGTACAATTTTATACATTTATTATATCATGCTATATTGTTTTTGTATAGCGATTTTTTTTATAAAAAAAGCACCCTAAAGGAGGATGCTTTCGTAAAACTCGATAGTAAGAATCGACAAGGACCCGTTAAACCCGCTTGCTACACCCCTTAGAGCAGGGAGCGAAGCGAGCTGCTCTACTTCAGAAGGCTTATAAACCTCGATAATTGTGCCAAGGATGGCACTAAACGAGAGTATAAACGAGTTTTGAGCTAATCATTCAGCTTCGATTTCGCAAAACTCGATAGTAAAAATCGACAAGGACGTCGATTTTTACGCACTATACATTAAACTTAAAGAAAATAACGTCGCCATCTTGAACGATGTATTCTTTACCTTCAAGGCGGTATTTACCTGCTGCTTTAATTGCAGCTTCTGAACCATATTCAACAAAATCGTCAAATGAATACACTTCTGCTTTTATAAAGCCTCTTTCAAAGTCTGTGTGAATAACGCCTGCAGCTTTTGGAGCGGTGTCCCCTGCGTGAATGGTCCACGCGCGACACTCTTCAACACCTGCAGTAAGGTATGTTCTAAGACCCATTAAATGGTATGCTGCTCGTGCAAGCACCGTGAGCCCAGATTCTTTTATGCCAAGTTCACTTAAAAACTCTAAGCGCTCTTCTTGTGTTTCCATTTCTGCAAGGTCTGCTTCAAACTTTCCGCAAATAATTACAACATCTGCACCCTCTGCTTCAGCTACTTTTTTCACACTATCAATGTATTCATTTCCATTTTGCATCCCGTCTTCATCAACGTTACAAACGTACATTTGCGGCTTCATTGTAATTAAATGGCAATCATAAATGGCAAGTTTTTCATCGTCTGTAAGATCTGCTTTTGCGGCTCTTTCGCCGTTTTCTAGCAAGGGCTTAATTTTATCGAGAGCCTTTAGTACAACTTCGGCTTTTTTTTGTTCGTCTTTTCCCATCACGCGGGCAGAACGTGTTGCTTTTTCTATTCGTTTTTCAACACTGTCTAAGTCTGCAAAGGCAAGTTCCATGTTGATTGTTTCAATGTCGCCTGTTGGATCAACTTTATTGTTTACGTGCACAATGTCGTCGTTATCAAAACAGCGAACAACTTGGGCAATAACGCCAACTTCACGAATGTGGCCTAAAAATTGGTTTCCAAGTCCTTCACCCTTTGAAGCGCCTTTTACAAGCCCCGCAATATCAACAAATTCTACTGTAGCAGGAATTTTCTTTTTTGTTTCAAATTTTTCAGATAGGTAATCGAGGCGAGTATCTGGAAGGTCTACAATTCCAACATTTGGATTTATTGTACAGAATGGATAGTTTGCAGCTTCTGCAGGAGCCGCCGTAAGAGCCGAAAAAATAGTTGATTTTCCAACATTTGGAAGCCCAACAATACCACAATTTATAGCCATAATACGTCCTTAATTTTCAAAAATAATTGGTCTATCATAGCGTAAAAGAGAGGAATTTGCAAGGGAGGAAAAAAAGAAAAACCGGTAGGCAAATGCCGAACCGGTTTCTAATACAGATTATTTTGTTCGAACAACTCGAAAGCCTATTGTTGCCGTATCCTGTTTAGTCGGCTCATTATATGTTCTCCACGACACATGTAAAGAGTCTACGTTTGAAACAAAAGAACCTCCTCTGAGAACTTTATTTGATCCAGAAAGATATCCTTCTGGATTTGTTTGAAGCCCCCCATAATAGCCATCCTCATGATGCCAGTCCCAACACCATTCAGAAACATTTCCATTCATATCATAAAGATTAAGCAAATTCTTTTCTTTTCCTTTTACTTTGTGTGTTTGACCGCCTGAAGAGCCATACCATGCATAAGAGCCTAAATTACTATCAGTATCTGTTCCAGCATACTTAGTTCTTGAAGAAAAACCTCCTCCGGCAGCATATTCCCACTCCGCTTCTGTTGGAAGTCTATACCCTTTTTTTGATATATCTTGAGTTACAGTAACACCATTTATTGTGTATACTTGATGCTCCTCTCCCATTTCTAATTCTGTCAGTTTATTGCAATAATTTACTGCATCATACCAACTTACATAATAGGTAGGAAAATCTTCTCCAGCTCCAAGAGCTTCTGTCGGTTTTTTATCATTTGCCCAGCCTCCCATTACGTCAAGCCACTGTTTTTGTGTTACTTCCGTCTCTCCCATTTCAAAGGTACTCAAGGTTACCGTTTGCGTCATACTAAAATCAAACTTTCCATCTGGGTCTCTTTCAAAACTTCCCTGCGGAACCGTAACCATTTCTACAGCACTTAAACTATTAAGTTCTGAAATATGCAGAACGTTAATTCCACGCACCATCTTTTTTGTTTCAGATCGCCCAATAGATACATCGCCTTCTGTTTCTGTATAAATTTCTGCAAAAACAGTTTTTCCTACAACAGCAAGTTTGTTAAAAGAAATTGTAAGATTATCTTTCTCTCCTTCTTTGATGGTGATAACTCTTTCAGCTTCTTTTCTTTGGGTTTTTGCCTCACGAATTGTTACCGTTACTGTTGTTGATTCAGACGAAATACTTCTCGCATTTGCATTAGACTTTTCTATTGCTCTATATAAGTCCTCAATACCAACACTAAAAGAGATATCTGTTGAGTTATTAATCACCCATAAAGAATCGCATGTTGAGAGCATCAACACCAAAGAAACCACAATAACAGATAAGAAAAATCGGTAAATCATTTTTATTCCTTTTATGCATTCGTTTATATCTTGCATATATCAAAGTTTGTTTTAATATTTTTATTATACTCAACCTTGTTTATTAATACAAGTTCTCGAATCTCCTCTTGTTCTTTTTTTTCCAATGTGCTACTATCCCTAGAACACAAAAAACAGGAGAACACATGAGTGATCAAACAAAAATAGCAAATCCAGCTCCTCTTGGGCTAATCGGATTTGGGATGACAACAGTATTATTAAACCTCCACAATGCCGGGGTACTACCTCTTTCGCTTGTAACAATTGGTATGGGAATTGCGCTTGGTGGGCTTGCACAAATTATTGCAGGTATTATGGAATTTAAAGCAGGGAACACTTTCGGTGCAACAGCTTTTACAGCATACGGAACATTTTGGTGGTCTTTGGTAATTATTTGGATTTTACCAGCAGGAAACGCAGCAGATTTAACATCAATGGGCTTTTACCTACTTTTATGGGCAATTTTTACTGGTGGAATGTTTATTGGAACACTTACACACGCAAAATCAACTCAAGTTGTTTTTGCTTCTTTAACCATCTTGTTTATACTTTTAGCAGTAGCAGACTTCACAGGAAACCACACTATAAAAGTTATTGCAGGTATTGAAGGTATCTTCTGTGGACTTTCAGCCATCTATGCATCTCTAGGACAAATTATTAACAATGAGCATGGAAAACAAATTGTAAAATTATAAAAGTATTTCCTCTTTAGGGAAATAAAAAAGGCTTTAAGACAAACTGTTCTTAAAGCCTTTTTTGCTATGTATCCATTAGCCTCTCGTAGATTCTATCTAAATCATCCCTCGAAAAATATTCAATTACAATAGAACCTTTGTCAAAGTTTCCATTTAGTGAAACTTTTGTGCTCAAGGCTTCTATGAGTTGATTTTCTAAGAAAGCATAATCGGCGTCTACTTTTGAAACTTTTGCGGCCTTTTTCTTTGTTTTAAGCTCTTTTTTTCCAGCGTTCATTTCTGACGCTTGGTTTTCCGAATCTCGAACAGAAAGACCTGCTCCAATAATACGTGCAAAAAGGATTCTCTGATCAGATGGATTTATAACCGATAAAACAGCGCGAGCATGCCCCGCACTTAAGCTACCATCCAAAAGCGCTTTTTGCATATCATCTGGAAGCTTTAAAAGACGAAGCGCATTTGCAACCGTAGAGCGATTTTTTCCAACTCTCTTTGCAACCTCATCTTGCGTTATGTTTGCAAGTTTCATAAGGTTATGGTACGCCCTTGCTTCTTCTATCGCGTTTAAGTTTTCCCTTTGTATATTTTCAATTAATGCAACTTCAAGTTTTTTTTGTTCTGAAAATTTTTGTACTCGAACAGGTAGTTGTTTGAGGCCTGCAAGTTTTGAAGCTCGCGTGCGTCTCTCTCCTGCAATGATGTAATATGTCCCGTCCCCAACTTCCTCTACCAATACGGCTTGAATAAGTCCATGCTCTTTTATCGAATCAGAAAGCTCTTGTAATGCTTCTTCGTCAAATTCTGTTCGGGGTTGATGTGGATTTGGCTTTAAAAGTTCAATGTCAACATAAAAATCTTGAGATGAGGAATCTTTAACACTTGCGGTTTTTTCTTTTGTTGAAACTTTTTTTGCGGGAGCTTTTTCTACTCCGGTGTCCGCTTCTGCTAGCAGCGCACCAAGACCTTTGCCTAATCCTTTTTTAGCCACGTTCTATTACCTCTTGAGCAAGCTTTTCATAACTTCTAGCCCCTGCACAACCAGGATCATAGAGACAAATTGGCTCCCCATGAGAAGGAGCTTCTGAAAGCCGCACATTTCTAGGAATAATTGTAGAAAAAACGCTATCTTTAAAATAAGCTTTAATTTGCATAACAACATCATTTGCCAAACGCGTGCGTGAATCATACATAGTAAAAAAGATTCCCCCTATTGTTAGGCTAGGATTAATACTTTTTTGAACTTTTTTTATAGTTTGTAATAATAAAGAAACCCCTTCAAGTGCAAAATACTCACATTGCATAGGAACCATTGCCGCATCTGCTGCTGCAAGCCCATTAAGAGTTAAAATTCCCAATGAAGGAGGACAGTCTATAAGGATAAAATCATATTTTGATTGTAAAGGCTCAAGAGCTTTTTTTAAAAAGTATTCTCTGTCTTCTTGATCTACAAGTTCAATTGCAGCACCAGATAAATCTATTGAAGCTGAAATTGCATCGAGGTTCTTTACGCTTGTGTTTTGTACAGCTTGCTCCGCTGTTGCAGAACCGGAAATCAGTTCATATACAGTTGGTTTTTCTTTTGTTGCACCAACACCTGAGGACATGTTTCCTTGTGAGTCGAAATCAACTAAGAGAACTCTTTTTCCTGCTAGAGCCATATACGCTCCAATATTGATTACCGAAGTTGTTTTCCCAACTCCACCTTTTTGATTTACAAAAACAAAAACTTTCGCCATGCAAAGAGTATATCATTTTATTAAAAAAAAGTATATAATAAAAGCATGAATATATTGTCTCTAGTTGAAAATTTGCCTGTAAATATTGTATTTATTCCAAAAGACGAGCATAAAGATGAATTTTTTGAAATCATTGCAGGAGACCTTATGGCTGACCTCCTTGTAAGCCAAAAAGAAAGCTGCTTACTTGTTACCGGCCTCGCAACAGAACAAACTATACGCACGGCGGTCATGCTCGAATGCGTTGCTGTACTCTTGGTAAACGAAAAATTGCCAAGCGTTGAAATGAAAGAGTTAGCAAAAGAACTTCGCATGCCTCTTCTTGCAACAGCCTTACCTCTTTTTGAAGCTTGTGTTGAGCTTAGCAAATTAGAACACATCAGAAAGGAATTCTAGTATGTTAGAGTTAGGGCTTAAAAATGGAACACAAGATATTATTTCTGTTATTTTATCAAATCCAAATGGCGAACAGCAATACCACAAAATACGTATTTTTCAGAATGGTTCAGAAAAAGAAAGCTATTTTTGTGAAAGTTTTACAAAAACGCAAAGTTTTCATAATATAATTCCACAAAATGACCTTACCTCTTTTTTACAAAAGCACTGCGGCAGTATGTACAAAAATACAGTTATCAACACCGTAGCCGAAACAATAACAATTCTTTCTAACAAAAAAGGGAAAATAAGTATACTAAAAAAGCCTCACAAAGAGGGACCCCCACAGGTGAAAAGCAGTCAAAACAAGCAAAAAAAATATATCCTAGAAGAGGGTTTCCCTGTACCCTTTTTAGTTCACCTCGGTGTTATGACAGAACAGGGAAAAGTTGTTTCCTCAAAATATGATAAATTTCGCCAAATTAACAGATTTTTGGAATTTATCAATGACATCATACCTAGAGAAGAATCTAACAAAGCCTTCACCGTCTTAGACTTTGGCTGTGGCAAATCCTACCTCACCTTTGCATTATATTATTTTTTAGTTGAAATTTGTAAAAAAA